>NZ_JBIUVJ010000108.1:0-9520 GCF_044742875.1 Pseudomonas sp. NPDC087817
CCGGCCACCCCGCGCCGCCCCCCCCCCCCGTCACGTTCCCGACGCCCGTGGCACGCCCACCGGGGCAGCGGCCGTGCTTCTCGACAACGGCATCATCGGCAGCGCTTGCGCGCCGTCCGGTGCATCCACTGGCTCGCGTGAAGCGCTCGAGCTGCGTGATGGCGACAAGAGCCGTTATCTGGGCAAGGGCGTGCTCAAAGCGGTAGCCAACATCAACGGTCCGATCCGCGATCTGCTGCTGGGTACTGACCCAAGCGACCAGAAAGCCCTGGATCACGCGATGATCAAGCTCGACGGTACTGAAAACAAAGCGACCCTGGGCGCCAACGCGATCCTCGCCGTTTCCCTGGCTGCGGCCAAGGCTGCTGCGCAGGATCAGGATCTGCCGCTGTACGCACACATCGCCAACCTCAACGGCACGCCGGGTGTTTACTCGATGCCGGTGCCGATGATGAACATCATCAACGGTGGCGAGCACGCCGATAACAACGTCGACATCCAGGAATTCATGGTGCAGCCGGTTGGCGCCAAGTCTTTCTCGGAAGGTCTGCGCATGGGCACCGAGATTTTCCATCACCTCAAAGCTGTGCTGAAGGCCCGTGGCTTGAGCACCGCCGTTGGCGACGAAGGCGGTTTCGCGCCGAACCTGGCGTCCAACGAAGACGCGCTGAAAGTGATCTCGGAAGCTGTGGCCAACGCCGGTTACAAGCTGGGCACCGACGTGACCCTGGCCCTGGACTGCGCGGCCAGCGAATTCTACGAAGACGGCAAGTACAACCTGTCCGGCGAAGGTCAGGTGTTTACCGCAGAAGGTTTCGCTGACTACCTGAAAGGCCTGACCGAACGTTATCCGATCATTTCGATCGAAGACGGTCTGGACGAGTCCGACTGGGCTGGCTGGAAGATCCTCACCGACAAGATCGGCGAGAAGACCCAACTGGTCGGCGACGACCTGTTCGTGACAAACACCAAGATCCTGAAAGAAGGCATCGATAAAAAGATCGCCAACTCGATCCTGATCAAGTTCAACCAGATCGGCACCCTGACCGAAACCCTGGAAGCCATCCAGATGGCCAAGGCTGCCGGTTACACCGCAGTGATCTCGCACCGTTCGGGCGAAACCGAAGATTCGACCATTGCCGACCTGGCTGTGGGCACCTCGGCTGGCCAGATCAAGACGGGTTCGCTGTGCCGTTCCGACCGTGTTTCCAAGTACAACCAACTGCTGCGTATCGAAGAGCAGTTGAATGGCAAAGCCAAGTACAACGGTCGCAGCGAATTCCGCGGTTAAGCGGAAACTGATAAAAGGACACCGGATTGTGTCGAAAAAGTCGTGACAGCGATGGATTTGCCACTAATCTGATGCCTTAACAGCACAAGCCTGGGTCTTCCAGGCTTCGTGCTATCAGATGCTTCAAAGTTTTGGCGTGGCTGTCTTTTTTCACTGGATACCTGATATTCGATGCGCAGTCCTTACTGGTTGTTTCTCGTTTTGCTCTTGCTGCTGGCCGGTCTGCAGTACCGCCTGTGGGTGGGCAATGGCAGTCTGGCGCAAGTTGCCGAGCTGAATCAGCAGATTGCTGATCAACATGCCGAGAACGAAGGTTTGCTGGAGCGCAACCGGGTGATGGACGCTGAAGTCAGCGAGCTGAAAAAAGGCATGGAGACCGTTGAAGAACGGGCTCGTCACGAGTTGGGCATGGTCAAGGACGGTGAAACCCTTTACCAGTTGGCCCAATGATCAATTCCCTGCCGGCTTTCTGGGCCGTGATTCCTGCCGCGGGCGTCGGTGCCCGAATGGCCGCGGACCGTCCCAAGCAATACCTGCAACTGGGCGGACGCACAATTCTCGAACACAGCCTTGGCTGTTTCCTTGATCACCCGAGCCTCAAGGGTTTGGTGGTCAGTCTTGCGGTTGATGATCCTTACTGGCCGAATCTGGCCTGCGTCAGCGATCCGCGTATTCAGCGCGTTGAGGGCGGGGCCGAGCGCTCCGGCTCGGTGCTCAATGCCTTGCTGCATTTGCATGCGCAAGGTGCTGATGATGAGGATTGGGTGCTCGTGCACGATGCGGCACGACCGAATCTGAGTCGCGAAGATCTCGACAAATTACTGGATGAACTGGCGGATGATCCGGTGGGCGGTTTGCTGGCGGTACCTGCGCGCGACACGTTGAAGCGGGTCGACAAGCACGGTCGGGTGGTTGAGACCGTGGATCGCAGCGTGATCTGGCAGGCGTATACGCCGCAGATGTTTCGCCTCGGTGCGTTGCATCGGGCATTGGCCGATAGTCTGGTGGCGGATGCCGCGATTACTGATGAAGCTTCGGCGATGGAGTGGGCAGGACTGGCGCCGCGTCTGATTGAAGGGCGGGCGGATAACCTCAAAGTCACCCGACCGGAAGATCTCGAATGGTTGCGTCAGCGTTGGACTAACCGCCACTGAATTTCTGTGGTGCCTGTTGAATCGCCATCGCGAGCAGGCTCACTCCTGCATTTTGAAATGCGTTCCTCTGTAGGATCGAGCCTGCTCGCGATAGCGCATTTACGGGCAACGCAACACTCATTCCTGATACTCCGGCTGCTCAGCCAACCCCACCTTCAAATAATCCACCAGTTTGCGCACCTTCGGCGACAAATGCCGTTGCTGCGGATACAGCGCCCACACTGCGGTATTCGGCGGCTGATGCGTCTCCAGCAACGAAATCAACGCACCACTGTGCAGATGCTCCAGCACGTAATAGTCCGGCAACTGACACAACCCGACGCCTTGCAGCGCCGCATCCAGCACCGCTTGCCCACTGTTGCAGCGCCAGTTTCCCTGCACGCGCTGGGAAAATTCCCGCCCGTTTTGCTCCAGTTGCCATATGTCCGAGCTACCAATCAGACAATTGTGGCGGCTCAGTTCCGACAAACTGTGTGGGCGGCCGTACCGTTCGAGGTAGGACGGTGACGCACACAGGTACATGCGCCTTGGCGCCAGGCGCGTCGCGACCAACCGCGAATCCTGCAGGCGTCCCAACCGGATCGCCAGATCCAGTCCTTCGTGTACCAGGTCGAGTTGGCGATTGCTCAATTCAATATCGATGCGCAGTTGTGGGTAGAGCCCCATGAACCGCGTTACCAGCGGCACGATAAAACGTTCACCGTAGGCAACGGCACAGGTCATGCGCAGCATGCCCTTCGGTTCGCTGGTCAGGTCGCCGACTGCGCGCAAAGCCTCTTCACGACCATCCTGCAAGCGCTGGCAATGTTGCAGGAAAGTCTGTCCAGCTTCGGTCAGCGTCACCCGTCGGGTGCTGCGATACAGCAGTCGCGTCTGCAAACGCTCTTCCAGTCGTACGATTTGTCGACTGATGTGCGAGGAAGAAACTCCAAGACGTTCGGCAGCGGCGGTGAATTGGCTGCATTCGGCGACGGCGACGAACTCGTCAATGCCTTCCCAACGGTTTTCGGACATCAGGATTATCCCTGTGTGGCAATAATGTTTTGCTTTTGTCCGGATTATTCATCGTCGGGCCATGTATTACACTCCTTGTCTGCTTTTTTATTCAATGGATTCACTGGAGAGTCAGCATGATCAAGTCGCGCGCCGCCGTTGCCTTCGAGGCCAAGAAGCCGCTGGAAATCGTAGAAGTCGATGTCGCCATGCCCAAGGCCGGTGAAGTGCTGCTGCGTGTGGTGGCTTCCGGGGTCTGCCACACTGACGCCTACACCTTGTCCGGCGCTGACCCGGAAGGCATCTTCCCGTCGATCCTTGGCCACGAAGGTGGCGCAATCGTTGAAGCCATCGGCGAAGGTGTGACTTCGGTTGCCGTCGGCGATCACGTGATTCCGCTGTACACCCCGGAATGCGGCCAGTGCAAGTTCTGTAAGTCGGGCAAGACCAACCTGTGTCAGGCGATTCGCGCGACCCAGGGCAAAGGTTTGATGCCGGATGGCACTTCGCGTTTTTCCTACAAAGGCGAGACGATTTTCCACTACATGGGTACGTCGACCTTCTCGGAATACACCGTATTGCCGGAAATCTCCGTCGCCAAAATCTCCAAGGATGCACCGCTGGAAAAGGTCTGCCTGCTCGGCTGTGGCGTCACCACCGGTATCGGTGCCGTGCTCAACACTGCCAAAGTCAAGCCGGGTGACACCGTGGCCATCTTCGGTCTCGGCGGTATCGGTTTGTCGGCGGTGATCGGCGCGGTGAAAGCCAAGGCTGCGCGCATCATCGCCATCGATATCAACCCGGCAAAGTTCGAAATCGCTAAACAATTGGGTGCCACCGACTGCGTGAACCCGAAAGATTTTGATCGTCCGATCCAGGAAGTGATCGTCGACATGACCGATGGCGGCGTCGACTTCTCCTTCGAATGCATCGGCAACGTGCAACTGATGCGCGCAGCGCTTGAGTGCTGCCACAAAGGCTGGGGCGAGTCGGTGATCATCGGCGTGGCCGGTGCCGGCCAGGAAATCGCTACCCGTCCGTTCCAGTTGGTCACCGGTCGCGTCTGGCGCGGTTCTGCGTTCGGCGGTGTGCGTGGTCGTACCGAGTTGCCAAGCTATGTCGACATGGCCCAGAGCGGTGAAATTCCGCTGGATACCTTCATCACCCACACCATGGGCCTGGAAGACATCAACAAGGCGTTCGACCTGATGCACGAAGGCAAGAGCATTCGTACCGTTATTCATTTCTGATCAATCGTGGCGACATGGCCGCAAGTCTCGAAGGCTTGCTGCCGTGACCGCGTAGGAGTCTTTACATGAGTCTGGAAAATATCTCCTGTCAGAAGAGTTTCGGCGGCTGGCACAAACGCTATCGCCATCGCTCCGATGTGCTCGGTTGTGACATGGTGTTCGCCGTCTACCTGCCACCGCAGGCAGAGCAGGGCGGCAAGTTGCCGGTGCTGTACTGGCTGTCGGGTCTGACCTGCACCGATGAGAACTTCATGCAGAAGGCTGGCGCGATGCGCATGGCTGCCGAACTGGGATTGATCATCGTCGCACCGGACACCAGCCCGCGCGGCCCAGATGTCCCGGGTGATCCGGACAACGCTTGGGATTTCGGCCTGGGTGCGGGGTTTTATCTGAATGCCACGCAGGAACCCTGGTCCCGTCACTATCGGATGCATGACTATGTCGTGCAGGAATTGCCTTCACTGGTTGAAGCGCATTTCCCGGCGTCCGATAAGCGCAGTATCAGCGGCCACTCCATGGGCGGCCACGGTGCGTTGATTTGTGCGTTGCGTAATCCGGGGCGTTACCAATCGGTGTCGGCGTTTTCACCGATCAACAATCCGATGGATTGCCCGTGGGGCCAAAAAGCCTTTTCCCGTTACCTGGGCGAAGACCGTTCGAAGTGGAAAGAATGGGATGCCTGCGCGTTGATTGCTGAAGCTTCTGAGAAACTGCCACTGCTGGTCGATCAAGGTGATCGCGACGACTTCCTCGCCAACCAACTCAAGCCAGAAGCGCTGCAACAAGCAGCCAAACAGGCAGGCCATCCACTGACGCTGCGCCTGCAACCGGGCTACGACCACAGCTATTTCTTCATCTCAAGCTTCATTGACGACCACTTGCAGCATCACGCACGCGCCCTTCGGGATTAATGCAGGTAGAATCACGCCCTGACAAAAATCGGGGCGTTTTTTTATGCGTATTGGCCACGGCTATGATGTGCACCGTTTCGCTGAAGGCGATTTCATTACTCTGGGCGGCGTGCGCATTGCACACGGCTTCGGGCTGCTCGCTCATTCCGACGGTGACGTCCTGCTGCACGCCTTGAGCGATGCCTTGCTCGGCGCGGCGGCGCTGGGCGATATCGGCAAACACTTCCCGGACACCGACCCGCAATTCAAGGGCGCCGACAGCCGCGCACTGCTGCGTCATGTGGTCGCGCTGATCCATGCCAAAGGCTGGAAAGTCGGCAACGTCGACAACACCATCGTTGCCCAGGCGCCGAAAATGGCTCCGCATATCGAATCGATGCGCGCGCTGATAGCGGCGGATCTTCAAGTTGAGTTGGATCAAGTGAACGTGAAAGCTACCACCACCGAAAAGCTTGGCTTTGTCGGTCGCGAAGAAGGCATCGCCGTGCACTCCGTTGCCTTGTTGCTGCGCGTATGAACGAACTGCAATTGCTCGGCCCGCGTGCCTATGGCGAATCCCTGGGCAGCGCCGTACTGAAAGCGGTCGCTGAAGATTTTCAGGTCGATGAAGTGCTCGATATCCCGTTCAGCGGCGATGGCGAACATCTGTGGATCTGGGTGGAAAAGCGTGGCCTGAACACCGAAGAGGCAGCGCGGCGTATCGCCAAGGCGGCGGGCGTGCCGTTGCGTACCGTCAGCTATGCCGGCCTCAAGGATCGCCAGGCGTTGACCCGTCAGTGGTTCAGCGTGCAACTGCCAGGCAAGGCTGACCCCGATCTGACGGCAGCGGAAAATGACACGCTGAAGATCCTCAAGACCACCCGCCACAAACGCAAGTTGCAACGCGGTGCGCATTCGGCCAACGGTTTCACGTTGCGCCTGACTCAGTTCTCCGGCGACAAAGCTGCCATTGAAGAGCGTCTGCAACTGATCGCCAAACAAGGCATTCCCAATTATTTCGGCGCCCAGCGTTTCGGCCATGACGGCGGCAACGTCGTTGATGCGCGTTCGTGGGCGGCGCGCAAGGCCTTGCCGGAGCAGCGCAATGTGCGTTCGCGCCTGCTCTCGACCGCGCGCAGTTTCCTGTTCAATCAGGTGCTCGCGGCGCGGGTCGCCGATGGCACCTGGCAAAAGGCACAAGTCGGCGATCTGCTCGCATTCACTGACAGCCGCAGTTTTTTCCCGGCCGGTGAAGCCGAGTGCAGCGACCCACGCCTGGCGATTCTCGATCTGCACCCGACCGGGCCGCAGTGGGGCGAAGGTGACTCGCCCGCCGCTGGCGCTGTCCATGATCTGGAGCAGGGGATTGCCGCCCGTGAAGCGGAGCTGCGTGATTGGTTGATTCACGCCGGCATGAGCCACGAACGTCGCATCCTGCGGCTGCCCATTGGCGGGTTGACGTGGCATTATCCCCAGCCTGACATTCTGCAACTGGAATTCGTCCTCCCGGCCGGATGCTTCGCCACTGTATTGGTGCGCGAACTCGTTGATCTGGTGCCGGTGGGGCAGACGGACAGCCCATGCGTATTCTGATTTCTAACGACGATGGGGTAACCGCACCCGGTCTCGCCGCGCTTTATGCTGCGCTGGCGGATTACACCGAGTGCGTGGTTATCGCCCCGGAGCAGGACAAAAGCGGCGCCAGCAGTTCGCTGACGCTCGACCGTCCGTTGCACCCGCAATATCTGGCCAACGGCTTCATCAGCCTCAATGGCACACCGACCGATTGCGTACACCTGGGCCTCAATGGTTTGCTGGAGCGCGAGCCGGACATGGTGGTTTCCGGCATCAACCTCGGCGCCAACCTTGGCGATGACGTGCTGTATTCCGGGACAGTAGCGGCAGCCCTTGAAGGGCGTTTTCTTGAGCGTCCGTCGTTCGCTTTTTCGCTGGCCTCACGCCAGGTGGATAACTTGCCGACGGCAGCTTACTTTGCGCGCAAACTGGTCGAGGCCCATGCCGGGCTGGATCTGCCGCCGCGCACGGTGCTCAACGTGAACATTCCCAATTTGCCGCTCGACCATATTCGCGGCATTCAGTTGACCCGGCTGGGGCATCGCGCCCGGGCGGCAGCGCCGATGAAAGTGGTCGACCCGCGTGGCAAGGCCGGTTACTGGATTGCTGCCGCCGGCGATGCCGAAGACGGCGGCCCGGGGACCGACTTTCATGCGGTGATGCAGGGCTATGTCTCGATCACCCCGTTGCAGCTTGATCGTACCTTCAACGATGCCTTCAGAAGTCTCGACGGCTGGCTGGAGGGACTGCGCTGATGGCCCGTGAACACGAAGACAGAATGCGCAGCGGCATCGGCATGACGTCCCAGCGCACCCGCGAGCGTTTGATTCAGCGCCTGTATGAAGAAGGCCTGTCCAACGCCAAGGTGCTGGAAGTGATTCGCCGCACGCCGCGTCACCTGTTCGTCGACGAAGCGCTGGCGCACCGTGCCTACGAAGACACGGCTCTGCCGATCGGCCATAACCAGACCATCTCTCAGCCTTATATGGTGGCGCGCATGAGCGAGCTGCTGCTTGAGGCCGGTCCATTGGACAAGGTGTTGGAAATCGGCACAGGCTCCGGTTACCAGACGGCCGTGTTGTCGCAACTGGTGGAGCGGGTGTTCTCGGTTGAACGCATCAAGGTCTTGCAGGATCGGGCCAAGGAGCGTCTGGTCGAACTCAATCTGCGCAACGTGGTGTTCCGTTGGGGCGATGGCTGGGAAGGCTGGCCGGCGCTGGCGCCGTACAACGGCATCATCGTCACCGCCGTCGCCACCGATGTGCCGCAAGCCTTGCTTGATCAACTGGCCCCGGGCGGGCGCATGGTGATCCCGGTGGGTTCGGGGGAAGTGCAGCAGCTGATGCTGATCGTGCGCGAAGAACACGGCTTTTCCCGACACGTTCTGGGCGCTGTTCGCTTCGTGCCTTTGCTCAACGGGCCACTGGCCTGAGCATTTCTTCAAAGGCGCTGAATTCCTTTCGTTCGCCTCGGTCTTACTCCGGCAGCGATGGTTTAAACGCAACAGATTGTCGGCTTGCAAACGTGTGCGCGAAGCGATTTCGCTTCATTAAAGGTAAAGCCGATTCGGCCCGTTATACTTGCGACACCTCATGCCGAAATGCGGCATTCCGAATTTTTTCAGCCACCACAAAGGGAGCGGCGGGTGAGTCTCACAGTCATTGCGCAGCGTATGGGTAACACGAGCTTTCAGCGCCTGGTGACTGGCCTTGTCTTGAGCACCTTGCTGGTGGGCTGCTCCAGCACCAAATCGAGCAACGTCCGGGTAGTCGATCGCAACAGTGCGGCAGCCCAACGTCCTGCCGTCACGACCGGGCAGTATGTAGTCCGTCCGGGCGATACGATGTTTTCCATCGCATTTCGCTACGGCTGGGACTACAAAGCCCTCGCGGCCCGGAACAATATTCCTACGCCGTATACGATCCACCCGGGTCAGACAATTCGCTTCGATGGCCGCACCGGATCAACGTCGACAGCGGTGGTGAGCAACGCCAGTTCTTCACCTTCGTCGTCGAGTAAAACAACGGTAATCCGACGCCAGGCAAATGGCACGACAACCACGACAACCACTGGTTCTGCGGGCGCAGCACCGTCCGTCGCTAACAAGCAAGCGCCAGCTCCACTGCCTCCACCCGGCCCGGCCCCGACCGGCTGGGGATGGCCATCTAATGGCATTCTTATTGGAAAATTCTCTTCAAACGGTAGTTTGAATAAAGGAATTGATATCGCCGGGGATTTGGGACAGCCTGTTTTAGCTGCGTCTGATGGGACGGGGGTATACGCCGGGAGTGGCTTCTGGGGCTACGGCGAGTGAGTCATCTTCAAACACAGCGAAAGCTAGGGCAGTGCTTACGGTCACAACCGTCG
>NZ_JBIUVJ010000109.1:0-9325 GCF_044742875.1 Pseudomonas sp. NPDC087817
CACGCCTTGGGACCCTATTGGGTCTAGCTCCAAGTGGTGTTTACCTAGCCACGAACGGTTCCCAGCCGTGCGGTGCGCTCTTACCGCACCTTTTCACCCTTACCGGCGCTTGCGCGCTTAGGCGGTTATTTTCTGTGGCACTTTCCGTAGGCTCACGCCTCCCAGGCATTACCTGGCACTTCGCCCTATGGAGCCCGGACTTTCCTCCCCCCCCTAATTTTCATAGAGGGCAGCGACTGTCCGATCGACTCTCCGCCGCGAAGGTTAACGGCAGAGCGGCCGAAGAACAAGCGCTAAAAGCCCCAAGAGCGCTATGGGCGACGGCTTACACGTCTTTTTGTTTGTCGAGCGCGACCTGATACAGCACGTTTTTACGCTCGCCGGTAATCTGCGCTGCCAGCGCGGCGGCACGCTTGAGCGGCATCTCCTCAAGCAACAGATTGAGGATGCGCATCGCCTCGCTGCTGACGGCATCTTCGGACTCTGGCGCGCTCCAGCCGGCCACCAGCACGACGCATTCGCCGCGCTGCTGATTGCTGTCGGATTCAACAAACGCGCGCAGCTCAGCCAGCGGCAAACCTTTAAGCGTTTCGAAGGTTTTGGTTATTTCACGGGCGAGCAAGGCCTGACGCTCACCACCGAACACCGCCTCCATATCCTGCAGACATTCAAGAATACGGTGCGGAGCTTCGTAAAAGATCAACGTGCGCAGCTCTTCCTTGACAGCTTCCAGGCGCGCCTTGCGGCCGACCGACTTGGCTGGGAGAAAACCTTCGAAGATGAAACGGTCAGATGGCAGACCTGCGGCCGACAGCGCGGCGATCAACGCACACGCGCCAGGAACCGGCACTACATTGATCCCGGCAGCACGGGCCTGACGCACCAGGTGGTAACCCGGATCAGAAATCAGCGGCGTACCGGCATCCGAAATCAGCGCGACGTTGTCACCTGCCAGCAAGCGGGTAATAAAGCGACTACCTTCATCTCGTTCGTTATGTTCGTGACAGGCAGCCAACGGCGTGGGAATCCCGAAGTGCTGCATCAGTCGCTGCGAATGACGCGTGTCTTCGGCAGCGATCAACGACACTTCGCGGAGAATTTTCAGGGCCCGGGCGCTGATGTCGTCCAGGTTGCCGATGGGCGTCGCCACCACATAAAGCGAGCCAGCAGCGGAATTCAAAGGACCTGGAGCAGTCAAAGCGCACACCTCGTGATCGGTAAAAGGCGGCATTGTAACGCGTCACGAGGCTTGCGACGTGCACCGCCCATGCTCGGTTTTGCGTGTCGTTGTGCACTGACGCAACATTTACTCCAGCTAAATTGCCTGATTCACACCAGTAACATCGCGCCCCGGCCAGTGCTTGGGTACAATTCGACGCTAATTTGATCGAGTATCAGGAACACTTACATGATCGCTTGCCTGCGGCTGTTCACTGCCCTCTGCCTCGCTGCCTTGTTGGCGGCTTGCGCCAGCTCCCCTTCCTCCAGCCTTGGCGAACTTCCACGGACCCCGGATGCCAGCATCGAGCAACTGCTCGAACAGGCTAGTCAGGCGAAAACCCCGGAAAAAGCCGCCCTGTTGCGCCTGAGCGCTGCGGACCTGGCTTATCGCCAGGGCAATGCCGGACAGTCCGCGCAAATCCTGCAACAAGTGCCGATGGAGCAACTGAAGCCAGGCCAGCAGATTTTCGCCAGCACCTTGAATGCTGAGCTGGCCATGACCCGCAATCAGCCGAAAGCCGCGCTGACTGCACTGAGCCATCCAAGCCTGCAACACCTGGGCGAGATGCCAGAAGAGCAACAAGTACGCACCGGCACCGTACATGCCCGCGCCCTTGAAGCCGATGGCCAGACATTGGCTGCCGCTCGTGAACGTGTGTTCATCGCACCGATGCTGCAAGGCGAAGCCGCCAGCAAAAACCACGAAGCGATCTGGACCCTCATTGGCTCGCTGCCAACCGACCAACTGCAACCGAACACCACCGACGATCTCGGCGGCTGGATGGGCCTGGCCATGGCAGTGAAATCCGCCGGCACCCTGGAACAGCAGCAAGCAGCGATCGACGCCTGGCGTGCGCAGAATCCAAAGCACCCGGCCGCCATCAACCTGCCGCTGCCATTGACCAAGCTCAAGGAACTGGCCAGCCAGCCACTGAGCAAGATCGCCCTGCTGTTGCCGCAGGACGGCCAACTGGCCGCAGTCGGCAAGGCTCTGCGTGAAGGCTTCATGGCTGCGCACTACCAGGCTCAACAGGCCGGGCAAAAGCCGCCAGCGATCGAGTTCTACGACAGCTCCAAGCTGACTTCGATGGACGAGTTCTACCGCAAGGCTCAGGCTGACGGCGTGCAACTGGTCGTCGGCCCGCTGGAAAAACCACTGGTCAAACAACTGAGCACCCGTCCGCAACTGCCGATCACCACCCTCGCGCTGAACTATAGCGAAGGCGATCAAGGTCCGGCGCAACTGTTCCAGTTTGGTCTGGCGGCTGAAGACGAAGCCCGTGAAGTGTCCCGTCGCGCTCGCGCCGATGGCCTGCACCGCGCCGCAATCATGGTGCCGAAAGGCGAATGGGGCGACCGCGTATTGCGTGCGTTCAGCCAGGACTGGCAGGCGAATGGTGGCAGCATCGTTGCCACCGAACGTGTTGATCAGCCAGTGCAACTGGCCCAGCAGATCGCCGACATGTTCCAGCTGCGCCAGAGTGAAGCCCGCGCCAAGAGCCTGCAAAATGCTGCCGGCACCAACGTCGCCGCACAGCCTTCGCGCCGTCAGGACATCGAGTTCATCTTCCTCGCTGCAACCCCGCAGCAAGCGCAGCAGATCAAGCCGACCCTGAACTTCCAGTACGCCGGTGACGTTCCTGTGTATGCAACCTCGCACGTGTACAGCGCCAGCGGTGACGTCAACCAATACAACGACATGAACGGCATTCGCTTCTGCGAAACCCCATGGCTGTTGGAAACCAGCGATCCACTGCGCCAGCAAGTGGTTGCACAGTGGCCGCAAGCGGCAGGCAGCCTCGGTCGTCTGTACGCGATGGGCGTGGACGCCTACCGCCTGGCGCCACGCCTGGGCCAACTCAAAGCCTTGCCGGACAGCCGCATCGATGGTGAGTCGGGCAGCCTCGGCATGACCCAGACCCAGCGCGTTGTGCGTCAGTTGCCTTGGGCGCAGTTCGTCAGCGGTCAGGTACAACGCCTGCCGGATACGCCACGCTGATGCCTGACAGGTCACGCTCGCAAAGCGGTAAAGATGCCGAGCGCCAGGCGCTCGAGCATCTGCAGGATCAAGGTCTGCGCCTATTGGCGCAGAACTGGTTATGCAAACGCGGCGAGCTTGATCTGGTCATGCTTGATGGCGATACAGTAGTATTCGTTGAAGTTCGCTACAGAAAAAACACTCAATGGGGTGGCGCGCTCGCTAGCATCGATGCGCGCAAGCAGCAGAAACTGATTTTCGCTGCGCAGTATTTTCTTCAGCGCGAGTCGCGCTGGGCCAATTCCCCCTGCCGCTTCGACGTGGTGGCCATCGACAGCCATCCGAGTCAGCTGAACTGGTTGCAGAATGCTTTCGACAGTTGACCTGCAGCCAACCCGGACTTTTTCATCCGACAAATTTTGCTCTTTGCTTTGCGGGCTGCACATTCATGTGCCGGACAGCCGCGCTACTTAAGGTCACACAGATGGACATGCAATCCCGAATTCGCCAGCTTTTCCAGGCCAGTATCGACACCAAGCAACAGGCGATGGACGTACTTGCACCGCACATCGAGCAAGCCAGCCAGATCATGGTCAACGCCCTGCTCAACGAAGGCAAAATGCTCTCGTGCGGCAACGGCGGCTCCGCCGGCGACGCCCAGCATTTCTCTTCGGAGCTGCTCAATCGCTTCGAGCGCGAGCGTCCAAGCCTGCCGGCCATCGCCCTGACCACTGATACGTCGACGATCACCTCGATCGCCAACGACTACAGCTACAACGAAGTGTTCTCCAAGCAGATCCGCGCACTCGGTCAGCCAGGCGACGTATTACTGGCGATTTCGACCAGCGGTAACTCGGCGAACATTATTCAAGCGATCCAGGCCGCACATGATCGCGAAATGATTGTCGTAGCTTTGACCGGACGCGATGGCGGCGGCATGGCGTCGCTGCTGTTGCCCGAGGACGTCGAGATTCGCGTACCGGCCAACGTCACTGCACGTATTCAAGAAGTCCACTTGCTGGCGATCCATTGCCTCTGCGATCTGATCGACAGCCAACTGTTCGGGAGTGAAGAATGACCCCTAATCGCCTTGGCCTTCTGGCCTTGACCCTGTGCCTCGGCATCAGCGGCTGCACCTCGGTGGTGAATGCCAGCCGCGAAGCGCCGATTGAAGACGACCGTGGCACCCGCACCTTCGGCAGCAAGATCGACGACTCGCTGATCGAAACCAAAGTGGGCGTGAACGTGGCCAAGGCCGACCCGGCCCTGGACAACGACTCACACATCGTCGTCACCAGCTTCAACGGCGTCGTGCTGCTGGCCGGTCAGACGCCCCGCGAAGACCTCAAGGCCAAGGCCGAACAGGCTGCCGCCAACGTGCAGCGTGTGAAGAAGGTCCACAACGAGCTGCAAGTGCTGCAGCCCTCCTCCCTGCTGGCTCGTCAGAACGACGCGTGGCTAACCACCAAGATCAAGACCCAGATGCTCACCGACGCCAGCATTCCCGGCTCGCGCATCAAGGTCGTGACCGAGAACGGTATCGTTTATCTGCTGGGCCTGCTGACCAAACAGGAAGCGGCGCAGGCGACCAACCTGGTACAGGGCGTTTCCGGCGTACAGAAGATTGTAAAACTGTTTGAGTACATCGACTGATACGCACCCTGCAGATCATAAAAAAGGCGATCCATACGGATCGCCTTTTTTTATTTCACCACTTTCAAACTTGGCCGACCGCTTGGGCGCGGCGGTTCGCTGTCCGGTGGCGGCAGGTCATCGTCCTGCTCGATATCATCTTCGTCATCCATCGGCGACTCGATATCGAACACCATGCCCTGACCGTTTTCCCGGGCATAGATACCCAGGATGGCGCTGATCGGCACGTACAGACTGTGCGGGACGCCGCCGAAGCGACCTTCGAAGGTCACCACGTCGTTGTCCATGTGCAGATGACGCACGGCACTGGGCGAGATGTTCAGGACAATCTGCCCGTCACTGGCGAAACCCTGCGGCACCTGCACGGCCGGGTACTCGGAATTGACCAGCATGTGCGGGGTGCAATCGTTATCCACAATCCACTCGTAGAGCGCGCGGACCAGATAAGGTCGACTGGAGTTCATAGCGGCTCCTTAAGCCTTAGCGCATATCGCGTTCGACACCAGACAGACTCGCCTGGAAAGCCTCACGCGCAAACGAGCGCTCCATATAATCAAGCAACGGCTTGGCTGGCCGCGGCAGTTCAATACCCAGAATCGGCAAACGCCAGAGTATTGGCAATAGGCAGCAATCCACCAGACTTTGTTCCTCACTGAGGAAAAACGGCTTGTCGGCAAACAGCGGCGACACGCCCGTCAGGCTTTCACGCAATTCCTTGCGCGCCACGACACGCGCGGCCTCCTTGGACTTGGGATCAAGAATCAGATCCACCAGACCACACCAGTCACGCTGAATGCGGTGAATCAGCAGACGACTGTTGGCACGCGCCACCGGATAAACCGGCATCAACGGCGGGTGCGGGTAACGCTCATCCAGATATTCCATCACCACGGTCGACTCCCACAACGCCAGGTCGCGATCGACCAGCGTGGGCAGGCTTCCGTAAGGGTTCACCTCAATCAGTTTAGGCGGCTGGCGACCAGCTTCCACATAAATGATCTCGGCGCTGACACCCTTCTCTGCGAGCACAATGCGCACTCGGTGGGAATAGTGGTCGGCGGGGTCGGAGTAACAGGCCAACCGATTGGTCACGCCCATGGCGATCCTCCTCGCTTGTTGAAATTATCGGAACCGGAAAAACGCGCGCGCCCAGAGGGCGCCTCCCGCAACACCTGGCTGGCCAGACGTTGCGCTATCGGAGACGCCCTTGGGCGCGCGCGATTAACAGCAATGCTTTTGAAGCGTATCAGTGCACGTCTTTCCAGTATTCACGCTTGAGCAGATAGGCGAACACAAAGAAGAACGCCAGGTACAGCAAGACGTAAGTACCGATGCGCTGATGTTGCAGCTTAACCGGGTTAGCCGAGTAAGCCAGGAAGGTTACCAGATTCTTGACCTTCTCATCGAACTGCTCTTCGTTCAGAGCACCGGACTTCGGCACGATGGTCAGCTGATCGCACGCTTCATGAGTCAGCGGCGTACCGGTCAGCGGATCATATTGCTTCTTGCCGTCTTCGACGATCTGCACCTGTTTGCAGCCCACGACCTGACGACCTTGCAGGCCGACCAGTACGTTGGGCATGCCGACGTTCGGGAAAACCTTGTTGTTCACGCCCCATGGACGTGCCGGATCTTCGTAGAACGACTTCAGGTAACCGTAGAGCCAGTCAGTGCCACGCACACGAGCGACCAGCGTCAGATCCGGTGGCGCAGCGCCGAACCAGGTCTTGGCGTCGGCCGGCTGCATGCCGATGCTCATGTGATCACCGATTTTGGCACCGGTGAACACCAGCTTCTCCAGCATCAGCTCATGAGGTACGCCGAGATCATCGGCAACTCGCTCGTAACGTTGGAACTTGGCACTGTGGCAACCCATGCAATAGTTGGCAAAGGTACGCGCGCCATCCTGCAACGCAGCCTTGTCGGAAACGTCGATGTCGACTTTTTCCAGCTCCGGACCACCATGTTCAGCGGCGAAGGACAGCACTGGCAGAGCAGCAAAAATCAGAGCAAAAAATAACTTTTTCATCAGCCAGTCACCCTTTCCGGAACCTTTTTGGTCTTCTCGAGCCTGGTGTAGAACGGCATCAGAATGAAGTAGGCGAAGTACAGGAACGTGCAGATCTGCGATACCAGCGTGCGCTCAGGTGTCGGAGCGAGAACGCCCAGAATGCCGAGAATCACGAACGAAATGCAGAACACTACCAGCCAGATTTTGCTCATCCAGCCTTTGTAGCGCATCGACTTGACCGGACTGCGGTCGAGCCAAGGCAAGACAAATAGCACTGCGATTGCCGCACCCATGGCGATAACACCCATGAGCTTGTCCGGGATTGCCCGCAGGATCGCGTAGAACGGCGTGAAGTACCAGACCGGCGCAATGTGCTCTGGCGTCTTGAATGGGTTAGCCTGCTCGAAGTTTGGTTTTTCGAGGAAGTAGCCGCCCATTTCCGGGAAGAAGAACACGATAAAGCAGAAGATGAACAGGAACACTACGACACCGACAATGTCTTTCACGGTGTAGTACGGGTGGAACGCAATGCCGTCCAGCGGGATGCCGTTTTCGTCTTTGTGTTTCTTGATATCGACGCCATCCGGGTTGTTCGAGCCGACTTCGTGCAGCGCCAGGATGTGCAGCACCACCAGACCGAGAATCACGATCGGCAGAGCGACAACGTGCAAGGCGAAGAAGCGGTTCAGGGTGATCCCGGAGATCAGGTAGTCACCGCGAATCCACTGAGTCAGGTCGTTACCGATGACCGGAATCGCACCGAACAGCGAGATGATCACCTGGGCACCCCAGTAGGACATCTGCCCCCAAGGCAACAGATAACCCATGAAGGCTTCAGCCATCAGCGCCAGGTAGATCAGCATGCCGAACACCCAGACCAGTTCACGCGGCTTCTGGTACGAACCGTAGAGCAAGCCACGGAACATGTGCAGATAGACCACGATGAAGAACGCCGAGGCGCCGGTCGAGTGCAATAGACGCAGGATCGAGCCGTACTCGACATCGCGCATGATGTATTCGACGGAAGCGAACGCTTCTTCTGCCGATGGCGTGTAGCTCATCGTCAGCCAGACACCGGTGACAATCTGGTTGACCAGCACCAGCAGCGCCAGCGAGCCGAAGAAATAGAAGAAGTTGAAGTTTTTTGGAGCGTAATACTTGCTGAGATGGTCTTCCCACATCTTGGTCGCAGGGAAGCGCGCATCAACCCAATCCATGAACTTGCTCATCACGCTTTCTCCGTATCGACGCCAATGACAATCAGGTCATCGGTCTCATAGGAATGCGGGGGAACTGGCAGGTTCAAAGGCGCAGGTTGCGACTTGTAGACGCGGCCCGCCAGATCGTAGTGGGAACCGTGGCACGGGCAGAAATAACCGCCCACCCAGTCTTTACCCAGATCCGCAGGTGCCACTTCGGGACGGAAGGTCGGTGAGCAACCCAGGTGCGTGCAGATCCCGATCAGCAGGAGAATTTCCGGCTTGATCGATCGCACCTCAGGGTCGACATAGGTAGGTTGCGTGGAGTTTTTGGAGGTTGGATCGGAGAGCTGGCCCTCGATCTTCTTGAGATTCCCCAGGATTTCCGCAGTACGACGAACAATGAACACCGGCTGGCCGCGCCACTCAGCAATCATCTGCTGCCCTGGCTCGATTTTGCTGACATTCACTTTCACCGGTGCACCGGCGGCTTTCGCCTTGGCACTGGGAAACCATGACCCCACGAACGGGACCGCAGCCCCCACCGCTCCTGCAGCACCCACCACGGATGTGGCTGCTACCAAGAAGCGACGCCGGCCTGCATTCACGCCGTCATTGCTCATTCAGTCCTCTCCCATCAGCTTTGTGGCCTGTTAAATCAGGCATCTACTAAATAAATCAATGTTACTTATAAAAATTTTGCCGAGATGGTAATGAAAAGCCCCAATTCTGACAAGGGAATTACCCGGAGCTCTCACCCTCAAGCCTTGCAGTATAGGGGGTCTACGAATGTGGCAAGTTGTCACAGCGCAATTCTTTTGATAAATCGCAGGCATAAAAAAACGCCCGGTTCCGTGAGGAATCGGGCATTCTTTTTGAACGTGGAAGCGAAATTAACGCTTCGAGTACTGCGGACGCTTACGCGCTTTACGCAGACCAACTTTCTTACGTTCAACTTCACGGGCGTCGCGAGTAACAAAGCCAGCTTTGCGCAGAGCGCCACGCAGGGTTTCGTCGTAGTCCATCAGAGCGCGAGTGATGCCGTGGCGGATTGCGCCAGCTTGACCACTTACACCACCGCCGATCACGGTGACGTAGATGTCGAACTTCTCGACAGTCTCGGTCAGCTCCAGCGGCTGACGAACTACCATGCGGGCAGTTTCGCGGCCGAAGAAGTTATCCAGCGAACGGTTGTTGATGGAGATGTTACCAGTACCCGGACGCAGGAAAACGCGTGCGGTTGCGGTCTTGCGACGGCCAGTG
>NZ_JBIUVJ010000110.1:0-9210 GCF_044742875.1 Pseudomonas sp. NPDC087817
GCCCAGCTTGTTGTTTACCAGGAAGCCGATGCCGTCATAGTAGGTAATGAAGCCCGGGAATTTCAGGCCCATGCCCGCGTCACGGGAGCTGGTCATGGTGGTGTTGCGCGACAGAATGTCGATCTCGCCGGATTGCAGCGCGGTGAAGCGCTCCTTGGCGTTCAACTGACTGAACTTGACCTTGGTCGCGTCGCCGAATACGGCAGCGGCCACAGCGCGGCAGACGTCAGCGTCGATGCCGAGGATCTTGCCGGTAGCGTCCGGAACCGAGAAGCCCGGCAGACCGTCGCTCACGCCACACTGCACGAAACCTTTCTTCTGTACGGCATCCAGGGTTGCACCCGCCTGAGCGAACCCGCTGACGCCGAGTACTGCTGCCGCAGTCACGACTGCCAGAGTGGATTTCAACATCTTCATTCAAACCTCCAGTTTTGCTCTTGTTGTGTCGGAGCTTGAGTCCAGTCGCACCCTTTTGAGGCGTTGTTGACCCGTGTTGGCTTTTTTTGGGGTCAACCGACGTAAGACCTTCGCTATGAGTCTAGTAGGAGAAAATCCACATCATGGACAACTCACTTCTCACCAATCGGCCGAACGGGCTGTAGCCCTGTCACGTTCGCTAAGCCCGTAGCGGCCATTGGCGAACATCCATCACCGGATTCGTTGCTATCCCGTCGCGAGTCGTACACTGATAGTGTTACCGCCACGCGTAGGACGCTTCGTACAAAGTCCTCCATAGCAAAGCCCGTACCACACTGGATGCCGAACTGATCGGGCGACAGGTCAATAGCAAAACTTGTACCCTTGCGACATCTTCTTAACGGATCAACCGGGCGCGCACTCCAATCACGCACTTAATGAGAGCGCCCGCACATATTTGGAGCAGCCATGACCGAGCCCTTGATTCTTCAGCCTGTTAAGCCCGCAGACGCCTGCGTGATCTGGCTGCACGGCCTGGGTGCCGACCGCTACGACTTTCTGCCAGTGGCCGAAGCGTTGCAGGAAAGCCTGTTGAGCACGCGCTTCGTTCTGCCCCAGGCGCCGACCCGCCCGGTCACCATTAATGGCGGATATGCCATGCCGAGCTGGTACGACATCAAGGCCATGAGCCCGGCCCGGGCGATCGATCGTGATGAGTTGGAAGCGTCGGCGGATCGCATCATTGAATTGATCGAAGAACAGCGCGCCAGCGGAATAGACGCCTCGCGGATTTTCCTCGCCGGTTTCTCCCAGGGTGGCGCGGTGGTTTTTCACACCGCTTTCTTGAAATGGCAGGGACCGTTGGGTGGCGTACTGGCACTGTCGACGTATGCGCCGACGTTCAGTGATGAACTGGAATTGTCCGCCAGCCAGCAGCGCATTCCGGTGCTGTCGCTGCACGGTCAGTTCGACAACGTGGTGCAGAACTCCATGGGGCGTACCGCCTATGAGTATCTGAAGGCCCATGGTGTCACCGTGACATGGCAGGAATACCCAATGGAGCACGAAGTGTTACCCGAAGAAATCCGCGACATCGGTGTGTGGTTGAGCGAGCGCCTGCGCTGATCGCGCCGGCTGTTTTCAGCCACGGCAACTGCCTTTGATCCCTCCCACTACGCCGCGCCCGATTCTTGCATTACACTGGCCGGCGTACATTCCTTAATCAATTGATGAGATGACCGTGCTCAAAGCACTCAAGAAGATGTTCGGTAAAAGCGAGGCTGAGCAGCTCGCGCCAGTTCCCAGTGCGCCGTCGCACGCCCCCGGCCATCGCAGCGATGCCCGCCAGGCCGACCGCCCCGCTACCGTAGCGGCTCCGAAACAAGAGGCAAAACCGGCCGCCGTCGCCACTCCAGCGGCTGCTCCAGTCGCCGAAAGCGCCAGCAGCGAAGCACCGAAACCGGCCAGACCACGCCGCGAACCGAAGCCCAAGGCTGCGGTTATCCCGTGGAAACTCGAAGACTTCGTCGTCGAGCCTCAGGAAGGCAAAACCCGCTTCCACGATTTCAAGCTCTCCCCGGAACTGATGCACGCCATCCAGGACCTGGGCTTTCCGTATTGCACGCCGATCCAGGCGCAGGTGCTGGGTTTCACCCTCGCCGGCAAAGACGCCATCGGCCGTGCACAGACCGGTACCGGCAAGACCGCCGCATTCCTGATCTCGATCATCACCCAACTGCTGCAAACGCCGCCGCCGAAAGAGCGCTACATGGGTGAACCCCGTGCGCTGATCATCGCGCCGACCCGTGAGCTGGTGGTGCAGATCGCCAAGGACGCCGCCGACCTGACCAAGTACACCGGCCTCAACGTCATGACGTTTGTGGGCGGCATGGACTTCGACAAGCAGCTCAAGCACCTCGAAGCACGCCACTGCGACATCCTCGTCGCGACCCCGGGCCGTCTGCTCGACTTCAACCAGCGCGGCGATGTGCACCTGGACATGGTCGAAGTGATGGTGCTGGACGAAGCCGACCGCATGCTCGACATGGGTTTCATCCCGCAAGTACGTCAGATCATTCGTCAGACCCCGCCGAAGTCCGAGCGCCAGACCCTGCTGTTCTCGGCGACCTTCACCGAAGACGTGATGAACCTCGCCAAGCAATGGACCACCGACCCGTCGATCGTCGAGATCGAGTCGCAGAACGTCGCCAACGAAAACGTCGAGCAGCACATCTATGCGGTGGCCGGCGCCGACAAATACAAACTGCTCTACAACCTGGTCAACGATAACGGCTGGGAGCGGGTGATCGTGTTTGCCAACCGCAAGGACGAAGTGCGCCGTATCGAAGAGCGTCTGGTGCGCGATGGCATCAACGCCGCGCAACTGTCCGGCGATGTGCCGCAGCACAAGCGCATCAAGACCCTGGAAGGCTTCCGCGAAGGCAAGATTCGCGTGCTGGTGGCCACCGATGTTGCCGGTCGCGGCATCCACATCGACGGCATCAGCCATGTGATCAACTTCACCCTGCCGGAAGTCCCGGACGACTACGTGCACCGTATCGGCCGTACCGGTCGCGCCGGCGCCGATGGTGTATCGATCAGCTTCGCCGGTGAAGACGACTCCTACCAGTTGCCGTCCATCGAAGAGAAGCTCGGTCGCAAGATCAGCTGTGAAACGCCGCCGACGCATCTGCTGCGAGCGGTTGAGCGCAAGCGTCCGCAGTAAGCGACGCTATAAAGAGAAAGCGCAGCCGGCAACGGACTGCGCTTTTTTTTCGCCCGGCGTTTCAACAGGTGCTTGCGGGAGAAAACTAAAAGTCCATAATGGACAAATTAGTTTAGATTTTGTCTTCGGAGCCTGCCATGTCCAGTACGCCCTACGTGATCAACCACATCCAGGCCCGCGAGCTGTTGGCGCGCATCGACGTACCGCAAATCCTGCGCAAGCTGTTCCGCGATCTCGCCGCTGGCCATGCTGTGCAGCCGGCGCAGCAACTGGTGGAATTCCCGCAGGGCGCCGGCGACTTCATCAATTACATGGGTGTGCTGGCCGAGGACGGTGTGTATGGGGTGAAGACTTCGCCGTACATCGTTCGCGATCAAGGCCCGCTGGTGACCGCATGGACGCTGTTGATGTCGATGAAAACCGGCCAGCCGTTGCTGCTCTGTGATGCCGGAGAACTGACCACAGCGCGTACTGCCGCGACTACCGCAGTGGCAGTCGATGCTCTCGCTCCGGTAAATGCCAAACGACTGGCGGTCATCGGCAGCGGCAAGGTTGCCCAAGCGCATCTGCATTACGTGAAAAGCTTGCGCGACTGGCAGAGCATCAGCGTCTATTCGCCGAGCTTGTTGGAAGATGCCGAAACCCAGGCACTCCTGAAAGCCATCGCTCCCGACCTGACCATTGCGCCCAGCCGCGAAGCCGCCATCACCGATGCCGACGTGATCATGCTCTGCACCTCCTCGGCGGGCCCGGTGATCGACCCGGCCACCCTGAGCAAACCCGCGCTGATCACCTCGATCAGCACTAACGCCCCGCGTGCCCATGAAGTACCACCGCAGAGCCTCAACGACATGCAGGTGTTCTGCGACTATCGTCTGACCACGCCGGGGTCGGCGGGGGAGATGCTGATTGCCGCCGAGCAGCATACCTGGAGCAAAGATTCGATCATTGGCGATCTGGCGGATCTGCTCAGTGAAAAAGTGCAGCGCCCCGATTACCACCGTCATGTATTTTTCCGCTCGATCGGCCTGGGTCTGGAAGACATCGCTTTGGCCAATGCGGTTTATCACTTAAGTAACTGATCCCACGATCCCTGTGGGAGCGGGCTTGCCCGCGATTCAGGCACCGCGGTTCTGCAGAACAACCGCAGTGATGCCATCGCGGGCAAGCCCGGCTCCCACAGGATCTGCGACAACTTCAACTTTGTATTTCAACGTGGAGTTTTTCATGAGCCAGGCAGATTTCATCATCATCGGCGGCGGAATTGCCGGCGCCTCCACCGGTTTCTGGCTGTCGCCGCACGGCAAAGTGATCGTGCTCGAACGTGAGTCGCACCCGGCCTATCACTCCACCGGACGCTCCGCCGCGCTGTTCACTGCCGCGTACGGCACGCCGCAAGTGCGTGCACTGACACAGGCCAGTCGCGAGTTTTTCGATCATCCGCCAGCCGGGTTCTGCGAGCACCCGCTGCTGACCCCACGCGGCGAAATGACCGTGGATTTCACCGGGGATGCCGCCGAACTGAACAACCAATACCTCAGCGCCAAAGCCACGGTGCCGGAGATGCAATTACTCACAGCCGACGAAGCCTGCGCCCGAATGCCGATCCTGCGCCGGGAAAAAGTCCACGGTGCAATCTACGACCCGAGCGCCAGCGACATCGACACCGATGCCCTGCATCAGGGCTACTTGCGTGGCATTCGCCGCAATAACGGCGAAGTGCATACCGATTGTCAGGTGCTTGGGCTGAGTCGCGACGCTGAAGGCCACTGGCAGGTGCAGACCAACGGCCAGACCTTCAGCGCCCCGGTGATCATCAACGCCGCCGGTGCATGGGCTGACAAGGTCGGTGAAATGGCCGGCGCGAAATGCCTGGGCCTGCAACCGAAACGCCGCGCCGCGTTCATCTTCGCCGGGCCCGAAGGCGTCGACATCCACCACTGGCCAATGCTGGTCAGCCTCGACGAATCGTTCTACATGAAGCCCGACGCCGGCATGTTCCTCGGCTCACCGGCCAACGCCGACCCGGTAGAGCCCCACGACGTACAACCGGAAGAACTGGACATTGCCATGGGCATTTACCAGATCGAAGAAGCCACCACGCTGACCATCCGCCGCCCGACCCGCACCTGGGCGGGCCTGCGCAGTTTCGTTGCCGACGGGGATTTGCTCAGCGGTTTCGATCCGCAGGTGCCGGGGCTGTTCTGGGTCGCGGCGCAGGGTGGCTACGGCATCCAGACTTCGCCAGCGATGGGCCAGGCCAGTGCGGCGCTGGTGCGCGGCCAGCCCCTGCCCGAACAACTGCGCCAGTTCGGTCTGAGCAGCGCCATGCTCTCCCCTGCCCGTCTCGCCTGATCGTCCATCCGGATGACGCGCCCAACGGATTGCGGCAAACTCGCAGCGCCCCCTGTTCACGGGGGCGCTGACGCTGCCTGGAGCTCCACTGTCATGACCGCCCCCGAATTCGATCCGGCCCTGGATAACTTCCGCGCCATCGCCGATGCCATCGCCACACTGTTTTTCCCCCACGCCGAAGTGGTGCTGCATGACTTGCGCACGCAGAAGGTCGATTACATTGCCAACAACCTGTCCAAGCGCGAGATCGGCGACGAGTCGTCGCTGGAAGACATGCTCAGCGAGGATGTCAGCGACAGGAACATCGGCCCGTACGAAAAACTCAACTGGGACGGTCAGAAAATCCGCAGCCTGAGCACCGTGCTGCGCGACCGCGAAGGTCTGCCGCTGGCGGTGTTGTGCATCAATCTGAATATTTCGCTGTTCGAAAATGCCAAGGCTGCGCTGGATCTGTTTCTCTCGCCGAGCAAACTGATCCCGCAGCCGGATTCACTGTTTCGCGATGACTGGCAGGAGCGCATCAACACGTTCCTGCACGCCTGGCTGCGCGAGCGGCAACTGAGCCTGAACCTGCTGACCCGCGATCACAAACGCGAACTGGTGCTGGCGCTGCACGCCGAAGGCGCGTTCAAGGGCAAAAGCGCCTCGAACTATGTGGCCAATGTGCTGAATATGGGGCGGGCGACGGTGTACAAACATTTGAAGGAATTGAAGGGCTGAAGATTTGCGGTGATTGAACCGGCCCCATCGCTGGCAAGCCAGCTCCCACAGGTTTAGCGGTGTACACAAACGCTGTGTACGACTCGATCACTGTGGGAGCTGGCTTGCCAGCGATAGCGGACTCTCAATCGCCGTAGATATCGGACTTGAAATACTTCTCGGAAATCTTCTGATATTCGCCACTCGCGCGAATGCCATCGATCGCGCCATTCAACTGGCTGACCAGCTCGGCATTGCCCTTGCGCACCGCAATCCCCGCGCCCTCGCCCACGTACTTCGGATCCTTCAATTCAGGCCCGACAAACGCATAGCCTTTGCCACGCGGCATCGACAGGAAGTCATTCAGCGGAATCGTGTCGGCAAAGATCGCATCAAGCCGCCCCGCCGCCAGATCCATGTAGATTTCTTCGTTGTTACTGTAGCGCTTGACGTTGATGCCCTTGGGTTCAAACACCTCGGTGGCGTATCGATCGGTGGTGGTCGCACGCTGCACACCGACGTTCTTGCCCTTGAGGCTGGCGTACTGGTCATCGACCGTGGCGCCTTCCTTCATCACCAGTCGCGACGAGGTGAAGTAGTACTTGTGGGTGAAATCCACCGACTTCTTGCGATCTTCGTTGATGGTCATCGACGACAGCGCCATGTCGATTTTCTTCACTTTCAGGGAAGGAATCAGGCCATCAAACTCACCTTCGACCCACACACATTTGACCTTCATCTGCGCGCACAGGGCATTGCCGATGTCGTAGTCGAAGCCGACGATTTCACCTTTGTCGGTTTTCGAGGCGAACGGTGGGTAGGCGGCTTCGATGCCGATGCGCAGGGTTTGCTCGGCGGCGAACACGCTGGCGGATGCCAACAGGCTGAGGGCCAGACCGGTGATGAGGGGAAGTTTCTTCATGTTCGTTCTCTCGCGGGTTGTTGTTGGTTTGGCAAGATGAAGAAGAGCAGCTGGGAGCGGGGAGCTACGAGCGGCAGGACTGAAGCTTTTTTGTACTTGGAAATCCATATTGGACTTATAGGTACAAGCCGTCAATTGGTGAGAAGAGAGTGTCTGCGAGGTTTCATGTGTTGCAGAAGGCCTCATCGCTGGCAAGCCAGTTCCCACAGGGTTCGGTGGTGCACACAGAATTTGTGCTCGACGCAGAACACTGTGGGAGCTGGCTTGCCAGCGATGGCTGACTTGAGGGCGCTACAGGACTTTATTTGTTCCAGCGATCCGCAGCGGCATGATCACTGTCCCGCCCTTCGACCCAACGCGGCCCATCGCTGGTGTTTTCTTTCTTCCAGAATGGCGCACGGGTTTTCAGGTAATCCATGACGAAGGCGCAGGCGTCGAATGCGGCCTGGCGATGGGCGCTGGCGGCGCCGACGAACACGATCGGCTCGCCCGGTTCTAACGCGCCGATGCGGTGCAGCACTTCCAGCTTCAACAATGGCCAGCGCTGTTCGGCCTCCACGGCAATCTTGCCCAGCGCTTTCTCGGTCATGCCCGGATAGTGTTCGAGGAACATCCCCGCGACATCCAGCCCGTCATTGAAGTCGCGCACGTAGCCGACAAAACTCACCACCGCGCCGACGCCGACATTGGCCGCGTGCATCGCGTTGACTTCAGCGCCCGGATCGAACGGCGTGGCCTGCACACGAATCGCCATGGCTCAGCCTCCAGTCACGGTAGGGAAAAACGCCACTTCGTCGCCATCAACCACCGGCTCGTCGAGCTGGCAGAGGTCTTCATTGCGTGCGCACATCAGGTTCTGCTCGCTCAATACCTCGGCGCCATCGCGTTGCGCCAGCAGCGCACGCACATCGTCGACGGTGGCGAAATCGCCTTCCACCGCAACCGAGTCCACGCCCAGCGCTTCACGGTAACGGGCGAAAAACTTCACGGTCAGGTTCATGGCTGCTCCGCCTGAAAGTGCCCGCTCTTGCCGCCAACCTTCTCCAGCAGGCGCACACTTTCGATGGTCATGCCGCGATCCACGGCTTTGCACATGTCGTAGATAGTCAGGGCAGCGACGCTGGCGGCGGTCAGCGCCTCCATCTCGACGCCGGTCTGCCCGGACAATTTGCAGCGGGCGACGATGCGCACGGTGTCGTCGCCGTCCGCGCAGAGTTCGACTTTGACCCCGGTGAGCATCAGTGGGTGACACAGAGGAATCAGATCGCTGGTTTTCTTCGCCGCTTGAATGCCGGCAATACGCGCCACGGCGAACACATCGCCCTTGGGATGGCCGCCGCTGACGATCATCTGCAGCGTTTCGGGGAGCATGCGCACCAGCGCTTGGGCCGTCGCTTCACGGAACGTCACGGCTTTTTCGGTGACGTCGACCATGTTGGCGCGACCTTGGGAATCGAGATGAGTCAGCACGGGATTACTCCTGATCAGGAGCGGGGATTGTAAACCTGCGGGTCAAATTTCTGCGAGCGCGATTAAAGCCACACCGTAAATCCCTTGTAGGAGTGAGCCTGCTCGCGATAACGGTCAGACATTCAGAATTGATATCGACTGATCGACCGCTATCGCGAGCAGGCTCACTCCTACAGTTGGATGTGTGTTGGGCATAAAAAAACCGGGCGACTTTGCGGTCGCCCGGTTTTTGCTGAAGGGTTACAGATGCGATTCGGCGTATTCGGCCAGGATCGAGCGAGGCACCCCTTGCAGGGTGATGTGCACACCGTTGGGGAAATCCTTGAAGCGTTCAGTTAAGTAAGTCAGCCCGGAACTGGTCGCGGACAGGTAAGGGGTGTCGATCTGCGCCAGGTTGCCCAGGCACACCACTTTGGAACCGGCACCGGCACGTGTGATGATGGTTTTCATCTGGTGCGGCGTGAGGTTCTGACATTCGTCGATCAGGATCAGGCTCTGCTGGAAGCTGCGCCCGCGAATGTAGTTGAGCGATTTGAACTGCAGCGGCACTTTGCTGAGGATGTAGTCGACGCAGCCATGGGGGTTTTCGTCATCCAAGTGCAAGCCATCGCGGTTGTCGGTG
>NZ_JBIUVJ010000111.1:0-8586 GCF_044742875.1 Pseudomonas sp. NPDC087817
TGATGGAAGCGGGCGAGGACGTCGGTCTGGCCACGGTTTACCGTGTTCTGACCCAGTTCGAAGCAGCTGGCCTCGTGGTCCGTCACAATTTCGACGGCGGCCACGCGGTATTCGAATTGGCCGACGGTGGCCACCACGACCATATGGTCAACGTGGACTCAGGCGAAGTCATCGAATTCTTCGACGAGGAAATCGAAAAACTTCAGAAAGCGATCGTCGAGAAGCATGGCTTCGAGATGGTTGATCACAACCTGGTGCTGTACGTCCGCAAGAAAAAGTAAGCATGTCGCGCGAATTTCAGGTTCGCGAAACGAGCGAAGGCGACCCAAGGGTCGCCTTCGTGCTTTCTGCCGTTCTTAAACTTTCGCGGTAACCACCATTTTTTTCGCGTGGGCCAGGGACTCCTTGGTCAAATCGATGCCGCCGAGCATCCGCGCTACTTCTTCTATACGGTCGTTCTTGCTCAATTTGGAGACGGCTGTGTGCGTTGCCTCTTCTCCACGCACCTTATGCACAAACAGATGCTGGTGACCCTGTGCCGCTACTTGTGGCAGGTGCGTAACCGTCAGAACCTGTCCGCGCTCGCCGAGGCGACGCAACAGTTGACCGACAATCTCCGCTGTCGGGCCACCAATGCCCACATCGACTTCGTCGAACACCAGTGTCGGGACACGGGATGTCTGCGCAGTGATGACCTGGATCGCCAGGCTGATTCGTGACAGCTCACCGCCGGATGCGACTTTCGCCAGCGCCTTCAGCGGTTGGCCGGGGTTGGCACTGACCAGTAATTCGACCTGCTCCAGGCCGTTGGGTAGCAACTCGTCGCTGCTGTTGGCCTTCAGTTCGATGGTGAATCGGCCTCCAGGCATGCCCAGTCGCTGAATCTCCTGCTCCACCGCACTGGCGAGGCTCCCGGCAGCCTGATGACGCAAGTCGCTCAGCTCCCGGGCCTTTTCCTGATAGTGGCGTGCATAGGAGGCCAGTTCTTCGCCCAGGCGCTCGATGGATTCGTCATTGGCGTTGAGGGTTTCGATCTCATCCAGCAACTTCTGCTGCATTTCGCCGACTTCGTTGGGTTGAATGCGGTGCTTGCGCGCCAAGGTATAGATAGCGTCGAGACGTTCTTCCAGATATTGCAGGCGGGCCGGGTCGGCATCGAAGTTGTCGAGGAAGCGATTGAGCTCACCGACAGCTTCTTCGACCTGAATCTGTGCGCTGGTCAGCAGGCTGCTGGCTTCGCCCAGGGCGCCAACGGAGTTGTTCACACTCGACAGGCGATTGAGGCTGGCGGTCAATGCGTTCAGCACATTGCCGGAATCACTTTCGCTGCACTGTTCGACCACCTGTCGGCAGATGCCAAGCAAGGTTTCGGCATTGGTCAGATTCTTGTGTTCCTGCTCCAGTTGTTCGAGCTCGTTATCCCCAAGACCCAGATTTTCAAGCTCTTCGAGCTGGTAGCTGAGCAGTTGATGGCGGGCGCGTTGTTCATCACCGGAGTTGGAGAGGCGCTCCAGTTCCTGGCGAGTCTGGCGCCAGCGCTGTGCGGCGAGCTGAACCTGACGGGCCAGATCGGTGGCGCCGGCATATTCGTCGAGCAGGCGACGATGGGTGTCGGTTTTCAGTAGGGATTGGTGTTCGTGCTGGCTATGGATATCTATCAGCAATTCGCCGAGGGCCTTGAGATCGCCAAGCGGGCAGGGCGTGCCGTTGATGTAGCCACGCGAACGGCCCTCCGAGGTGATCACCCGGCGCAGGATGCAGGGGCCGTCGATGTCCAGATCGCGTTCGGCCAGCCAGGCGCTGGCTTCGGGAATGTCACTCAGGTCGAAGGTCGCCAGAATATCGGCCTTGTCGGCGCCCGGGCGGACTACGCCACTGTCGGCGCGATCACCGAGGGTCAGGCCCAGTGCGTCGAGCATGATCGACTTGCCGGCGCCGGTTTCCCCTGTGATCACGCTCATCCCGCGATCAAGTTCGAGATCGAGATGTTCAACGATGGCGTAGTTGTGTACGGACAGGTGCACCAGCATAAAGGCCGCTCCCAGGGTTTAGGTCTGGTTATTTATACAGTGTTTTGTTTCGAGCTGACAATGCCCTCGCTTAGCTCGATTTGCTTGAACAGAAAATCTTCTTAGTGCATCGAGGCATGAGAAAGCGGCACTTTTTTGTAGGGTTAATGCTTGAAAGCCCTTGAAGCCTGATTTTGCGGCCCCATATATCGGGGCAGAAGCGCGAGTCGAACTCGCGGACGATATTGAAAGGAGAATTCTATGGCTGACGAACAGACAGTAGATAAGCAAAACCCAGAAGCCAATCAGGCGCCCGAGGGTTCGGGTGACGACCTGGCGACCCGTGTACAAGTGCTCGAAGAGCAATTGGCCGCCGCGCAGGATCAGTCTCTGCGTGTCGCTGCCGATCTGCAGAACGTCCGTCGTCGTGCCGAGCAGGACGTCGAAAAGGCACACAAGTTTGCTCTGGAAAAATTCGCCGGCGACCTGTTGCCGATCGTCGACAGCCTGGAGCGCGGCCTCGAGCTGTCGAATCCGGACGACGAAAGCATCCGTCCGATGCGTGAAGGCATCGAGCTGACCCTGAAAATGTTCCACGACACCCTCAAGCGTTATCAGCTTGAAGCGATCGATCCGCATGGCGAACCGTTCAACGCCGTTCAGCATCAGGCAATGGCCATGCAGGAAAGCGCCGACGTGGAACCGAACAGCGTTTTGAAGGTGTTCCAGAAGGGCTACCAGCTCAACGGTCGCCTGTTGCGTCCGGCCATGGTTGTAGTCAGCAAGGCGCCGGCGCCAATTTCGCCTTCGATTGACGAGAAGGCTTGAAATTAGCCGCAAGGCCCCCATTTAGAAGTCAAGCGTTTAAGTGCTACCGCAGTCAGCCACCACTGCTGCGGCATCCAAATCCAAAGTTTCGGGAGAGTGAACATGGGCAAAATTATCGGTATCGACCTGGGGACTACCAACTCCTGCGTCTCCGTGCTGGAAAACGGCAAGGCCAAAGTTATTGAAAACGCTGAAGGCGCGCGTACTACGCCGTCGATCATCGCTTACGCCAACGATGGCGAAATTCTGGTAGGTCAGTCGGCCAAGCGTCAGGCAGTGACCAACCCGCACAACACTCTGTACGCAGTAAAGCGTCTGATCGGTCGTCGTTTCGACGAAGAAGTTGTGCAGAAAGACATCCAGATGGTCCCTTACAAGATCGTCAAGGCTGACAACAACGACGCCTGGGTTGAAGTGAACGGCCAAAAAATGGCGCCGCCACAAATCTCGGCTGAAATTCTGAAGAAAATGAAGAAGACCGCCGAAGACTACCTCGGCGAGCCAGTGACCGAAGCGGTGATCACCGTTCCGGCCTATTTTAACGACAGCCAGCGTCAGGCGACCAAAGACGCCGGCCGCATCGCCGGTCTGGACGTAAAACGTATCATCAACGAACCTACCGCAGCTGCTCTGGCTTACGGTATGGACAAGGCCAAGGGCGATCACACCGTGATCGTTTATGACCTGGGTGGCGGTACCTTCGACGTTTCCGTGATCGAGATCGCTGAAGTTGATGGCGAGCACCAGTTCGAAGTTCTGGCCACCAACGGTGACACGTTCCTCGGCGGTGAAGACTTCGACATTCGTCTGATCGACTACCTCGTTGACGAATTCAAGAAAGAAAGCGGCATGAACCTCAAAGGTGATCCGCTGGCCATGCAGCGCCTGAAAGAAGCCGCTGAGAAAGCCAAGATCGAGCTGTCGTCCGCTCAGTCGACCGACGTTAACCTGCCGTACATCACTGCAGATGCGACCGGTCCTAAGCACCTGAACGTGAAGATTTCGCGTGCCAAGCTCGAAGCACTGGTTGAAGACCTGGTTCAGCGCACCATCGAACCTTGCCGCATCGCCATGAAAGACGCAGGTCTGGACGTTGGCGCGATCAACGACGTGATTCTGGTCGGTGGTCAGACTCGTATGCCGTTGGTACAGAAGCTGGTTACTGATTTCTTCGGTAAAGAAGCTCGTAAAGACGTTAACCCGGACGAAGCGGTTGCCATGGGTGCCGCGATTCAGGGCGCTGTTCTGGCTGGTGACGTGAAAGACGTTCTGTTGCTCGACGTCAGCCCGCTGACCCTGGGTATCGAAACCATGGGTGGCGTGATGACTGCGCTGATCGAGAAAAACACCACGATTCCTACCAAGAAATCGCAAGTGTTCTCGACTGCTGACGACAATCAGGGCGCCGTGACCATTCACGTCCTGCAGGGTGAGCGTAAGCAAGCCGCACAGAACAAGTCCCTGGGCAAGTTCGACCTGGCCGACATTCCACCTGCGCCACGTGGCGTGCCGCAGATCGAAGTGACCTTCGACATCGACGCCAACGGCATCCTGCACGTTGGTGCGAAAGACAAGGCTACCGGCAAGACTCAGTCGATCGTGATCAAGGCCAACTCCGGTCTGTCCGACGAAGAAATCGAGCGCATGGTGCGTGACGCCGAAGCCAACGCTGAGGAAGACCGCAAGTTCGAAGAGCTGGCCGCTGCCCGTAACCAGGGCGATGCACTGGTTCACTCGACTCGCAAGATGATTGCTGACGCGGGCGACAAAGTCACCGCCGAAGAGAAGACTGCGATCGAAGCGGCTGTGGTTGCTCTGGAAGCTGCCGTTAAAGGCGACGACAAGGCTGCCATCGAAGCGAAGGTTGAAGAGCTGTCGAAAGTCTCCGCTCCGGTTGCTCAGAAGATGTACGCCGAACAGGCTCAGCCAGCTGATGGCGCAGCCCCGCAAGGCGAATCGGCTGAGAAGGCTGACGACGTTGTCGATGCAGAGTTCGAAGAAGTAAAAGACCACAAGTAAGTTGTTGGTCGGCCGGTTGACTGCCTTCAGGCAGTGACTGGTAGGATGTCGCCGCGCGGGAGCTAGCTCCCGCGTTGGCGTATCTGGAATACGCGAATTTTTACAGCATGCGACAGCGTTCGCGTGTTGGTGGTATGGCCGGGAATGCTCCTGCTTTTCGCGCCGCAAGTACCGCATGAAACAAAGACCAGGATCGTTGAATTGACGTGAGTTGGGTCCGGGCCTGTATTGGGGCTCAACGAGTTTGGCCATCCTCAGGAGGGGTTTGCCGAACGTCCTCAAGAGTGCAGAAAACATATGGCAAAGCGTGACTACTACGAAGTTTTGGGAGTTGAGCGTGGCTCAAGCGATGCGGACCTGAAGAAGGCCTATCGTCGTCTGGCGATGAAGCATCACCCCGACCGTAATCCCGATGACAAAGCATCGGAAGAGCTGTTCAAAGAGGCCAACGAGGCCTATGAAGTATTGTCCGATTCGAGCAAGCGAGCAGCGTACGACCAGTACGGTCATGCCGGCGTCGACCCGAGCATGGGTGGCGGCGGTGCCGGTTTCGGCGGTCAGAACTTCTCTGACATCTTTGGTGATGTCTTCAGTGATTTCTTTGGCGGCGGTCGCGGCGGTTCCCGTGGCGGCGCTCAGCGTGGCAGCGATTTGCGCTACACCCTGGAACTGAATCTGGAAGAAGCGGTGCGCGGTACGACCGTGAATATCCGTGTGCCGACGCTGGTCAATTGCAAGCCGTGTGATGGTTCGGGCGCCAAGAAAGGTTCTTCGCCGTCGACCTGCCCGACTTGCGGTGGCATCGGTCAGGTGCGCATGCAGCAAGGCTTCTTCTCGGTGCAGCAAACCTGCCCGCGCTGCCATGGCCAAGGCAAGATCATTTCCGATCCGTGCGACTCCTGTCACGGTGATGGTCGCATCGAAGAGTACAAAACCCTTTCGGTCAAAGTGCCGGCTGGCGTTGATACCGGCGACCGCATTCGTCTGTCTGGCGAAGGCGAGGCGGGTACGCAAGGTGGCCCGACTGGCGACCTGTACGTGGTTATCAATGTCCGCGAGCACGACATCTTCCAGCGTGACGGCAAGCATCTGTTCTGCGAAGTGCCGATCAGCTTTGTCGATGCAGCATTGGGCGGCGAGCTGGAAATTCCGACCCTCGACGGTCGCGTCAAACTGAAAATCCCTGAAGGCACCCAGACCGGCAAGCAGTTCCGCGTCCGTGGTAAAGGCGTTGCGCCAGTGCGTGGCGGTGGTGCGGGGGATTTGATGTGCCGTGTGGCGGTCGAGACCCCGGTCAACCTGAATCGTCGTCAGCGCGAATTGCTTGAAGAATTCCGCAGCTCGCTGGCGGATGACAACAGTCATTCGCCGAAAACCACCGGTTGGTTCGACGGTGTGAAGCGCTTCTTCGGCGATCTGTAAGGAGTCGGCATGCGACGTATAGCTGTGATGGGCGCCGCCGGGCGCATGGGCAAGATTCTGGTCGAGGCCGTGCAGCAGCGCGCGCCGCTGACCGGCCTGACGGCTGCAATTGTGCGCCCGGGCAGTACGCTGATCGGGGTGGATGCTGGTGAGCTGGCTTCGCTGGGGCGTATCGGTGTGCCGTTGTCCGGTCATGTCGAGTCGGTGGCGGAGGAGTTCGACGTGTTGATCGACTTCACCCTGCCGGAAGTCATGCTGAAAAACCTGGCGTTCTGTCGCAAGGCCGGTAAGGCCATGGTGATCGGCACCACCGGGCTGGATTCCGCGCAGAAGAAGTTGTTGGCCGAGGCTGGCAAGGACATTCCAATCGTGTTCGCCGCCAATTTCAGTGTCGGTGTAAATCTGTCGCTGAAACTGCTCGAGATGACTGCGCGAGTGCTGGGTGATGATGCTGACATCGAGATCATCGAGGCTCATCACCGACACAAGATTGATGCTCCTTCAGGCACGGCCTTGCGCATGGGTGAAGTGATCGCCGATGCGCTGGATCGTGATTTGCAGAAGGTTGCGGTCTACGGGCGCGAAGGTCACACCGGTGCGCGCGAGCGTGAAACCATTGGTTTTGCCACCGTTCGCGGCGGTGATGTGGTCGGTGATCACACGGTGTTGTTCGCCTGCGAAGGCGAGCGTCTGGAGATCACTCATAAAGCATCGAGTCGCATGACGTTTGCCAAGGGTGCGGTACGTGCTGCACTGTGGCTGGATGGTCGCGAACCGGGTCTTTATGACATGCAGGACGTGCTCGACCTCCATTGAGTCATGGTTTCATCCAGCGCAAACGCCCTGTTTGTGCTGGATTTTCACCACCGAGCGACGCCCTGTCGCATTCTCCGGCCTTTTAGGCTCTTTAACGGTGGACCAAAAAAGCCTTTTTCTGTAAGCTACAGCTTTAGTGTGTCCACTAAAAGCGCGCAGAATAATTCAGTGAAGAAGCGGGGTGACGTGTCCATACGTCACTCCGCTTTTTTACAACCTGCGATCGCCCTTTCATGCGTTATTTACGGGAGGTCTTCTTGACTAAGCCAGCCATACTTGCCCTTGCTGATGGCAGCATTTTTCGAGGCTAAGCCATTGGAGCCGACGGTCAAACCGTTGGTGAGGTGGTGTTCAACACCGCAATGACCGGCTATCAGGAAATCCTTACCGATCCTTCCTACGCCCAACAGATCGTTACCCTGACTTACCCGCACATCGGCAACACCGGCACCAACCCGGGCGATGCCGAGTCTGACCGCGTCTGGTCCGCTGGCCTGGTTATTCGTGACCTGCCGCTGGTAGCGAGCAACTGGCGTAACACGATGTCCCTGTCCGACTACCTGAAAGCCAACAACGTTGTGGCTATCGCCGGTATCGACACCCGTCGCCTGACCCGCATCCTGCGTGAGAAAGGTGCACAGAACGGCTGCATCATGGCCGGCGACAACATCTCCGAAGAAGCTGCCATTGCAGCTGCGCAAGGCTTCCCGGGCCTGAAGGGCATGGATCTGGCGAAAGTCGTCAGCACCAAGACTCAATACGAATGGCGCTCGACTGTCTGGGACCTGAAAACCGACAGCCACGCGACCATCGACGCCTCCGAGCTGCCATACCACGTCGTCGCCTTCGACTACGGTGTCAAGGTCAACATCCTGCGCATGCTGGTCGAGCGCGGCTGCCGCGTTACCGTTGTGCCGGCGCAAACGCCTGCCGCTGACGTACTCGCACTGAAGCCGGACGGTGTGTTCCTGTCCAATGGTCCTGGTGATCCGGAGCCATGCGACTACGCGATCCAGGCGATCAAGGAAGTTCTGGAAACCGAAATCCCGGTATTCGGCATCTGCCTCGGTCACCAACTGTTGGCTCTGGCCTCTGGCGCCAAGACCCTGAAAATGGGCCACGGCCACCACGGTGCCAACCACCCGGTACAGGATCTGGACACTGGCGTTGTGATGATCACCAGCCAGAACCACGGTTTTGCGGTCGACGAAGCAACCCTGCCAGCCAACGTGCGTGCGATCCACAAGTCGCTGTTCGACGGCACCCTGCAAGGCATCGAACGCACCGACAAGAGCGCGTTCAGCTTCCAGGGCCACCCTGAAGCGAGCCCGGGCCCGAACGATGTGGCGCCACTGTTCGACCGCTTCATCAACGAGATGGCCAAGCGACGCTAAGCGTTCGCCTTGAGACTGTAGAGAGAAGCCCTTGAGGGCGGCCCCGAATCCGGCGGCCCCCTCGGGACTTCAGAAATCGATCAAGACGGCTTGCCGAC
>NZ_JBIUVJ010000112.1:0-8188 GCF_044742875.1 Pseudomonas sp. NPDC087817
AAGGTCTCTGAGCTTGATAAAGAAATAAGGCAGTGACGATATGTCGCAGCAATCAATCGCGCTGATTTTATGGCTAAACACCCTGCAAGTAAAATTCCTATAGCGAAATTATTTATTGGAATAAGGACATAGCGCACCTCCGATGCCCTGCAGCCCATGCGTTGCGGGCATTAGCCGGTTTTGCGTGAATTATGTTTTGTGGGAAATGTAACGAACATAGTTGCGGCTAAATGATAATTAATATCGTTTGAGGTGGTTTTGTAACTGTTTAGCGGTGCAGTAATCAGGAAGTTGTCTTATATGCCTGTTACTGCAAGTAGCGGTGGCGCCCGTTTTAACCGATTTTTCTGATGTCGATACCGCTCTGGGTCAATGTTTTTGTCCGGGCTAACCCGATCCCTGTAGGAGTGAGCCTGCTCGCGATAGCGGTGTGTCAGCTTGCGCATGCGGTGACTGACCCATCGCTATCGCGAGCAGGCTCACTCCTACAGGGATTTGTGGTGTTCATTAAAACCTAGGCAAAAAAACGCCCCGAACCAGTCGGGGCGTCAGTTTTGCGGCTCTGCGGTTAGCTTTCTATACGATCCGCAGAGGCCGTTTGCTCAGGCGAAGCAGAATCAGTGGAACTGTTCTTCTTCAGTCGAACCGGTCAGTGCGGTTACCGAAGACGAGCCACCCTGAATCACGGTGGTCATGTCGTCGAAGTAGCCGGTGCCCACTTCCTGCTGGTGAGCCACGAAGGTGTAACCCTTGGCAGCGTCAGCAAATTCCTGCTCTTGCAGCTTCACGTAGGCAGTCATGTCGTTGCGGGCGTAGTCGTGCGCCAGGTTGAACATGCTGTGCCACATGTTGTGAATGCCGGCCAGGGTGATGAACTGGTGCTTGTAGCCCATGGCGGAAAGTTCGCGCTGGAACTTGGCGATGGTCGCGTCGTCCAGGTTTTTCTTCCAGTTGAAGGAAGGCGAGCAGTTGTACGACAGCAGTTGGTCCGGGTATTCCTTTTTGATCGCTTCAGCGAAGCGACGAGCCTCGTCCAGATCCGGCTTGGCGGTTTCGCACCAGATCAGGTCGGCGTACGGCGCGTAAGCCAGGCCACGAGCGATCGCTTGATCCAGGCCGGCACGAACCTTGTAGAAACCTTCCTGAGTACGCTCGCCAGTCACGAACGGCTGGTCGTACGGGTCGCAATCGGAAGTCAGCAGGTCAGCCGCGTTGGCGTCGGTGCGGGCCAGAATGATGGTCGGCGTACCGGCAACGTCTGCAGCCAAGCGAGCAGCGGTCAGTTTCTGCACGGCTTCCTGAGTAGGCACCAGTACTTTACCGCCCATGTGACCGCACTTCTTCACGGAAGCCAGTTGGTCTTCGAAGTGAACGCCGGCGGCGCCTGCTTCGATCATGCTTTTCATCAGCTCATAGGCGTTCAGAACGCCGCCGAAACCGGCTTCAGCGTCAGCCACGATTGGCGCGAAGTAGTCGATGTAGCCTTCGTCGCCCGGGTTCTTGCCGGCTTTCCACTGGATCTGATCAGCACGACGGAACGAGTTGTTGATGCGCTTGACCACGGTTGGCACCGAGTCCACCGGGTACAGCGATTGGTCCGGGTACATGGATTCTGCGGAGTTGTTGTCCGCAGCCACTTGCCAGCCCGACAGGTAGATCGCCTGGATACCGGCCTTGACCTGCTGAACAGCCTGGCCGCCGGTCAGGGCGCCCATGCAGTTGACGAAATCTTTCTCTGGACGGAAGGACGGCTTGGCACCTTGGGTGACCAGGTTCCACAGCTTCTCGGCGCCCATTTTTGCAAAAGTGTGCTCAGGTTGAACCGAGCCACGCAGACGGACGACGTCAGCAGCGGAATAAGTGCGTGTCACGCCTTTCCAGCGCGGGTTTTCAGCCCAGTCTTTTTCGAGGGCTGCAATTTGCTGTTCGCGTGTCAGTGCCATGGCGATAAACCTCGTCGTGTCTTTATGAAAAGTTGTTCTGCGGTGGAAAATTCCTTGCGCTCGCTGACCAGAAGCTTAGGTGGTCAGGTCGGGTTCGGCGGGGCAGGCGACGGGATGAACGATGGGCTCGAGGGGAAGTGAGCAGGTAAGGGCGAAACTGGCGGGCGCATTCGGGCGTCGTGGGCCTTTATACGAACTACAGTGTGATGCCGGGTTACCTAATTACGCTTCCGTCCCTCGGGACAACTTCGTTCCAGTCGGCAACCTCGTCAAACACACCTTGTGGGCGGTACAGACACGAAACGGTTCGCGGGGGTAGGTGCGAACATCGCTTCGAAGGCCCTTGCCAGGGCCTCTGATTAGCGGGAGCGAGGCCATCATGCCTTCGCTTTTTTGCCTCGTCAAACGTTTTGTAGTGCTTTTCTTCAAGCACTACATCTTTCGTCTAATACGACTAATCAGTCAGTTTTCGGTGCTTTAGTCCACGGCGTCGACTTTGACCTTCAGGGTCATGTCATCCCGGCCTTGAGTCGAGTAGCTGCGGGTCAGGCCCTGTTTATCAGCCTGAGTCTGGCGATTCACGCCCGCCAGCGTGATCCATTCACCCAGGGGTCCGCTGACCGTTGTGTCGGTGCTTTGCACGTTCACTACATCGGGGCGTTCCTGGCTCATGCGGTCACGGTTGGTACTGATCGCCAGATGAACGATGTCGCCGGTGACGCTGGCGGTGACATAGAAGCCCTGGGTGACGTTGCGATATTGGGTCTGGCTGCTGTAGTCGCCATAGGAATTGCTCTGGCTGCTGGTGATCGGCACGCTCTGGCCAACCTGAATCAGTGCGGGCATGCCGTCGGTGGCCTGCACCTGCTGCACGCCGCCGTCGCGGCTGGCGGTGCTGCGACTGATGATGCGCGTTTGCGCGCCATTGACTGAATAACCTTCGTCGCCACGACCATTGTTTTCATTGGTGTCGACTGTGATCAGCAGGCGCTTCGGCGCGGTGTCGAGCTGGGTGATCAGTGCCTTGAGTTCCTGGATCTTGTCCGGCTCGGCCTTGATGATCAGTTGATTGCCATAGGCACTGACCTGGCCGTCCTTGCCGAGAAAGTCTTGCGCCATCGGCAGCATGTCGGCGCTGGTGCGGTAATTGAGTGGCACGATTTCTGTGGCTGCCACCACCGAAAAACTGCAAACGAGCAGCAGGGTGGTGAGCAGGGTGCGTAGGGACATGTCCGTTATCTCCGCTTTCGAAAGGCTTGATATTGCCAGTTTGTCGGCCCGGGGTGGGGCAAGTTGAATCGTAGACAGCAAAACGCCCCGGCATCCGAAAATGGCGGGGCGTTTTGAGAGCTGCTCTTGTGGTGATCGTTCCCACGCTCCGCGTGGGAATGCAGCCAGTGACGCTCTGCGTCACATGTAGCAAGGGACGCGGAGCGTCCCGAGAGGCATTCCCACGCAGAGCATGGGAACGATCAGCGCAGCGTTCAGGCCGAATGGCGAACCATGTCGACATGCGGAATCCCAGCTTCCAGGAATTCCTCACTGACCAGACTGAAGCCCAGGCGCTCATAAAACGCCGTGGCCTGAACCTGCGCGCTGAGCATTTGCTCTTTCAAGCCGCGCGCTTCCGCTTCGGCAATCACCGCTTGCATCAGCGCATCGCCAACCTTCATGCCGCGCCAGTCCTTCAGCACCGAAACCCGGCCGATGTGCCCATCGGGCAACAGGCGCGCAGTGCCGATCGGAAAGTCGCCTTCGAACGCCAGAAAATGCACTGCAGTCGCGTCATCCGCGTCCCATTCCAGCTCAGGGGGTACCGATTGTTCGGCGATGAACACCGTTTCACGAATGCGCCGGATCTCGGCGATCTCCTTCTGCCAGTCTGCGACACGTACGCGAATCTTATTCATCGGCGAACCCCAGGCTGCCTTGCTTGACCAGTTCGCACAGCAGGCCGCGACCGTCTTCATCGTTCAGCCACTCACCGAGGTTGTCGGTGTGCAGGGCGTCGGCGGCGCAGATCAGCTTCAGCAGCTCGCGCAGTTTGCCCGGCAGATAACGGCTCTGGCCGCTGGCGAACAGCAGCAGATCGTCATCGACTTCCGACCAGGCCAGGCGCGCGCTCGGGTTGCGGATTAGTATCGCGCCATCTTGCAGGGCGCTGAGGAAGTCTTCTTCTTCGACTTCTTCCGGGCCGACCACCAGTTCCGGGTAGCGCGGCTCGGTCATGTACTGGCCGAACCAGGTCAGCAGCAGGCGCTCGTCGCTCATGTGTTCGGCGAGCAGGCTCTTCAGGCGATCCAGTGCGTCATGTTGAATCTGGTGCGGATCGGCGGCTGGCTGCGCGTCGGCATCGGTGTAACGTTCTTCGTCGGTCAGGAACTGGCTGAGGAAGTCGGTGAAGTGGGTCAGTACTTCGGAGGCGCTCGGTGCGCGGAAGCCAACCGAATAGGTCATGCAGTTGTCGACCGCGACACCGCAGTGGGCCAGGCGTGGCGGCAGGTAGAGCATGTCGCCCGGTTCCAGCACCCACTCTTCGGTCTCATGGAATTCGGCGAGGATGCGCAGGTCCGCGTGTTGCAGCAGCGGGCTCTCGGAATCGCACATCTGGCCGATTTTCCAGTTGCGCTTGCCGTGACCTTGCAGCAGGAACACGTCGTAGTTGTCGAAGTGCGGGCCGACGCTGCCACCTGGGGCGGCGAAGCTGATCATCACGTCGTCGACGCGCCAGCTCGGCAGGAAGCGGAAGTTTTCCAGCAGTTCGCTGACTTCCGGTACGAATTGATCGACTGCCTGAACGAGCAGGGTCCACTCTTTTTCCGGCAGCTTGCTGAATTCGTCTTCAGCGAACGGGCCGCGACGCAGTTCCCATGGGCGCTCGCCGTGCTCGATCACCAGACGCGATTCGACTTCTTCTTCCAGGGCCAGGCCGGCCAGTTCGTCGGCGTCGATCGGGCTTTCGAAGTCAGGAATCGCCTGACGGATCAGCAGTGGCTTTTTCTGCCAGTAGTCGCGCAGGAATTCGCGCGCCGTGAGACCGCCCAGAAGTTGAAGAGGAATATCGGAATTCATATGTAACCTATTGAAAAAAAGCACTTTTCAGACGGGAATAAAAACGCCCGGCGCGGCCGGGCGTCTCAAACGGGTCAAGCGGTCGATCAGATGCGTTTGGCTTGCGCTACAGCGTTGCCGATGTAGTTGGCCGGGGTCAGCTGTTTCAGCTCGGCTTTCGCTTCGGCTGGCATGTCCAGGCTGTCGATGAAAGTCTGCAACGCTTCAGGGCTGATGCCCTTGCCGCGGGTCAGTTCTTTCAGCTTCTCGTACGGGTTTTCGATGTTGTAACGACGCATCACGGTCTGGATCGGCTCAGCCAAAACTTCCCAGCAAGCGTCGAGGTCAGCGGCAATCTTCTGCTCGTTGAGCTCCAGTTTGCTGATGCCTTTGAGGCTGGCTTCGTAAGCGATCACGCTGTGGGCGAAGCCGACACCGAGGTTGCGCAGTACGGTGGAGTCGGTCAGGTCGCGCTGCCAACGGGAGATTGGCAGTTTGCTCGCCAGATGCTGGAACAGTGCGTTGGCGATGCCCAGGTTGCCTTCGGAGTTTTCGAAGTCGATCGGGTTGACCTTGTGCGGCATGGTCGACGAACCGATTTCACCAGCGATGGTGCGCTGCTTGAAGTAACCCAGGGAAATGTAGCCCCAGATGTCACGGTCGAAGTCGATCAGGATGGTGTTGAAGCGCGCAATGGCGTCGAACAGCTCGGCAATGTAGTCGTGCGGTTCGATCTGCGTGGTGTACGGGTTGAAGCCCAGACCCAGTTCGTCTTCGATGAAAGCGCGAGCGTTGGCTTCCCAGTCGATCTGCGGGTAGGCCGACAGGTGCGCGTTGTAGTTGCCGACAGCACCGTTGATCTTGCCCAGCAGCGGCACGGCAGCGACTTGAGCGATCTGGCGCTCGAGACGGTAAACCACGTTCGCCAGCTCTTTACCCAGAGTGGTCGGGGAGGCTGGTTGGCCGTGGGTGCGCGACAGCATCGGCACGTCGGCGAAACGGATGGCCAGTTCGCGGATGGCGTTGGCAGTCTGGCGCATCAGCGGCAGCATCACCTCGTCACGGCCTTCGCGCAGCATCAGGGCGTGGGACAGGTTGTTGATGTCTTCGCTGGTGCAGGCAAAGTGGATGAACTCGCTGACCTTGGCCAGCTCCGGCAGCTTGGCCGCCTGCTCTTTGAGCAGGTATTCGATCGCCTTGACGTCGTGGTTGGTGGTGCGCTCGATTTCTTTGACGCGCTCGGCGTGCTCCAGCGAGAAGTTTTCAGCCAGTTCATTGAGAACGGCGTTGGCCTCGGCGGAGAAGGCTGGCACTTCCGGGATACCGGCGTGGGCGGCGAGGCGCTGGAGCCAGCGCACTTCAACCAGAACGCGGGCACGGATCAGGCCGTACTCGCTGAAAATCGGGCGCAGGGCCTGGGTTTTGCCGGCGTAGCGGCCGTCAACAGGGGAAACCGCAGTGAGCGAAGAAAGCTGCATGGGGTGTTCTCGGACAGTCGGGCAACGAAATGGGGCGCGTATCATACATGAAAAAATCCGCCGGTCCGTTGCCAACTGACCGGCGTATTACGCGTTACAGGCTACAAAGCTTTTATTGCGCGGCGTTTACTCGCTGCGCAGCAACGGATACAGCTCTTTGAGCAATTTGCGACGGCTGATCACCAATTGCCAGCGGTGGCCGCCGAGCTGTCGCCACAGGCGCGCTGAACGGATACCGGCGAGCAGCAGGGCGCGGATCTTCGAGGCATTGCTCGGCTGCTGCAGGTTGCGCATGTCGCCATGCACCTGAATGCGTTGGCGCAGGGTGCTCAGGGTGTCCTGATACAGCGCACCGCAAGCGGCGACGACGTTTTCGTGGGCCGGGCCGAAGTGTTCGACCTGCGACTGAATCTGCGGCAGGCGCTTGCCGATGGTGTCGAGCATGTCGTCACGCTTGGCCAGTTGACGTTCCAGACCGAGCATCGACAGGGCATAACGCAACGGCTCGCGCTGCAAGGTGCTCGGATCGCGCTCCAATGCGCCAATCAGCGCGCGATAGCCTTCGCGCAGATTGAGGTCGTCGCCGCCGTAAACATCCAGTGTGTCTTTCGGATCGCGTACCAATAGGCTGCCGAGCATGCAGCTCAGGCCGGCCTCGCTGGTCTGGCCGGTCTTGGCGATCCGGTCGACCAAAACAGCGGCGAGAAACACACCGCCGAGCGCCGTCAGTTGCTCCTGAGTCGGGCTCATGCCTGACCGCTCCACGGCTCGGCGACTTCGATCACGCCGCCACCGAGGCAGATTTCACCGTCATAGAAAACCACGGACTGGCCCGGCGTCACTGCGCGTTGCGGTTCGTCGAACACGGCGCGGTAGCCGCTGGCGGTTTTTTCCAGGGTGCAGGCCTGATCGCTCTGGCGATAACGCACTTTCGCGGTCAGGCGCAGCGGCTGGCTCAGGTCGATCGGGTTGACCCAATAGATTTCCGAGGCGAGCAGGGCGCTGGAGAACAGCCACGGGTGGTTGTTGCCCTGGCCGACGATCAGCTCGTTGGTGTCGAGATCCTTGCGCAGCACGTACCACGGCTCGTCGCCGGCATCTTTCAGACCACCGATGCCGAGGCCCTGGCGCTGGCCGATGGTGTGGTACATCAAGCCGTGGTGGCGGCCGATGACTTCGCCTTCGGTGGTTTTGATCTCGCCCGGTTGCGCCGGCAGGTATTGCTTGAGGAAATCGCTGAAACGACGCTCGCCGATGAAGCAGATCCCGGTGGAATCCTTCTTCTTGGCGGTCGCCAGCTCGTATTTCTCGGCAATCGCGCGCACTTGCGGCTTTTCCAGTTCGCCGACCGGGAACAGGGTCTTGGCGATCTGTTCGCCGCCAACAGCGTGCAGGAAGTAGCTCTGGTCCTTGTTCGGATCGAGGCCCTTGAGCAGTTCGGTGCGGCCATCGATATCGCGGCGGCGCACGTAGTGACGGGTGGCGATCTGGTCGGCGCCGAGCATCATGGCGTAGTCGAGGAACGCCTTGAACGTGATCTCGCGGTGGCACAGGATGTCCGGGTTCGGCGTGCGCCCGGCCTTGTATTCGGCGAGGAAATGCTCGACCACGTTGTCCCAGGACTCGGCGGCGAAGTTGGCGGTGTGCAGCTTGATACCGATCTTGTCGCACACAGCCTGGGCGTCCGCCAGATCGTCCCTGGCGGTGCAGTATTCC
>NZ_JBIUVJ010000113.1:0-8022 GCF_044742875.1 Pseudomonas sp. NPDC087817
CACACCCCCCCCCCCCCCCCCCCCCCCCCCCCCCCCCCGGCCCGCGCGCCCCCCCCGGCCCCCCCCCCCCCCACCCCCCCCGCCCCCCCCGCCGGACCGCTACGTCCTGAAGGTTGCTACGTAACAGTTTGGAATCGAGCATGTCGGTTTCTCGTTATCAAAGTTTGGTCAAGGACAGGCCAGCCCACGTCGCGAGCAGCCCGCCGAATACGCTGAGTGCCGCATAGCCGAGGGCCAGCAACACTTGCCCGCTTTCCAGCAGGCGCACCGTATCCAGTGAAAAGGATGAAAAAGTCGTCAGCCCCCCGAGGAAGCCGACCATCAACCCGGCACGCACCTCGATCGGCACTTCCGGGCGTATCAAAAACAGGCCGTACAACACGCCAATCAGCAGGCAGCCCACGATATTAACGGCCAGCGTCGCGGTATAGAAGTGCCGCGGCCAATTGGCGTTGACCCAATTGCCAGTGGCGAAGCGCAATAATGTGCCGGCAATCCCGCCGACGGAGACCGCAATGATCAATGGAAGCACTATTTTCTCCGCTGTCTTGGGCTTAAACGGTCGAGTTGCGCGAGGTGGTTGAGCTTCTCGCCGATCTTCAACTCAAGGCCTCGGGGCACCGGTTGGTAGAACGGAATCGGCTCGAGTTCTTCCGGAAAATAATCTTCGCCGGCGGCATACGCATCCGGTTCGTCGTGGGCGTAGCGGTATTCGTCGCCGTAGCCCAATTGTTTCATTAGCTTGGTCGGCGCGTTGCGCAGGTGCAACGGCACTTCCAGCGAGCCGTTTTCAGCGGCGGCGCGCAAGGCCGTTTTGAAGCCCATGTACACCGCGTTGCTTTTCGGTGCGCAGGCCAGATAGGTAATGGCCTGCGCCACCGCCAACTCGCCTTCCGGACTGCCGAGACGTTCCTGCACTTCCCATGCGGCCAGGCACAGGCTGAGGGCGCGCGGATCGGCATTGCCGATGTCTTCGCTGGCCATGCGCACCACGCGTCGGGCCAGATAAAGCGGATCGCAGCCGCCGTCGATCATCCGCGCAAACCAGTACAGCGCACCGTCGGGGTTGGAGCCGCGCACCGACTTGTGCAGTGCGGAGATCTGGTCGTAGAACGCTTCGCCACCCTTGTCGAAGCGCCGACGGGTGTCGCCGAGCAGGCTTTGCAGCAGTTCGGTGCCGATCTCGCCGTTGTCTTCGGCCAGGTCCGACGCGTTCTCCAGCAGATTGAGCAGACGCCGGCCGTCGCCATCGGCGGCCGACAGCAGCATTTGGAAGCCTTCGTCGTTGAGCGTCAGGTTGCGCTTGCCCAAGCCGCGCTCTTCGGTGAGGGCGCGGTGCACGAGTTTGCGCAGCGCCGCCTCGTCGAGGCTCTTCAGCACATAGACGCGAGCCCGCGACAACAGCGCGTTGTTCAGTTCAAACGAAGGGTTTTCGGTGGTGGCGCCGATGAAGATCAGCGTGCCGTCTTCAACGTAGGGCAGGAACGCATCCTGCTGAGACTTGTTGAAGCGGTGTACTTCATCGACAAACAGAATCGTGCGCTTGCCGTACTGGCCGGCCTGCTGCTTGGCGATTTCAACGGCCTGACGGATCTCCTTGACCCCGGCGAGCACCGCCGAGACCGTTTCAAAGTGTGCATCCGAGACTTCCGCGAGCAACCGCGCCAGTGTGGTCTTGCCCACACCCGGCGGGCCCCAGAAGATCATCGAATGCAGGGCACCCTGCTCCAGCGCTTCACGCAGAGGCTTGCCGCGAGCGAGCAGGTGCTCCTGACCGACGTACTCATCCAGATTGGTCGCACGCAAACGCGCGGCCAGTGGCTGAGCAATCGGTGCACTGCGAAACAAATCCATCACGTACCGTTGAAACCTCGAATTTCGAATTTTGTGGAAAACCCTGTGGCGAGGGGATTCATCCCCGATGGGCTGCGAAGCGGCCCCAAAAAAGGTGACTGCTGCGCAGTCAATCGGGGATAAATCCCCTCACCACAAAGGCTCGACCCCACAAATCATATGTTTATTCCTGAATCACGTCCGCACCCTTCGGGATGTCGAACTTGAACTTGGATGCCGGCACCGGCTCGTTGGCCTTGACCCCGGTAAACAGGATGTTGGTGCGCTGGCCGACGCTGTCGATCAGTTGCATGTCGTTGAGCAGACCGTTACGGAACGACAGGCGCAGGTTGTCGAACAGGGTGTCCTTGGTTTTCGGCTTGAGGGTGAAGTCGATTACACCGCCCGCCTCTTTCGCGCTGATGTCGAAGCTCTGGCTGATCTTCGATACGTCACCGGACAACAGCAGTGCCGGGGTCTGGGTCAGGCGCTCGTCGAGCTTCTTGATGGTGGCTTGCTCAAGATCCGGGTCCCACAGGGTGACTTTCTTGCCGTCGGAAACCATGGTCTGCTCGGCCGGCGCATTGGTGTGCCAGTAGAACAGCCCCGGACGCTGCAGGGTCATGTCGCCAGTGGTTTCCTGCAACTGAGTGCCGCTGCCGTCGAGGGTCAGCTGCGAGAAGTTCGCGCTCAGGGTCTTGGATGTTTCCAGCAATTGGGTCAAACGAGCCACGTCCTTGTCATCGGCGTGGGCCGTGAGTGTGGTCAAAGCCAGTACTGGCAGCAGCATGCGGATAAGACGCATGGGAGTCCTCTTGAATACTCGTTGGGAGAGCGGCGGGACATCATTGTCCCGCCTCTTGCTTTTGCAATCAGTCGCGCACCGGGCCCGGGGCCAGGACTTCACGGGAACCGTTGGTGTTCATCGAGGTGACGACGCCAGCCATTTCCATGGCTTCGATCATCCGGGCGGCGCGGTTGTAGCCGATTTTCAGCTTGCGCTGTACGGCGGAAATCGAGGCACGGCGGCTTTCCAGCACGAACTGTACGGCTTCGTCATACAGTGCGTCGGCTTCCGGATCATCACCATCACCACCGCCGCTGCTGCCTTCAAAGCCGCTGCCCGCCTCTTCGACACCGTTGAGGATGTCATCGTTGTATTCCGGCGCGCCGCGCAGTTTCCACGCTTCGACCACACGGTGGACTTCATCGTCGGAAACGAAGGCGCCGTGAACGCGGATCGGCAGGCTGGTGCCCGGTGGCATGTAGAGCATGTCACCGTGGCCGAGCAATTGCTCGGCGCCGCCCTGGTCGATGATGGTCCGCGAGTCGATCTTGCTCGACACCTGGAACGCCATACGCGTCGGAATGTTGGCCTTGATCAGACCGGTGATCACGTCCACCGAAGGTCGTTGGGTCGCGAGGATCAAGTGAATGCCCGCCGCACGCGCCTTCTGCGCGATACGGGCGATCAGTTCTTCAACCTTCTTGCCGACGATCATCATCATGTCGGCGAATTCGTCGACCACCACGACGATGGTCGGCAGCTTCTGCAGCAGCGGTGCTTCGTCGTGAATGCTTTCGCGCTTGTACAGCGGATCGCTCAACGGCTCGCCGGCGTCCTGGGCTTCCTTGACCTTGGCGTTGAAGCCGGACAGGTTACGCACGCCCATCTTCGCCATCAGTTTGTAGCGACGTTCCATCTCGGCAACGCTCCAGCGCAAGGCGTTGGCGGCGTCCTTCATGTCGGTCACAACCGGGCAGAGCAAGTGCGGAATGCCTTCGTAGATCGACAGTTCAAGCATTTTCGGGTCGATCATGATCAGCTTGGCGTCTTCCGGGCCAGACTTAAACAGGATCGATAGAATCATCGCGTTCACACCGACCGACTTACCGGAACCGGTCGTACCGGCCACCAGCAAGTGCGGCATCTTCGCCAGGTCGGTGATGACCGGTTTGCCGCCAATATCGTGGCCCAGCGCCAGGGTGACCGGCGATTTGAAGTTGTCGTACTCGGGCGTCGACAGCACTTCGGAGAAGCGCACGATCTGCCGGTCTTCGTTGGGGATCTCGATACCGACGGTGGTCTTGCCCGGAATCACCTCGACCACTCGCACGCTGGTCACGGCCAGAGAACGTGCAAGGTCTTTGGCGAGGTTGGCGATGCGACTGACCTTGACGCCGGCCGCAGGCTGGATTTCGTAACGGGTAATGACCGGGCCCGGGTGAATCGAATCCACCGTGACCTCGACGCCGAACTCCTTGAGCTTGATCTCCAGCAAGTGGCCGACCGCAGCCAGGGATTCCGGCGAGTAATTGAGTTGTTTCTTTTCCGCAGGATCAAGAATCGAGATCGGCGGCAAGGTGCCTTCCACGGCGCTGTCGACGAACAATGGTGCCTGTTTCTCTTTCTGCACGCGCTTGCTCGGCTCTGGAGCCTTGGCCGGTGCCGGAGCGATGACCGGCGGGACCTGCTTCTCGCGGTCGGACATGTGCTTGCTCAGCGCTTGCTCGCGCTCAATCAGGCGCTCTTTGACTTTGGCCTGCTCACGCTTGTCAGTCACCGTCGGGGCGACCACATCGTGCACGCGGTCATCGACTTCACGCAGTTGCGCCACCAGTTGCTTGCGTTCGGTACGCGCCGACCACCAACGGTTGAGCGCGCCCTGGAACAGCTCGAACAGGTCGAGGGTGATTTTGCCGGTGAGGTCCATCACCTTGAACCACGACAGATCGGTAAACACGGTCAGGCCGAACAGGAACAGGGCGATGAACAGCAGCGTGCTGCCCTGAATGTTCAGGGCGTTCTTCGCCAGATCGCCAAGGCTTTCGCCCAGTGCGCCACCGGCACCGGCCGGCAGACCGGTCGCGGCATGAAAATGAATGTGCGCCAGCGCGGCACCGGAGAGCACCAGAAACACCAGACCGATCAGGCGCCAGGAGAACAGCCAGCCGCTCCACTGCCACGGCTCGTGGCGCTGACGGAAGATCTGATACGCCTTGATCGCCAGCAGCAACGGGAAAATGTAGGCGAAGTAGCCGAGCACCATGAACAGGATGTCGGCGCTGTAGGAGCCCGCCGGGCCGCCGAAATTCTGCACGTCGTCGATCTTGCTGTTGTGGCTCCAGCCCGGATCGTCCTTGCCGTAGGTCAGCAACGCCATCATCAGGAACAGGCACAGAGCGCCGATGGCGATCAATGCACCTTCCTTGAGCCGGTAGTGCAACTGTTGGCGCCAGAGCGGAACGACTGTTTTTGGTGCTTCGGTGGATTTCTTCAAAACGCTACTTTTCCTGCGCCGAGGCGCGTCCATCTATTGAATGACGATAAAAAACTGCCCAGTCCAGGCAGGTAAAAAAGTTAACGGGTGCAACTGAGACTACTTTTAACACTGCGCTCAGGGTTTTATAAACACGGCACGCGGCGAATATTCTGTAACAGCCCGGCATTGTACGGGTTTGTGCGCTTGATGCCATGCTTCAAACCCCAGTGTTGAGCATAGCCAAGCCGACAAGACCTGCGGTTCAATTTGAGCATGCATTACCTTTTGTGACAAAGGCTTATGAGGTGTATTTGATGAACGCAGCGAAGCATTCACGCCTGATCATTCTCGGCTCCGGCCCGGCCGGTTACAGCGCCGCCGTATACGCCGCCCGCGCCAACCTCAAACCCGTGGTGATTACCGGGTTGCAGGCCGGCGGCCAGCTCACCACCACGGTCGAAGTCGACAACTGGCCCGGCGACGTCGAAGGCCTCACGGGCCCGGTGCTGATGGAACGCATGCAGAAACACGCTGAACGCTTTGCCACAGAGATCGTTTACGACCACATCCACACCGCCAAGTTGCAACAGCGCCCGTTCGAACTCATTGGCGACAGCGGCACTTACACCTGCGATGCCCTGATCATTGCCACCGGTGCTTCGGCGCAATACCTCGGCCTGCCGTCGGAGGAAGCCTTCGCCGGCAAAGGCGTTTCCGCCTGTGCGACCTGTGACGGCTTCTTTTACCGCAATCAGGTGGTCGCGGTGGTCGGCGGCGGCAACACTGCCGTCGAGGAAGCACTGTACTTGTCCAACATCGCCAAAGAAGTCCACCTGATCCATCGCCGCGACAAATTACGCTCGGAGAAAATCCTTCAGGACAAACTCTTCGAGAAAGCCGCCACCGGCAATGTGCGCCTGCACTGGAACCAGAATCTCGATGAAGTGCTTGGCGATGCCAGCGGCGTCACTGGCGCGCGTTTGCGTGACAGCCACACCGGCGAAACCCGTGAACTGGCGCTGGCCGGCGTGTTCATCGCCATCGGTCACAAACCCAACACCGACCTGTTCGAGGGCCAGTTACCGATGCGCGACGGCTATCTGCTGATCAAGGGCGGCAGCGACGGCGACGCCACGTCCACCGCGATCCCCGGCGTGTTTGCCGCCGGCGACGTCGCCGACCATGTTTATCGCCAGGCAGTGACCTCAGCCGGCGCCGGATGCATGGCGGCGCTGGATGCAGAGAAGTATCTGGACGACATTCCGGTCATTTAACGGCACACTTTATCGCGGGCAAACAGCCCGCACCGCCCTCCCCTTCTGCAAGCCTGGATGCCATGCTGACTTGGTTACAACGCAATTCCCTGACTTTTCCTCCACTGGAAAAGGCCATGCGCGACCCCAACGGATTGCTCGCCGCAGGTGGCGATCTGTCCGCCGATCGTCTGATTCAGGCTTATCGCCATGGCTGCTTTCCGTGGTTTTCCGAAGGCCAGCCGATTCTCTGGTGGTCGCCGGATCCCCGCACGGTTTTGTTTCCCGACGAACTGCACGTCTCACGCAGCCTGAGCAAACTGCTGCGCAAGGAGCGCTACCAAGTCACCTTCGATCAGGACTTTGAAGCGGTGATCCGTGCCTGCGCTGCGCCCAGGGATTACGCCGACGGCACCTGGATCACCGAAGCCATGCAGAACGCCTACGTTGAACTGCATCGTCGCGGCTTCGCCCATTCTGTCGAAGTCCGGGATCAGGGCGAATTGGTCGGCGGTCTGTACGGGCTGGCGATGGGGCAGCTGTTTTTTGGTGAGTCGATGTTCAGCCGCGCCGACAATGCCTCCAAATATGGCTTTGCCGCACTGGTGCGGCATCTGAAGGACTCGGGGTTTGTGCTGATCGACTGTCAGATGCCAACCGACCATCTGCACAGCCTCGGCGCTCGGGCGATTCCCCGCCTCGAATTCGCCAACTATCTGGCCCGACATCTGGATCAACCCAATCACGCCACCTGGGTTTGCTGAGCGACTTTTGCGCGCGTGGCTTACACTTAATTCACCAGCTTATCCCGAGGGTTGATCATGACCGAGTTGGCGCGCTTGAAGTTCTATGCCACTCAGCCTCACTCTTGCAGTTATCTGCCTGAGGAGCAGGCCACGACCCTGTTTCTCGACCCAAGTCAGCCCATGGATGTGCATGTCTACGCAGACCTGTCGGAAATGGGCTTTCGTCGCAGCGGCGATCACTTGTATCGCCCCCATTGCCAGAATTGCAATGCGTGCGTGCCTGCGCGCATTCCCGTGGCGCCGTTCACCCCCAACCGTCAGCAGAAACGGATTTTCAAGCGCAACGCCGATTTGCAGGTGCGCCCGGCCAAACCCCAGTTCAGTGAAGAATACTTCGATCTGTATCAGCGCTACATCGAACAGCGTCACGCCGACGGTGACATGTACCCACCGAGCCGTGATCAATTCTCGACTTTTCTGGTGCGCGATCTGCCCTTCTCGCGTTTTTACGAGTTTCGTCTCGACGGACGGTTGCTGGCTGTCGCGGTGACTGATTTGCTGCCTAACGGCCTGTCAGCGGTGTACACGTTTTACGAACCGGCCGAAGAACGCCGCAGCCTTGGCCGTTTCGCCATCCTGTGGCAAATCGCCGAGAGCCAGCGCCTGGGGCTTGAGGCGGTGTACTTGGGTTACTGGATCAAAAACTGCAAAAAGATGAACTACAAGACCCAATATCGCCCTATCGAACTGCTGATTAATCAGCGTTGGGTCATCCTGAACTGAACACAAGCCGTAAACCCCTTGGCGTAAACACCATTTTTCGGGCACAATGCACGCCGCTTTTGCCTGGCGCAGTTGCACCGGGCCATTCATTGGATACCGAGGGCTTTACTGCATGTCGAAAGAAGACAGCTTCGAAATGGAAGG
>NZ_JBIUVJ010000114.1:0-7864 GCF_044742875.1 Pseudomonas sp. NPDC087817
GGTTGCTGGTGGAAGGCACCTGGATGACCATCAAATTATCGGCGTTGTCGCTGCTGGTGGCCGTGTTGCTCGGCCTGCTCGGCGCCAGTGCCAAACTGTCAAAAATCAAACTGGTGCGCCTGCCCGCCCAGCTCTACACCACGCTGATTCGCGGGGTGCCGGACCTGGTGCTGATGCTGCTGATCTTCTACAGCCTGCAAACCTGGCTGACGACGCTCACCGACTACATGGAATGGGAATACATCGAGATCGACCCGTTCAGCGCCGGGGTGCTGACCCTGGGCTTCATTTATGGCGCGTATTTCACCGAGACTTTCCGCGGGGCGATCCTCGCCGTGCCGCGCGGTCAGGTCGAAGCGGCCACCGCCTATGGCCTCAAACGCGGCCAGCGCTTTCGTTTTGTGGTGTTCCCGCAAATGATGCGTTTCGCGTTGCCGGGCATCGGTAACAACTGGATGGTGATGCTCAAGGCCACCGCGCTGGTGTCGATCATCGGCCTCGCCGATCTGGTCAAAGCCGCGCAGGACGCCGGTAAAAGCACTTACCAACTGTTCTATTTCCTGGTCCTCGCCGCGTTGATTTATCTGCTGATCACCAGTGCCTCGAACTTCATCCTGCGCTGGCTCGAACGCCGCTACGCTGCCGGTGCCCGGGAGGCCGTACGATGATCGAACTTCTGCAGGAATACTGGCGAGCCTTCCTTTATACCGACGGCCAGAACATCACTGGTCTGGCGATGACGATGTGGCTGCTCAGCGCCTCGATCTTCATCGGTTTCCTGGTGTCGATTCCGTTGTCGATCGCCCGGGTTTCCAGCCACTTCTATGTGCGCTGGCCGGTGCAGTTCTATACCTATCTGTTCCGGGGCACGCCGCTGTATATCCAGTTGTTGATCTGCTACACCGGGATTTACAGCCTCGCGGCCGTACGTGCGCAGCCGATACTCGACAGTTTCTTTCGCGATGCGATGAACTGCACGATCCTCGCTTTCGCCCTGAACACCTGCGCGTACACCACGGAGATTTTTGCCGGGGCGATCCGCAGCATGAACCACGGCGAAGTCGAAGCGGCCAAGGCTTATGGTCTGACAGGCTGGAAGCTGTATGCCTACGTGATCATGCCGTCAGCCTTACGCCGTTCGTTGCCGTATTACAGCAACGAAGTGATCCTGATGCTGCACTCGACCACCGTGGCCTTCACCGCGACCATCCCCGACATTCTGAAAGTCGCCCGGGACGCCAACTCGGCGACCTTCCTGACCTTTCAGTCATTCGGCATCGCCGCGCTGATCTACCTGACCATTACCTTTGCGCTGGTCGGCCTGTTCCGCCTCGCCGAACGCCGATGGCTGGCCTTCCTCGGGCCGACACACTAGGAAACCTTGTAATGCGACACCAGATCCATGACCTGTTGGCCCCGCTGCCGGGGACCGCACGACAGATCCACAGCTTCCACTTCGGCCCGGCGCAGGCCAAGGGCAAGGTCTACATCCAGTCTTCGCTGCACGCCGATGAATTGCCCGGCATGCTCGTCGCCTGGCACCTCAAGCAGCGTCTGGCGGAGCTGGAAGCCGCCGGGCGCCTGCGCAGCGAAATCGTGCTGGTGCCGGTGGCCAATCCGGTCGGCCTCGAACAAGTTCTGATGGACGTGCCGCTGGGCCGTTACGAACTGGAGAGCGGGCAGAACTTCAACCGCTGGTTCGTCGACCTCAGCGAAGAGATCGGCAACGCCATCGAAGGCAAGCTGGGCGACGATCCGCAGCACAACCTCGAACTGATCCGCGCCAGCCTGCGCAACGCCCTCGCCCGCCAGACCGCCAGCACGCAACTGCAATCCCAGCGCCTGACCCTGCAACGGCTGGCCTGCGATGCGGACATGGTGCTGGACCTGCATTGCGATTTCGAATCGGTGGTGCACCTCTACACCACGCCCGAAGCGTGGCCGCAGGTCGAGCCACTGGCGCGCTACATCGAAGCCCAGGCGAGCCTGCTGGCCACTGATTCCGGCGGCCAGTCGTTCGACGAATGCTTCACGCTGCTGTGGTGGCAATTGAGGGAACGTTTTGGCGAACACTTCGAGATTCCGCTGGGCAGTTTCTCGGTGACCGTCGAGTTGCGCGGTCAGGGTGACGTCAACCATCCGCTGGCCAGCCGCGACTGCCAGGCGCTGATCGACTATCTGATCCAGTCCGATGCGATCGTCGGCGAGACCAAACCGCAGCCGTCGCTGCCCTACCCCGCCACGCCGCTGGCGGGTGTGGAGCCGGTGACCACCCCGGTCGGCGGCCTGCTGGTGTACACCGCCACGGCGGGGCAATACCTCGAAGCCGGGCAGCAGATCGCCGAAATCATCGACCCGATCCACGACCGGGTCACCCCCATTCATTGCACCAGCGCCGGCGTGATGTACGCCCGTTCGCTGCGACGCATGGCCACTGCCGGCATGGTCATCGCCCACGTCGCGGGCGCTGAAGCCTATCGCAGCGGCTACCTACTTTCGCCTTGAGGATGTCTGTCCCATGTACAAACTGACCGTTGAAGGCCTGCACAAAAGCTATGGCGACCATCAGGTGCTCAAAGGCGTTTCGCTCAAGGCCAAGACCGGCGACGTGATCAGCCTGATCGGCGCCAGCGGCTCGGGCAAAAGCACCTTTTTACGCTGCATCAACTTTCTCGAACAACCCAACGACGGTGCGATGAGCCTTGATGGCCAGAAGATCCGCATGGTCACCGACCGCCACGGCATGCACGTCGCCGACGCCGATGAACTGCAACGTCTGCGCACGCGGCTGGCGATGGTGTTCCAGCACTTCAACCTGTGGAGCCACATGACCGTGCTGGAAAACATCACCATGGCCCCGCGCCGGGTGCTCGGTTGCAGCAAGCAGGAGGCCGAAGACCGCGCCCGCCGTTACCTCGACAAGGTCGGTCTGCCGGCGCGGGTGGCCGATCAATACCCGGCGTTTTTGTCCGGCGGCCAGCAACAGCGCGTGGCGATTGCCCGGGCGTTGGCGATGGAGCCGGAGGTGATGCTGTTCGATGAGCCGACCTCGGCGCTCGATCCGGAACTGGTCGGGGAAGTGTTGAAGGTGATTCAGGGTTTGGCCGAGGAAGGCCGGACCATGATCATGGTGACCCACGAGATGAGCTTCGCCCGTAAAGTTTCGAGCCAGGTTCTATTCCTGCATCAAGGTCTGGTCGAGGAAGAAGGTGCGCCCGAAGAAGTGCTCGGCAACCCGAAAAGCGAACGCCTCAAGCAATTTCTCAGCGGTAACCTGAAGTAACGTCGTACACAACCCCCTGTAGGAGTGAGCCTGCTCGCGATGGCGTCATTACATCCAGCACTGATGTGACTTACGCACCGTTATCGCGGGCAGGCTCACTCCTACAAAAATCAAACTTGTCCGCCCACCGCGTGGTCACTGGAATAACCCCTCCAGAGCGCGCGCAGCCCGCATGGCGAAATCCTCCGACCTCGCAAAAACCTGGTTCAGCGCTCGCGGCTGGAAGCCATTCGCCTTTCAGAAACAGGTGTGGGCTGCGGTAAAAAACGGTGAATCCGGAATGCTGCACGCCAGCACCGGCGCCGGCAAAACCTATGCGGTATGGTTTGCCGCACTCAACCGCTTCGCCCGATCCGCCCCCATCGTTGTGACTTCACGCAAACGCAAACCGCTCGCCGCACCGCTGACCGTACTGTGGATCACCCCGATGCGCGCCCTCGCTGCCGACACCGCACGCGCGCTGCAAACTCCCGTGACGGACCTGGAAATCCCGTGGAGTATCGGCCTGCGCACCGGTGACACCAGCAGCAGCGAGCGCGCCCGGCAGAGCCGACGCCTGCCGACCACGCTGATCACTACACCCGAAAGCCTGACCCTGCTGCTCGCCCGCGCCGACGCGCAAACAGCGCTGGCGACACTGCGCATGATTGTCGTCGATGAATGGCACGAACTGCTCGGTAATAAACGCGGCGTGCAGCTGCAACTGGCCCTCGCCCGCCTTCGTCACTGGCAGCCCGAATTGATTGTCTGGGGCGTGTCCGCCACGCTCGGTAATCAATCCCACGCCGAACAGGTGCTGATCCCACAAGGCGGTGGCGTCAGCGTCCAGGGTCAGAACGAAAAAGCGCTGGCGATCGACACCCTGCTCCCACCCACCCTCGAACGTTTTCCGTGGGCCGGACACATCGGTTTGAAGATGCTGCCGCAAGTGGTCGCCGAACTCGATGTCTGCGCCAGCAGCCTGGTGTTCACCAACACCCGGGCACAATCGGAAATCTGGTATCAGGCGCTGCTTGAGGCGCGACCGGACTGGGCCGGGCTGATCGCGTTGCATCACAGTTCGCTGTCACGCGATACCCGCGACTGGGTTGAGCAGGCCTTGAAGGACGGGCTTTTGAAAGCAGTGGTCTGCACCTCCAGCCTGGATCTGGGGGTGGATTTCCTGCCCGTGGAGCGTGTGCTGCAAATCGGTTCAGCCAAGGGCGTCGCCCGTTTGATGCAACGCGCCGGGCGCTCCGGCCATGCCCCGGGCCGTACCTCGCGGGTGACGCTGGTGCCGACCCACAGCCTTGAAGTGATCGAAGCCGTCGCCGCTCGTGATGCCGTGGAGCAGCGACGCATCGAACCGCGACTGTCACCGCAAAAACCGCTGGATGTGCTGGTGCAGCATTTGGTCAGCATGGCGCTGGGCGGCGGATTTTTACCCGATGAGTTGTACGAAGAAGTCCGTGGCGCCTGGGCCTATCGTGACCTGACACCTGCCGATTGGGCGTGGGCGCTGGCTTTCGTACGCCATGGCGGCATGTCTCTGACGGCTTATCCGGATTACCGTCGAGTCGAGCCCGACGAACAAGGTGTCTGGCGCGTGCCCGATGCGCGGCTGGCACGCCGGCATCGCATGAGCATCGGCACCATCGTCAGCGACGCGAGCATTCAGCTCAAATTCTGGAGCAAGGGTGGCGGCGGCAAGCAGTTGGGCAGCGTCGAGGAAGGCTTTATTGCACGGCTCAAACCGGGCGATGGCTTTCTGTTTGCCGGGCGTTTGCTGGAACTGGTACGAGTGGAAAACATGACCGCCTACGTCAAACGCAGCACGGCGAAGAAAGCCGCCGTGCCGCGCTGGAATGGCGGCCGTATGCCGCTCTCCAATGAACTGGCGCAAGCGGTGGTGACGCGCTTCACCGCTGCTGCACAGGGTGAGTTTGCCGGACCGGAAATGCAGGCGTTACGGCCTCTGCTGGACACCCAGGCGCGCTGGTCCGGTTTGCCCACAACCAACGATTTACTGGTCGAGGTGCTGAAATCCCGCGAAGGCTGGCACCTGTTTCTCTACCCGTTTGCCGGACGGCAAGTGCATCTGGGGCTCGCCAGCCTTTTGGCGTGGCGGGTCAGTCAGCGTCAACCGGTGACGTTCTCGATTGCGGTGAACGATTACGGTCTGGAGTTGCTCAGTGCCACGCCAGTGGATTGGTCGCAACAACTCGATACCGAACTGTTCAGTGCCGATCACTTATTGCGCGATGTTCTCGCCAGCCTGAACGCGGGCGAACTAGCCTTGCGGCGCTTTCGCGAAATCGCCCGAATCGCCGGACTGGTGTTCTCCGGTTACCCCGGCGCGCCGAAAAGCACCCGGCAAGTGCAAGCCTCCAGCGGTTTGTTCTTCGAAGTGTTCAAGCAATACGACGCCGACAACCTGCTGCTGGCTCAGGCCGGGGAAGAGGTCCTACGGGAAGAACTGGATATTCGCAGGCTGGAACAGACGCTAGAGCACATCAATCAGATGAATCTGCAAGTGCATCAGATCAAACGTCCTACACCGCTGGGGTTTCCACTGTTGGTGGAACGCATGCGCGAGAGCATGAGCTCGGAAAAACTGGCTGACCGGATCAGACGGATGGTTGGAGATCTGGAAAAATCCGCTGACAAGGGTAACTCCGTATGAACGCGCCCTATCCTGTGCGCCTGGCCGGAGAGGAATTGTGGCTGTTGCCGGAAAAAGCCTTGTATTGGCCGGCGCAGCAAGCCTTGCTGATCGCCGACGTACATTTCGGCAAAGCGGCCGCCTATCGCAGCCTTGGCCAGCCCGTCCCTCAAGGCACAACGGCGAGCAATATCGCGGTGATTGATCGACTGCTGGCGAAACTGCCCTGCCGGCAGCTGATATTTCTCGGTGACTTTCTGCATGGGCCCGGCTCCCACGCGGTGGGCACGCTGAGCGCACTGGCCGAATGGCGCTCGCGTCACGTTGATCTGCCGATGACGCTGATTCGCGGCAATCACGACAAACGCGCGGGTGATCCGCCGGTATCGCTGAACATTCGCGTAGTGCCAGAACCGCTATTGCTCGGGCCATTTTCGTTACAACACGAACCCGATCCGCACCCGGAGCGGCATGTATTGGCTGGCCATGTGCATCCGGTTTATCGGCTGCATGGCAAGGGACGGCAGAGCTTGCGGCTGGCGTGTTTCAGATTGGCCGAGCGCATCAGCCTGATGCCCGCGTTTGGCGCGTTTACCGGTGGTTATCCGGTTGAGCGTGATGATAGCTGCAGGATTTTTGTCATCGGCGACAACGAAATATGGCCAGTCAGTTGAAGTCTTGGCGGACTTCAACTGACTGGCCATTCAATTCCCATAGGGATCAGGCCACAGGTGCCGGTGGTGGCTCGTCAGGCAGAGTCGGCTCACCCGGCTCGGTCGGTTGTTCGTTGGGGGTATCGGGATCAGGCTGACCCGGAATTCCGCCAGCCAGACTGATGGACGGGTGTGCCAGCAAGGACCAGGCTAAAACGCCAATCTGATTGGGCTCAAGCCTTGCCAGTTCGGCAGTGATATGCGGATCGATCTTCATAGGGCACTCCTCGGCGAAGGCCCGTTTCGGCACAAGCAAAAACGGGCAGTACACTCCATAGAGTGCCTGCCCGCCAAAGAATTCCCGACATCTGCCGGATGGACGACTCAGGTACGCGGCAGAGTCACGCCACGCTGGCCCTGATACTTGCCGCCACGATCCTTGTAGGAAACTTCGCATTCCTCGTCGGATTCAAGGAAGAGCATCTGCGCCACGCCTTCATTGGCGTAGATTTTCGCCGGCAGGTTGGTGGTGTTGGAGAACTCCAGGGTCACGTGACCTTCCCACTCAGGCTCAAGCGGCGTCACGTTAACGATAATGCCGCAGCGAGCGTAGGTGCTTTTACCCAGGCAAATGGTCAGTACGTTGCGTGGAATACGGAAATATTCGACGGTGCTGGCCAAGGCGAAGGAGTTCGGCGGAATGATGCAGACGTCGCTGTGGATGTCGACGAAGCTGCCAGCATCGAAGTTTTTCGGATCGACGATGGCGGAGTTGATGTTGGTGAACACCTTGAAGTGGTTGGTGCAACGCACGTCGTAGCCGTAGCTCGACACACCGTAGGAGATCACTCGGCTGTCATCGCTGCCGCGCACCTGGCGCTCGACGAACGGTTCGATCATGCCGTGTTCCTGCGCCATGCGGCGAATCCACTTGTCCGATTTGATGCTCATGGCGGGTTTCCTGAATAGCGAGGTGAAAAATTCTGTCCGGCATCTTACCGGTCGCGCCGCCCGCTTCAAAGTGCGCGCTGCAATTCTCGCCGAACACCCCGTAATTACACGGTATGGCGACGAACCGTCACACCGCCGATCCTTAAAACAGAGAAACCTTTGCAAGAAGCATTGGCACGTTCAGGAAAAAGGGTTAAGGTGGCGTCACTGTGTTGCTTGTGTCACTGAGAATCTCTACACGATATGTTGAATTTCGATCCAACCATCTACAAGAATTTTTCCTGCTCTTTGCACTCAGTCTCGGCCAGGGTTCTTCCTGTTCCGCAGTTATCTTTG
>NZ_JBIUVJ010000115.1:0-7812 GCF_044742875.1 Pseudomonas sp. NPDC087817
CCTTGGTGTCACCCTTGACCCCGGCCAGCGCACGACCGCGCATCGGGCCGAATACATGGATGTTGCCATCGGCAAGAAGTTCCGCCCCCGGACTGACCGAGGACACCACCACCAGATCGCCGCCCTGGGCATATATCTGTTGGCCACCACGTACTGGCGTGGTGATGACGCGGGTCGGTTTTACGGTCGGCTCCGGCGGTTTTTCCGGTTTCTTTTTGACTTCGGCTTCCGGGGTTTCCAGCGGCCGTTCACGGGCGCCGGACGGCGGCAACACCGGAATGTCGATGGCGATGGCGGCGGCGATGTCTTCGATGCGGCTGGCGCGAATCGCCAGGGTGCGCAGGCCATGTTGGCGGCACACGCGCATCAGGCCCGGCAGATCGACCGCGCCTTCGCTCGGCGGCAGTTTGTCCAGCGCCAGAACCAGCGGCGCGTTGCTGAAGAAGTTCGGCGCCTGGGCGACTTTGGCGGCCAATTGCCGATCGAGGCTTTCGAGGTCGTTACGGGCCAGTTCCAGCACAGTAATGGCCAGCATGCTGCCCTTGAGCTGGAATACGGGATCTTGGTCTAACGGTTCGGTTTGGCTCATGTCGGCATACAACGGCTTGTCACTAAAAGTGCCGAGACTTATAACGAGAACGCCCGCGAGCCGCAAGCCGGGTCGAACGATGTAGAATGCGCGGCCACTGTATTTACGGAAGCTTTAATGGATCGCCCGCGTTTTCGAAGAGCATTTCTTGCTCCACGCTTCTGGCCGCTCTGGTGCGGTCTGGGGCTTTTATGGCTGATCGTGCAGTTGCCGTATCCGGCATTGCTGACCATCGGTCGAGTTTTGGGCGCGCTGATGTATCGCGTGGCCGGCGACCGGCGGCGCATCGCCAAGCGCAACCTTGAACTGTGCTTCCCGGAAAAATCCGCCGCCGAGCGCAAACGCCTGCTCAAGGAAAATTTTGCCTCCACCGGCATCGCGTTTTTCGAGATGGCGATGAGCTGGTGGTGGTCCCGCGAGCGCCTGGCCAAACTGGCCCACGTCGAAGGTCTGGAGCATTTGCAAAAAGCCCGGCGTGAAGGCAAAGGCGTGATCCTGATGGCGGCGCATTTCACCACGCTGGAAATCGGCGCGGCATTGCTCGGTCAGCAGCACACCATCGACGGCATGTACCGCGAACACAAGAACCCACTGTTCGATTTCATCCAGCGTCAGGGCCGCGAGCGGCACAACCTCGATTCGCTGGCGGTGGAGCGCGACGATGTGCGTGGCATGCTCAAATTGCTGCGCTCCGGTCGGGCGATCTGGTACGCACCGGATCAGGACTACGGTGCCAAGCAAAGCATTTTCGTGCCGCTGTTCGGCATTCAGGCAGCGACCGTGACCGCGACCACCAAATTTGCCCGGTTGGGTAAAGCACTGGTGGTGCCGTTCACTCAGGAACGCCTGGCGGACGGCAGCGGTTATCGCCTGACGATTCATGCGCCGCTGGAGGACTTCCCCGGCGAGACCGAAGAGGCCGATTGCATCCGCATCAATCAGTGGGTCGAAAGCGCTTTGCGAGCCTGCCCCGAGCAATACCTGTGGGCGCATCGCCGCTTCAAGAGCCGTCCACCGGGCGAGCCGAAGCTGTACGCCAAACGCGGTTGATTCACCCATCCCTTTAAGCACTATGGAGTGTTGCGATGAGCCCAGCTGAACCGGTCACAGGTTTGATTCTTTCCGGCGGCGGGGCTCGGGCGGCGTATCAGGTGGGGGTGTTGGCGGCGATTGCCGAGTTGTTGCCATTGGGCGCCGACAATCCGTTTCCGGTGATCGTCGGCACCTCGGCGGGGGCGATCAACGCCGTGAGCCTGGCCAGCGGCGCCACGGATTTTCGCGCCGCCATCGAACGCCTCACGCTGTTCTGGCAGGGCTTTCGCAGCCATCGCGTATTGCGCAGTGACTGGCCGGGAGTGATCCGCCAAGCCAGTCGTTTTGTCAGCCACAGTTTGCTCGGCATGGGCCGACACCTGCCGGTGGCGCTGCTCAACAGTTCGCCGCTGCGCGATCTGCTCAATGAAAAACTGCACATGCCCGGCATCGCCGAATCCATCGCACGCAAGCAATTGCACGCGGTGGCGGTGACTGCGTTCGGCTATGAGTCGGGGCAGGCGGTGACGTTCTATCAGGGCGGCGGCAAGATTGATTCCTGGCTGCGGCATCGGCGCATCGGCGTGCCGACGCAATTGTCGGTGGAGCATCTGCTGGCCAGTTCGGCGATTCCGTTGTTGTTCGCTCCGGTGAAAATCGGCGAGGAATATTTTGGCGACGGCGCAGTGCGGCAATCGGCGCCGATCAGTCCGGCCCTGCATCTGGGCGCCAGTCGCGTGCTGGTGGTCGGTGTCAGTGGCAACCCGCGCGGGTTTGATCCGCAGCAGCCGCTGGAGCGCACCTACACCGGGCAACAGCCGACGCTGGCGCAGATTGGCGGACACATGCTCAACAGCACGTTCATCGACAGCCTGGAAAGCGACATCGAGTTGCTGCAGCGTCTCAACCAGTTCAGTCATTTGATGCCCGCCGGCACACCGACTCGCGAATTGGGCGTGGCGCCGGTGGAGGTGCTGGTGATTTCACCGAGTCAGCCGATTGATGAAATCGCGGCACGGCATCGTCAGGAATTGCCGGCGGCGTTGCGCTTGTTCTTGCGCGGGCCGGGAGCGACCAAGACGAGCGGGGCGGGGGTGTTGAGTTATCTGCTGTTCGAGGCGGGGTATTGCAGCGAGTTGATCGATCTGGGGCGACGGGATGCGTTGGCCAAGCGTGAGGAGCTTTGCCGGTTTCTGGGGATATCCGAGGCGGTGGCTCCCGCCTGAGATTTGTGGTGAGGCAAATCGCTGGCAAGCCAGCTCCCACAGGTTTCTGGGTGAACACAATAATTGTGTGCGACACAAAACCATGTGGGAGCTGGCTTGCCAGCGATGGCGTCCTTGCAGACGCCACTTACACCCGCATCAGAAGTGGAACTTCACCAGGAAGCTGGTCACGTTCTGATTGGTGGTGAAGGCACGGGTGTCGTCGATCCCGTACTTGTCTTTCCAGTAGTCGTACTCAACACCGACGTACAGCTGCTTCTCGCCGAAATTCAGCGCCTTGCCCAAGTCGTATTTGACCTGTGGGTTGAAGTGCAGGTTGGCGTGGTATTCGCCACGGTTGTTGACGTCGTTGTCGACGACCCAGTCCATGTAGCCGTCGATCAGCACGTTCGAGTCGCCGACCGGAATGGTGTAGGACCACACTGGAGTGATCTGCCAGACGTTGTCACCCGGACGCGAGCCTTCGGTGTGGCGCTGGTAGAAGTTCAACTGGAAGTAGTCGAAGCCCGGGATGGCCAGGTCGAAGCCCGGACCGATCAGGTAGGACTCGGTGTCACCCTCGCCGAACTCGTATGTCATCGCCAGCAGGACGTCTTTGATCGGGCCGAATTCGATCTTCTGGTCGAGCACCTTGCCCAGCGAGATGCGCGGGCTGAACTCGCCGTAGTAGGTGTTCGGGCCGTTGTTGAAGTCCTTGTCACCGTTGTAGAAGATCTTGTCGACGAACAGGAAGTTGTCCCCATACTTCCAGGCGTCGGCGTGCTCGAAGGTGACGGTCTGCTGAATCGCAGGGTTGACCTTGAAGTCTTTGCCGTAGAGGTAGGTCAGGCTGTTGTTCTGCCATTGCAGCAGGCCATCGGCCATGGCCTGGCCGCCGGCCAGCATCGATCCCGCGAGCATCAGGCTGGTGCACATACGTTTCATTCGGTTGCTCCCAAAGTAGGTGTTCCACGTTTATTTTTTTAAGATCGGCGCTCTGGTGTGGCGCCTTTTTTCGTTGCTGCAAAAGTCATCCGATTGGTCAGCTTTCATGCTGTTAGCAAGAGCTGGGCCAAGGCTTTCGAAAAGCAAAAAAACGCCCGGTCGGCTGCTGAAAAACAGTCGACAGAGCGTGTTTTCGGGATGCCTCGGTACTGACCGGGGCCGGGATAAGTTGGCCTGTCGGTCAGGAATTAAATCCGGGCTTTTTTTTAGACCGAATTCATGAGGCCGCGGAGAATACTGACTCCTTGGCCAGCTCTCAAGTGCCCCGCAACAGAGCACCGACGACAGGTATGGGGCACGGTTGCGGGTCATCTTAAAAGTGCACCTTCACCAGCAGGCTGGCGGTGTTCTGATTGGTGTCGAGGTTGTGGCTGCTTTCGACCCCGTATTTATTTTTCCAATAACTGTATTCGGTGCCGACATACAGCTGCTTCTGACTCCAGCCCAGGGCTTTGCCCAGGTCGTATTTGATCTGCGGATTGATGTGCAGGTTGGCGTGGTAGGTGCCGCGCGAGTTCTCGTCGTTGTCGACGACCCAATCCAGATAACCGTCGATCAGCAGGTCGGAATTGCCCACAGGGATGCTGTACGACCAGCCCGGGGTGATCTGCCAGACACCGTCGCCGGGGCGCGGGCCTTCGGTCTGGCGGCGGAAGATGTTCAGGGTGACGTAGTTGAAGCCCGGCACCTTGAGGTCGAACCCGGGGCCGATCAGATAGGCCTCGCTCTCACCTTCGCCGTACTCGTAGGTCATCGCCAGCAGCACGTCCTTGATCGGGCCGAATTCGAGCTTCTGGTCGAAGATCTTGCCGAACGAGAAACGCGGGGTGAATTCGCCGTAGAAGGTGTGCGGGCCTTTGTTGCGGTCTTCCTGGCCGTTGTAGAAGATCTTGTCGACGAACAGAAAGTTGTCGCCGTACTTCCATTTGTCGGCGTGCTCGAACGTCACCGTCTGCTGGATCGACGGATTGATCGCGAAATTCTTGCCGTACAGATAGCTCAGGCTGTTGGTCTGCCACAGCAATAAATCGCCGGCCATGGCTTGGGATGCGGCCAGCAGGCCACCGCTCAACAGCAGGTTGGTTTGCGTGCGAATCATCTGTTGCTCCCTCTTGTTTTTATTGTTTGAGGCGCAGAGCTGTTGCGTGCCTTTGTAGGAGTGAGCCTGCTCGCGATAGCGGTGAATCAGTCAACATTGATGTCGGTGTTGATGACGCAATCGCGAGCAGGCTCACTCCTGCAGAGGGCATTGGTGATGCTGTTTTTAGTGCTGATGCGCGTGGCAGTCGTTGATCGTCGCGCGCTCGGCACCGCCGAGAATGTTGAACAGCAGGTTCAGCGTCAGCGCACTCAGCGTGGCCATGGCGATGCCGCTGTGGGTGATCGGGCTCATCCACAACGGCAGGTGGGCGAAGAACTCCGGACGCACCACCGGGATCAGACCCATGCCGATGCTCACCGCCACCAGCAACTGGTTGCGACGGTCACCGATGTCGGCTTCTTGCAGAATCTTGATCCCGGTCGCGGCAACCATGCCGAACATCGCAATCGCCGCACCGCCCAATACCGCCGGTGGAATCGACGCCACCAGGAACGCCGCTTTCGGCAACAGGCTGAGGACGATCAACAAGCCACCGGCGACGATGGTCACCGAACGGCAACGCACGCCGGTCATCTGCACCAGGCCGATGTTCTGCGCGAAAGAGGAGTGGGTGAATGTATTGAAGAAACCGGCCACGAATGAAGCGCCGGCATCGCACAACAAGCCGCGACGCAGCATGCGTGGGCAGACTTCCTGGCCGGTGATCTTGCCCAGCGCGAGAAACATCCCGGTGGACTCGACGAAGATGATCACCACCACCAGGCACATCGACAGGATCGGCGCGAGTTCGAATTTCGGCATGCCGAAATGCAGTGGGGTGACGAATTGCACCCATGGCGCATTGGCCATGCCGCTCAGGTCGACCATGCCGATCGCGCCGCACAACAGGTAGCCGAAGCACATGCCGATGAGGACGGAAATGTTCACCCAGAAACCGCGCATGAAGCGGTGGATCAACAGAATGGTGCCCAACACCAGAGCGGCGATGGCCAGATAAATCGGTGAGCCGAATTGCGCAGCGGCGGCACCGCCACCAGCCCAATTCACGGCTACGGGGAATAGCGACAAGCCGATCGAGGTGATGACTGTGCCGGTCACCAGCGGCGGGAAGAAGCGTACGACCTTGGACATGAACGGCGCGATGATCATGCCGAAGAAACCGGCAGCGATGGTGGCGCCGAAGATCCCTTGCAGGCCGATCCCGGGCATGCCGGCCATGGCGACCATGCTGCCGACGGCGGCAAAACTGGCGCCCATCATCACCGGCATGCGAATGCCCATCGGGCCGATGCCCAAGGACTGCACGATGGTGGCGATACCGGCGACCAGCAGGTCGGCGTTGATCAGGAAGGCGATTTCTTCACGACTCAGGCCAGCGGCCTGTCCAATGATCAGCGGCACCGCGATGGCACCACCGTACATCAGCAGAACATGTTGCAAACCGACCAGGATCAGTTGCAAAAGGGGCAATCGCTGAATGGCGGGTGCGTCGGGGATGCGCGCTTTGGACAGCTCGGACATGCAACACCTCGGATCTTTTTTATTCTTGTGATTGAACAGCTGCCGGGTTGCTCGCAGCTGTTTCTTTGCATCAGGTAAACCGCGTTGCGGCCAATCGCTGGCAAGCCAGCTCCCACACAGGCAGTGCAAAACCCTGTGGGAGCTGGCTTGCCAGCGATGCTTTTACTGCTTAGTTGGTCTGCGCTCCCTGGGCGATCCATGCACCGATCAGGTCACGTTCCTGCTGGGTCATCTGGGTGATGTTGCCCAGTGGCATGATCTGCGTGGTGATGGCTTGCGCCTGGATGCGCGCCGCGTTCTGGCGGATCTGCTCGGGGGTGTCGAACATCACACCGGCAGGGGCCGCACTGAACAACGGGCTGGTCGGTTTGGCCGAGTGGCAAACCGCGCAACGTTCTTGAATCACGTTGTGCACTTTGTCGAAGGCCGGACCTGCATTGGAGGCTTGCGCCGGTGCTGCTGCAGGCGCTGCTGCGGGTGCTGCCGCTTCAGCCGGTTTCGCGCCACCGCCCAGTGCCGTTTCCGGCAGCGGCTGGTACTCGATTTTTGCCGGAGCCTTGGCCACTTCCGGAGCGGTCGACATCGGTACAGGACCGGTGACGTACGCCAGAGTGATCATGCCCACCGCCGCAACCGGCAGAGTCCAGGCAAACTTGTGGCTGTCGTGACGGGTGTTGAAGTAGTGACGCACCAACACCGCCAACACTGCGATCCCGGCCAGGATCAACCAGTTGTACTGGCTGCCATAGGTGCTCGGGAAGTGGTTGCTGATCATGATGAACAGCACCGGCAGGGTGAAGTAGTTGTTGTGACGCGAACGCAGCAAGCCTTTGGCCGGCAGCGCCGGATCCGGCGTGCGGTTTTCGGCAATCGCCGCCACCAGTGCACGTTGCGCCGGCATGATGATGCGGAACACGTTACCGACCATGATGGTGCCGATGATCGCGCCGACGTGCAGGTACGCACCACGACCGCTGAACACCTTGCTGAAGCCATACGCCGCGCCGATGATCAGCACGAACAGGATGAAGCCGAGCAGGGCAGGGCGTTTGCCCAGAGCGGAGTCGCAAAGGAAGGAGTAGATGAACCAGCCGAGGAACAGCGAGCCGATACCGATGGCCACGCCTTCAGGGCCGCTCAGTGTGCTGCCCGGAGCCAGCAGGTAGAGCGTTGGATTGGAGTAGAACACCACGCACAGCAGCGCGATCCCCGACATCCAGGTGAAGTAGGCTTCCCATTTGAACCAGTGCAGGTTCTCCGGCATCGACGGTGGGGCCAGTTTGTATTTTTCCAGGTGATAGATACCGCCACCGTGGATCGCCCACAGATCACCGGCCAGACCGGTTTTCGGGTTGACG
>NZ_JBIUVJ010000116.1:0-648 GCF_044742875.1 Pseudomonas sp. NPDC087817
AATCAGAATACGGCAAAAGATAAATAAAAAAATGAATGTAGTTGATAATACTTGTCATTTCGCTTTATTCGAGCTGCAACCGAGCTTCCGTCTGGATCTCGAGCAGTTGGCCACGCGCTATCGTGAGTTGGCGCGCGGCGTTCATCCTGATCGCTTTGCCGACGCTTCCGAGCGCGAGCAGCGTTCGGCACTCGAGCAGTCTGCGCGCCTCAACGACGCTTATCAGACGCTCAAGAGTCCGGCCCAGCGTGCACGCTACCTGCTGACCATCAGCGGGCATGAAGTGCCGATGGAAGTCACGGTCCATGACCCCGAGTTTCTTCTGCAGCAGATGCAATGGCGCGAAGAGCTCGAAGACCTCCAGGACAGCGCCGATCTCGACGGTGTCGCGGTATTCAAGCGTCGCTTGAAAGTGGCTCAGGAAGAACTCAACGAAAGCTTCGCGGCCTGTTGGGATGATGCAGCGCAACGTGAACAGGCCGAACGCCTGATGCGGCGCATGCAGTTCCTCGACAAGCTCACCTACGAAGTGCGCCAGTTAGAAGAGCGCCTCGACGGGAAACCCTGTGCCTCTCCGGGAGCAACACTGTGGTCGCGGTATGTGCTGATCACGATGGGGCTGCTGCGGATGGCGGTGGGCGGGGGGTG
>NZ_JBIUVJ010000116.1:658-7326 GCF_044742875.1 Pseudomonas sp. NPDC087817
TCACGATGGCCCTACTGCAGATCGCCGAACCCGGCCAAAGTCCTCAACCGCACCAGCGTCGTCTGGCTGTGGGGATCGACTTGGGCACTACCAATTCGCTGGTCGCTGCGTTGCGCAGTGGTCTTTCCGAACCGCTGGCCGACGCAAACGGGCAGGTCATCCTGCCGTCCGCCGTGCGTTATCACGCCGACCGCGTCGAAGTCGGTGAATCGGCCAAGCTGGCTGCGTCCTCCGATCCTTTGAACACTGTGCTCTCGGTCAAGCGCTTGATGGGTCGTGGTCTGTCCGACGTCAAGCAATTGGGCGAGCAACTGCCGTACCGCTTTGTTGGTGGCGAATCGCACATGCCGTTCATCGACACCGTGCAAGGCCCGAAAAGCCCGGTCGAAGTTTCCGCCGATATTCTCAAGGTGCTGCGTCAGCGCGCTGAGGCGACCTTGGGTGGTGAATTGGTTGGTGCGGTGATCACCGTTCCGGCGTACTTCGACGATGCTCAACGTCAGGCCACCAAAGATGCGGCCAAACTCGCCGGTCTCAATGTGTTGCGTCTGCTTAACGAGCCGACGGCGGCCGCTGTGGCTTACGGTCTGGATCAGCACGCCGAAGGGCTTGTTGCGATCTACGACCTGGGCGGCGGCACCTTCGATATTTCGATTCTGCGTCTGACTGGCGGTGTTTTCGAAGTGCTCGCAACCGGCGGCGATAGCGCGCTGGGCGGCGATGACTTCGATCACGCGATTGCCAGCTGGATCATCGAGCGCGCGGGCCTGTCCGCTGACCTCGATCCGGGCGCACAGCGTAATCTGCTGCAAACCGCCTGCGCGGCCAAAGAAGCACTGACCGATGGGGTCAGCGTTGAAGTGACCTACGGCGACTGGAAGGCGCAACTGACCCGCGAAGCCTTCGATGCGCTGATCGAGCCGATGGTCGCGCGCAGCCTGAAAGCCTGCCGCCGCGCCGTTCGCGATTCCGGCATCGAACTGGAGGACGTGCACGCCGTGGTCATGGTCGGCGGTTCGACTCGCGTTCCACGTGTTCGCGAAGCCGTTGCCGAAGCTTTCGGTCGTCAGCCTTTGACTGAAATCGATCCGGATCAAGTGGTGGCCATCGGTGCTGCGATCCAGGCCGATACGCTGGCTGGCAACAAGCGCGATGGCGGCGAACTGCTGCTGCTCGACGTGATTCCGCTGTCCCTGGGGCTGGAAACCATGGGCGGTTTAATGGAGAAGGTGATCCCGCGCAACACCACGATCCCCGTCGCTCGCGCACAAGATTTCACGACTTATAAAGATGGTCAGTCGGCCATGGCGATCCACGTACTGCAGGGTGAGCGCGAGCTGATCAGTGACTGCCGTTCGCTGGCGCGCTTCGAATTGCGTGGCATTCCAGCAATGGTGGCTGGCGCGGCGAAGATTCGCGTGACTTTCCAGGTCGATGCCGACGGTCTGCTCAGCGTTTCTGCCCGAGAACTGGGTTCGGGCGTCGAGGCGAGCATTCAGGTCAAGCCGTCCTACGGTCTGACCGACGGCGAAATCGCCAAGATGCTCAAAGATTCGTTCCAGCACGCCAATGACGACAAAGTCGCCCGCGTCCTGCGTGAGCAGCAAGTCGATGCCCAGCGCCTGATCGAAGCGGTGCAGGGCGCTCTGGAGGCTGATGGCGAGCGTTTGCTCGACGCCGAAGAGCGCATGGTCATCGACCTGCAAGTGCAGGAACTCACCGAACTGATGAAAGGTACCGATGGTTACGCCATCGAGCAGCAGACCAAGCGTCTGTCGCAAGTGACCGATGCTTTTGCTGCCCGCCGCATGGATCTGACGGTGAAAGCCGCTCTGTCGGGGCGCAATCTGAATGAAATCGAGGATATCTGATGCCGCAGGTCATTTTTCTGCCCCACGAGAAGTTCTGCCCTGAAGGCATGGTGGTCGAGGCTGCGCCCGGCACATCGATTCTCGAACTGGCCCACGAACACCACATCGAGATGGAAAGCGCCTGCGGCGGCGTCTGCGCTTGCACCACTTGCCACTGCATCATCCGCGAGGGTTTCGACTCGATGGAAGAGGCTGACGAGCTGGAAGAAGATTTCCTCGATCGTGCCTGGGGTCTGGAAGCGCAATCGCGCCTGGCCTGTCAGGCTATCGTCGGTGAAGAAGACATCACCGTCGAAATTCCGAAATATTCGCTTAACCATGCGGCCGAAGCGCCGCACTGACTGGTAAGACTGTCATGAGCTACGGTTGGAATGATGTTCAACGTATTGCAGAAGAACTGGCCGAGGCCCATGCCGGCGTCGATCCGTATTCTGTAGGTTTTGTCCGTTTGCAGCAGATGATCCTGGATCTGCCTGACTTCGACAGCACTTCTGGCCGTGTCGGCGAGAAGGTGCTGGAAGCGGTTCAGGAGCTCTGGGCCAAAGAATTGGACTGATCGTCTCGCAGGTTAGGCAATACCCAAGAACCCGCGTATAATTCGCGGGTTTAATTTTTCGCAAATTACCGTTTCTGGAGTTACACCATGGCTGTTCAACGCACTTTCTCCATCATCAAGCCTGACGCTGTTGCTAAAGGCGCTGCCGGCGAAATCGTTACCCGTTTCGAAAAGGCTGGTCTGAAAGTTGTTGCTTCGAAAATGAAGCAACTGTCCAAAGCCGAAGCTGAAGGCTTCTACGCTGAGCACAAAGAGCGCGGTTTCTTCGGTGACCTGGTTGCTTTCATGATCTCCGGTCCAGTAGTTGTTCAGGTTCTGGAAGGCGAAAACGCTATCGCTCGCAACCGTGAGCTGATGGGCGCTACCAACCCTAAAGAAGCTGCTGCTGGCACCATCCGTGCTGACTTCGCTGAGTCGATCGACGCCAACGCCGTGCACGGTTCGGACTCCGAAGCTGCTGCTGCTCGCGAAATCTCGTACTTCTTCGCAGCTACTGAAGTAACCACTCGCTAAGCATTGCTTAAAGAGTGAAGGTGAATCCATGACTACATCGACTGTTAAAACAAACCTGCTGGGTCTGACCCAGCCGGAAATGGAAAAATTCTTCGACTCAATCGGGGAGAAGCGTTTCCGTGCCGGTCAGGTAATGAAATGGATTCACCACTTTGGCGTCGATGATTTCGACGCCATGACGAACGTCAGCAAGGCTTTGCGCGACAAGCTCAAGGCCATTGCTGAGGTCCGTGGTCCTGAAGTGGTCAGCGAGGACATCTCCAGCGACGGTACCCGTAAATGGGTGGTGCGCGTGGCGTCCGGCAGCTGCGTCGAGACCGTGTACATTCCCCAGGGCAAACGCGGCACTTTGTGCGTTTCGTCCCAGGCAGGCTGTGCCCTGGATTGCCGTTTCTGCTCCACCGGCAAGCAAGGCTTCAATAGCAACCTCACCGCCGCCGAAGTCATCGGTCAGGTGTGGATTGCCAACAAATCTTTCGGCAGTGTCCCGGCCACCGTCGACCGTGCCATCACCAACGTGGTGATGATGGGCATGGGTGAGCCACTGCTGAACTTCGACAACGTCGTCGCCGCCATGCATCTGATGATGGATGACCTCGGCTACGGGATCTCCAAGCGCCGCGTGACCTTGTCCACCTCGGGTGTGGTGCCGATGATCGATGAGCTGGCCAAGCACATCGACGTATCCCGGGCGTTGTCCATGCACGCACCGAATGACGCATTGCGTAACCAATTGGTGCCGATCAACAAGAAATATCCGCTTAAGATGCTGCTCGAGTCGTGCCAGCGCTACATGTCGTCCCTGGGCGAGAAACGTGTGCTGACCATCGAGTACACCTTGCTCAAGGACATCAACGACAAGGTCGAACACGCCGTTGAGATGATCGAGCTGCTGAAGAATATTCCATGCAAGATCAACCTGATCCCGTTCAACCCGTTCCCGCACTCCGGTTACGAGCGGCCAAGCAACAACGCGATCCGTCGTTTCCAGGATCAGTTGCATCAGGCCGGTTTCAACGTCACTGTCCGCACCACCCGTGGTGAAGACATCGATGCCGCATGTGGTCAATTGGTAGGGCAGGTGCTGGATCGCACCCGTCGCAGCGAACGTTACATCGCCGTGCGTGAGTTGAGCGCCGACAGCGATCTGGCACAGAACGCCGCGAACACTAACTAAGAGAGGATCTCTATGTCCCTGCGCTTTGCGCTGCTGTTGCTGTTGGCCAGCCTGAGTGCTGGTTGTGTCCTGTCGGGTGACTACAACCCGATGAAGACCAGCAAGGGCCGCGATGAAGCGCGGGCTGCCTATGTGCAGTTGGGGCTGGGGTATTTGCAGCAGGGCATGACCGAGCGGGCCAAGGTGCCGCTGAAGAAAGCACTGGATCTGGATAGCTCCGATCCCGACGCCAATGCTGCCCTCGGTCTGGTGTTTCAGGCCGAAATGGAGCCGAAACTGGCCGACGAGCACTTCCGCAAAGCCTTGTCCTCCCGTCCCGCTGATGCGCGCATCCTCAACAACTACGGCAGTTTTCTCTACGAAGAACAGCGTTACAAGGAAGCCTACCAGCGTTTTGAACAGGCCTCCGCCGATACCCTGTATCCTGAGCGTTCGCGTGTGTTCGAGAATCTCGGCATGACCGCATCCAAGCTGGGGCAGCGTGAGTTGGCGCAGCAGCAGCTGGAAAAGGCCCTGCGTTTGAACCGTCAACAACCGCGTGCATTGCTGGAAATGGCTGAGTTGTCCTTCGAAGACAGGCATTATGTGCCCGCGCGTGACTATTACGACCGTTTCAGCCTGCTAACCGAGCAAAATGCACGTAGTCTATTGCTCGGCGTTCGGCTGGCAAAAGTGTTTGAAGATCGCGACAAGGCCGCCAGTTACGGCCTGCAATTAAAACGACTCTATCCCGGTACGCCGGAATATCAGCAATACCTGTCGGAGCAATGATGAAAGCGGCGCATCCCGAAGTTGTAGCAGCGAATCGCGTTAACCCCGGTGAGACCCTGCGCCAGGCCCGCGAAAGCAATGGCTGGTCGCTGGCCGAAGTGGCCCTCAAGCTCAACCTCACCGTGACTTCCCTGAGCAATCTTGAAGCCGGCGCTTTCGACAAGCTGCCGGGGCATACCTTCGCTCGCGGTTACATTCGCGCCTATGCCAAGTTGCTCGGTATGGATCAGACTGTTCTGGTTCAGCAATTCGACCAGTCCACCGGCACCGATTCCCAGGGCAGCAACGTCCATGCGCTGGGCCGTATCGAAGAGCCTGTGCGGGTGTCCCACACTATTTTGCGTATCGTCAGCCTGCTGTTGCTGATCGCGGTCATCGGCGGCGGTTTCGTCTGGTGGCAGGATCAGACCTCGCTGCGGAGCAAAGACTTGACCACTCTGGCCCCGGAGCACGTCGAAGTCGAAGGCGCCGATGGCACCACCCAGATTCACCCGATCGACGAGCCGGAAGATCAGGCTGTCGCTGAAGGTCAGGCCGAGGGCGCGACCGCTCTGGCCCTGCCGCAGTCGGAAACCACCGCTGAATCGACCGGTGCCGAGCCTGCTGCGCCAGCAACTGCACCGGTTGCTCCAGCTGCTCCGAGCGCAACGCCCGCAGCACCGGTTCATACGCCGGCCCCGGTTGTTGCCACGCCTGCTACTCCGGCACCAACTGTTCCGAGCACGCCAGCGCCGACTGTCACCGCGCCAGTGGCCCCGACGGTCAACGCTCCGGTGGCCGGTCAAGGCCAGGTGTCGGTGCAGTTCGTCGCCGATTGCTGGACCCAGGTCAGCGACGGCAGCGGCAAAGTTCTGTTCAGTGGCCTGAAGCGTAAAGGCGACAGCCTGGCGGTTGCCGGCAAGCCACCGTTTGCCGTGCGCCTGGGTTATGCCCGTGGCGCGCAGGTCAGCTACAACGGCCAGCCGGTCGATGTCGCTCCGTTCACCAGTGGCGAGACTGCTCGCCTGAAGTTGGGTCAATAAGTCATGCACGGCGAATCTCCAATCAAACGTCGCGTTTCGCGCAAGATCTGGGTCGGCAATGTGCCGGTGGGCGGCGATGCGCCGATCGCTGTGCAGAGCATGACCAACAGCGACACCAATGATGTCGCCGCCACCGTTGCGCAGATCAATCGTCTGGAAGCCGCCGGTGTCGACATCGTTCGCGTGTCGGTACCGGACATGGATGCCGCCGAGGCGTTCGGCAAGATCAAGCAACTGGTCAAGGTGCCGCTGGTTGCCGACATCCACTTCGACTACAGGATCGCCTTGCGCGTGGCCGAACTGGGTGTGGACTGCCTGCGCATCAACCCGGGCAACATCGGTCGCGAAGACCGTGTGCGTGCTGTGGTCGATGCCGCCCGTGACCGCGGGATCCCGATCCGCATCGGCGTCAACGCCGGCTCGCTGGAAAAAGATCTGCAAAAGAAATATGGCGAGCCAACCCCAGCCGCGCTGGTCGAGTCCGCTCTGCGCCACGTCGAGCACCTCGAACGCCTGAATTTCCAGGACTTCAAGGTCAGCGTGAAGGCCTCCGACGTGTTCATGGCCGTCGAAGCCTACCGTTTGCTGGCCAAGGAAATCGTTCAGCCGCTGCACCTGGGCATCACCGAAGCCGGTGGATTGCGTTCGGGCACAGTGAAATCCGCCGTTGGCCTAGGTATGCTGCTCGCCGAGGGGATTGGCGATACTATCCGCATCTCGCTGGCGGCCGACCCGGTCGAGGAAGTGAAGGTCGGATA
>NZ_JBIUVJ010000117.1:0-7174 GCF_044742875.1 Pseudomonas sp. NPDC087817
GCGCCCCGACCGCCGCGCCGCCACACACACCACCCCGGCCCAAGCCCCACCTCAGGTCCCGCGACACCCCGCAAATCCCCAACTGGTGATTGTGAAGCAGTCCCGCAAACCGGGGGACAACTCGGCGGCAAGTCTATCAGAACTTGCCTACACGTAAGAGATATTTGCGCCGAACTAAGTTTCAGCAATGCCTGCAAATTTCTCACGCAATTTATCTAGAGCACGTTTGTAACGCATTTTTGTCGCACTCAAACCCATGTGCATGATGTCTGCGATCTCCTGAAATTCCAGTTCTGCGACAAATCGTAGCACCAGAATTTCGCGGTCAATCGGGTTCACATACACCAGCCAGCGATCAAGCCCGCCCTTCTCCTCGGGTTTTGGCGCCTTTTCTTCGGACGCTTCCTCAAGGGGGTCAAGACTCAATGCGTCCATCAAGCGACGCTTTCGCCGTTCCTTCCGATACTGCGTAATACATTCGTTGTACGTGATGCTGTATAGCCATGTCTTGAACTTCGATTTGCCCTCGAAGTTCTTCAGGCCGTACAGCACCTTCAACATGACTTCCTGACAGACATCGTCTGCGTCGCGATCGTTCCCAAGATATCTCGCACAGACGTTAAATAATGTTCGCTGGTAACGCCGCATCAGTTCTTCATAAGCGCGCGTTACGTGAAAAAGCTCGGTATGCGAGCGCGCGACCAACTCCTCATCAGAGAGTTCGCGGGGGTCGTAGCGCGTGGATAGCGTTTGGGCTTTATTCAAAACAAGTCGTGCCGACAGTCAGGTCAATGTCCACCGCAACCAGCCTCAGCTGGCATTTTGCGGCGGCATACATTAGCAGGGTTTGCCGGGTTAGCGGCTACTCACATGCTGTTCCAGCAGGATCCGATTGGAAAGAGAGACTAGCTCACCCTCATCGGTCAGCAATGTGGTTTTAACCGTGCCGATCTCTTCGATCTGGCCTTCGACCTCGCCAACACGCACTTGTTGCCCAACCTGATACAACTCACGCACATAGATTCCCGCGAGAATCTGACCGGCAATTTCCCGGCTTCCCAAACCCATGGCCAGCGCAACCGCCAGACCAACGGTAATCAATACGATGACGATCACATGGTTCAGCAGGTCAGTCTTGACCTCAAGCTGACTGATCGCGACCGAGATGCTGATGATGATCACCAGCCCTTGTGCAATTCGCCCCAATCCCGAAGCGTAGTCCAGGCCCACGCCTTCTGCCGCCCCGCGCACCAGGCCATTGGCCAGTTGCGCGAGCAGAACACCTACCAGCAACACCAGCGCGGCGCCGAATACTTTCGGCAAATACAACGCCAGCATATCCAGCGTAGCTGAAACTCGCTCAAGTCCAAGGGACTCTGCTGCAGAAACCAGGAAAATAAGCAGAACGAACCAATAGACGATCTTGCCGATCAGAGTCGAGATCGGTACTTGCAGCCCCGCACGCGACATCAACTTGGTCAGCCCTGTGCCGCCCATCAGGCGATCGAGGCCCAGTTTGGCGAGCAACTTGGACAACAAGGTATCGAGCAGTTTGGCCACGACAAAACCCAACAGCAGCACGACCAGTGCGCCGAACAGGTTCGGGATGAAGTTGGCGACTTTGGTCCACAACGCAGTCATTGCAGTGACGAGGCTCTGAGTCCAGAGATCAAGTTCCATATTCAATCAGCCTTATCAGCAGTGCGAGCGGTAGGTTTACGAAGACGGGAAACCGGCAAGACATGCGCCGATCCATTATTCAAGGCGATCATCAGCGCGGGCAGCCAGCGGCCCAGCAGGCTGAACAGATCGCCGGCGCCGACCTGGCGGTTGGCGGTTTTGAGCACACGGCCCAGGCACGCATCGTCGTCGCGGCTGGACGGCGAAGCGTTGAGCATGTCGCGTAAAGACTGTTCAAACGGATCGTGCATACGCACCTCTCGTGATGTCTGTGAAAGACGCGGGCAAATTTGGTCGGGTCACATACGCCATCTTCATACCCAGCGCAAACGACGGAATAACCACCACTGACCGAAGGCCAGGGCGAGCACCGTCAAACAGGCGATCAGGAAACCATAGGGGCTGCTGGAGAATGGAATTCCGCCAACGTTGATACCCAACAGGCCGGTGATGAAACTCATCGGTAAAAAAATGCAGGTGATGATCCCGAAGCGGTACATCGTGCGATTCATGCGTTCGCTCAAACGCCGGTCTTCGGCCTCCAGCACAAGCCCCACGCGCTCTCGGGTCAATTCGAGCTCTTCGAGATAGCGGGTCAGGCTGTTGTTCAGTTCGTTCCAGTAATCGGCGTCATCATCGACAAACCACGGCATTTTGATCCGCGTCAGTTGACCAAAAATGTCTCGTTGCGGAGCGAGAAAACGCTTGAGTCCGGCCGCCCTGCGACGGATGTGCAAAATGGCGCCGTGCTCCGGGGTATACCGTTCGTCGGCATCCATCTTTTCTTCTTCCTCATCGGCGATTTCCGAGAGGCAAGTGACCAGATCCTGCACCTTGTTGGTGAGGAACTGCGCCAGATAAAGGATGAGTTCAGAGGAGGTTTTCGGGCCTTTACCGTCCGCCAGGTCAGCCAACAACTCATCGGTGGCACGCAACGGACGCAAACGCAGGGAAATCACCCGTTGCGCAGAAGCAAAAATCCGCACCGAGACCATGTCTTCAGGCTCAGCCCCCGGATTGAGATTGACCCCGCGCAGAAACAGCAGCAGCTCGGAATCCGGCAGCGGCAACAGGCGTGGTCGTGTGTTCTCTTCAAGTAGCAGGTCGCAGGTGAACTCGTTGAGACCGCTGGATTTGCGCAGCCAGGTCTGGGTTTGCGGATGACTGCGATCCCAATGCAGCCACAGGCTTTCATGCGCCTGCAACTGCAAATCGTCGAGCTCAGTCCGGGCTATCGAACGCGCACCGCCTTTACCGTCCAGCACCAGGGCATGCACCAGCCCCCATTGCGCGTTTTCTTCCTCGAACATCCGCATCCCTTTGTCGAAATTCTTATTCAGGCATCTTCAGCGGGCTCGGCGAGACGATCACGCCGTTGTTATCCGCATAAATGTAGTGGCCCGGTTGAAACGTCACACCGGCAAAAGTCACCGCCACGTTGAGGTCGCCGATACCGCGTTTTTCGGTTTTCATCGGGTGACTGGCCAGCGCCTGCACGCCCAGATCGGTTTGCGCGATGACGTCGACGTCGCGGATGCAGCCGTAGATCACCAGCCCTTCCCAGCCGTTTTTCGCGGCTTTCTCGGCGATCATGTCGCCCAGCAGCGCACGACGCAGGGAACCACCGCCATCGACCACCAGCACCTTGCCGTTGCCCTTGAGTTCCGCTTGTTCCTTGACCAGCGAGTTGTCTTCGAAGCACTTGATGGTCACGATTTCGCCGCCGAACGAATCACGCCCGCCGAAATTGCTGAACATCGGTTCCAGCACCTGGACCAGCTCCGGATAGGCGTCGCACAGGTCAGGCGTAAGGTAATGGTTCATCGAAAAGCTCCTGCAATAAGGAAGACGATCAAGGATGACGCACTCTGAAGAGACGAGTTCCGGCAGTCGCTGTTTACCTTAGTCCATCCCATGGTCGCTGAACGAACCTGAACAAACCCTGAAACGTAATAGCGAAACAGCCACCAAATATGACCAGAACCGCACAATGCGTCATATCTTAGCCGCAAGCCGAGCCGAACGAAATGCCCTCTTCAGCGCCTTCAGCTCAAACGGCGGCTGCCAGATCCGCCTTTTCGCCCAGTAACGGCGTCTGCTGATCGCTCAACCAACGCGCCACCAGCGGCCACACCTCCACCTGCGCGGCCTTGCTCACCAACATTTCGACATGACCGAAATTGTCGTTGAAACCGTGTTCGCGCCCCAGATTGACGAACTGCTTGTGCTCGGAGCCAATCTGCTCGAAGAGTTTGCGACAGGCCCAGGCCGGGTCCTGATGATCCCCCACCGCACTCACCGCCAGTACCGGCACTTGCACATCGGCAAGACCGGCCCACCAGTCCTTGTCCTTGTCGCCAAAACGGCCGAACAGGCCGTACCAGCGCATGCTTTCGAGGGCCAGACCGATCGGCTCGTCTTCCGGCCCACGTTTCAGGCGCGAACCGGAAAGTTGCGCAAAGCGCTTGAGAATGAAGCGACCGCTCCACTCCACCGGCGGGATTTTCAGCGGCCAATAGGTGCGACTCACTTGCGTGCCGAAAAACGCCGCCGAGGCCACGGCAGGCTCACCGAGGTATTCACCACCGAGCGCCGCCGCCAAGGTGATGCCACCCAGCGAATGGCCGATCCAGTGCGGTACTTGCCCGCTCTGCTCTCGCACGAACGCAGCAATCGCCGGCAGATCGTAACGGGCATAGTCGGCGACACGGTTACGTCGGTATTCCTCGTTGCGCTGCGACAGGCCGTGGCCGCGCATTTCCGGAATCCACACATCGAAACCCAGGCGCGTCAGATACGCGCCCAGCCCCAGACCCTTCGGTGAAAACCAAAAACGCCGATTGGAAAAACTGCCGTGCAACAAAATCACCGGCACACCGCGTGGCGCGGAATCATCGGCCATACCCAAACGGGTGACGGCGATCTCCACGGACCAGTCGGGGCTGTTGCCGGGTTTCAAGCGATACACGTCTTCGCTCAGATCACCACGCCGTTCGGCGCTGATCAGGGCGACAGGAAACAGGTTGCTGCTGCTTTGCATAATGCTCTTGCACAAAAAAGGGCGGCATCCACAGGAGCCCGCCCTACTCAAATCTCAAACCCGCTCCCACAGGGGAGCGGGCCGTTCACATACTGATCAAGCCTGAGCTTGACCTTCGGCGAGGAAGAACCAGGTTTCCAGCACGGTGTCCGGGTTCAGCGACACGCTTTCGATGCCCTGCTCCATCAGCCACTTGGCCAGATCCGGGTGGTCCGAAGGACCCTGACCGCAGATACCGATGTACTTGCCAGCCTTGTTGCACGCGGCAATCGCGTTGGCCAACAGCTTCTTGACCGCCGGATTACGCTCGTCGAACAGGTGCGCGATGATACCGGAATCGCGGTCCAGGCCCAGGGTCAGCTGAGTCAGGTCGTTGGAGCCGATCGAGAAACCGTCGAAGAACTCGAGGAATTCTTCGGCGAGAATCGCGTTGGAAGGCAGTTCGCACATCATGATCACGCGCAGACCGTTCTCACCGCGCTTCAAGCCGTTTTCGGCGAGCAGATCGACCACCTGGCTGGCTTCGCCCAAAGTACGAACGAAAGGCACCATGATTTCGACGTTGGTCAGGCCCATCTCGTTGCGCACACGTTTCAGCGCGCGGCATTCGAGTTCGAAGCAGTCGCGGAACGATTCGCTGATGTAACGCGAAGCGCCACGGAAGCCGAGCATCGGGTTTTCTTCTTCCGGCTCGTACAGCTTGCCGCCGATCAGGTTGGCGTATTCGTTGGACTTGAAGTCCGACAGACGCACGATGACCTTCTTCGGTGCGAACGCTGCAGCGAGGGTGCTGATGCCTTCAACCAGTTTCTCGACGTAGAAACCGACCGGATCGTCGTAACCGGCAATGCGCTTGTCGACGCTTTCCTTGATTTCCTGCGGCAGACCGTCGTAGTTCAACAGCGCTTTCGGGTGGACGCCGATCATGCGGTTGATGATGAATTCCAGACGGGCCAGGCCCACACCGGCGTTCGGCAACTGCGCGAAGTCGAAAGCGCGGTCCGGGTTGCCGACGTTCATCATGATTTTGAACGGCAGCTCCGGCATGGCATCGACGGAGTTCTTCTTGATGTCGAAGCCCAGCTCGCCTTCGAAGATGTAACCGGTGTCGCCTTCGGCGCACGAAACGGTCACACCCTGGCCATCCTTCAGCAGTTGGGTAGCGTTGCCGCAACCGACGACTGCCGGAATGCCCAGTTCACGGGCGATGATCGCTGCGTGGCAGGTACGGCCGCCACGGTTGGTAACGATGGCGCTGGCGCGCTTCATCACCGGTTCCCAGTCCGGGTCGGTCATGTCGGAAACCAGCACGTCGCCCGGTTGGACTTTGTCCATCTCGGACACGTCTTTAATGATCCGCACTTTACCGGCGCCAATGCGCTGGCCGATAGCACGACCCTCAACCAGCACAGTGCCGGTTTCTTTCAGCAGGTAACGTTCCATGACGTTGGCCTGGGTTCGGCTTTTCACGGTTTCCGGACGGGCCTGCACGATATACAGCTTGCCGTCGTCACCGTCCTTGGCCCACTCGATGTCCATCGGGCAGCCGTTGTGCTTCTCGATGATCATTGCCTGCTTGGCCAGTTCGCTGACTTCAGCGTCGGTCAGGCAGAAACGTGCACGCTCGGCCTTGTCGACATCGACAGTCTTGACCGAACGACCGGCCTTGGCCTCGTCACCGTAGATCATCTTGATGGCTTTGCTGCCCAAGTTGCGACGCAGGATCGCCGGGCGACCGGCCTCCAGCGTGCCTTTGTGCACGTAGAACTCATCCGGGTTCACCGCGCCTTGAACGACGGTTTCGCCCAGGCCGTAAGCGCCGGTGATGAACACCACGTCACGGAAACCGGATTCGGTATCGAGGGTGAACATTACGCCGGCAGTGCCGGTTTCCGAACGCACCATGCGCTGCACGCCGGCCGACAGGGCGACCAGTTTGTGGTCGAAGCCCTGGTGTACGCGGTAGGAAATCGCACGGTCGTTGAACAGCGAAGCGAACACCTCTTTGGCGGCGCGGATGACGTTTTCCACACCACGGATGTTCAGGAAGGTTTCCTGCTGACCGGCGAAGGATGCGTCCGGCAGGTCTTCGGCGGTGGCGGAAGAACGCACCGCTACGGCCACGTCAGGGTTGCCGGCCGACAGCGCGGCGAACGCGGTGCGGATCTCGGCATTCAGTTTTTCGGGGAATTCGGCTTCCATGATCCATTGACGGATCTGCGCGCCGGTCTTGGCCAGGGCATTGACGTCGTCGACGTCGAGCGCGTCGAGGGCCTTGTGGATCTGGTCGTTGAGGCCGCTCAGTTCGAGGAAATCACGATAGGCCTGAGCCGTCGTGGCGAAGCCGCCGGGGACCGAAACACCGGCGCCTGCCAGGTTACTGATCATCTCGCCCAGGGATGCGTTCTTGCCCCCCACATGCTCGCGAGCGTGGGTGCGGCGGTGTGCGAGGGG
>NZ_JBIUVJ010000118.1:0-6960 GCF_044742875.1 Pseudomonas sp. NPDC087817
CGGCCCCCCCCCCCCCCCCCCCCCCCGTTTCTGGATCATCACCGTGATTCTCGTGCTGATCGGCCTTGCCACCCTGAAGCTGAGGTAGAACGAGTGTCTCTGATCGCTTCTGACCACTTCCGCATCGTTGTCGGCCTCGGCAACAGCGGCATGTCCCAGGTTCGCTTCCTGGCGACCCGGGGCACGTCGTTTGCCGTGGCCGACACGCGGGAAAATCCACCGGAACTGGCCACGCTCAAGCGTGACTATCCGCACGTGGAAGTGCGTTGTGGCGAGCTGGACGTCGAATTCCTGTGCCGTGCCGACGAGCTCTACGTGAGCCCCGGTCTGGCGCTGGCGACCCCGGCCCTGCAAGCCGCCGCGGCCCGTGGCGTGAAACTGTCCGGCGACATCGAGCTGTTCGCGCGTAACGCGCAGGCGCCCATTGTCGCGATCAGCGGTTCCAACGCGAAAAGCACCGTCACCACCCTGGTCGGCGAGATGGCGGCTGCGGCCGGCAAACACGTCGCTGTTGGCGGTAACCTCGGCACCCCGGCGCTGGACCTGCTCAGCGACGACGTCGAGCTGTACGTGATGGAGCTGTCGAGCTTCCAACTGGAAACCACCGACCAGCTCAACGCTGAAGTGGCGACCGTGCTGAACATCAGCGAAGACCACATGGATCGCTACAGCGGTCTGCCGGCCTACCACCTCGCCAAGCACCGGATTTTCCGTGGCGCCAGGCAGTTTGTGGTCAACCGTCAGGATGCGTTGACCCGTCCGCTGATCGGCGAGGGCCAGCCATGCTGGACATTCGGCCTGACCAAACCGGATTTCAAGGCATTCGGTATCCGCGAAGAAGACGGCGAGAAATATCTGGCCTTCGAATTCCAGAACCTGATGCCAGTGCGTGAGCTGAAGATTCGCGGCGCGCATAACCAGTCCAACGCCCTCGCGGCGCTGGCGCTCGGTCATGCCGTGGGCTTGCCATTCGATGCGATGCTCTCGGCCTTGCGTACCTTTGCCGGCCTCGAACATCGCTGCCAGTGGGTGCGTGATCTCGACGGCGTCGCTTACTACAACGATTCCAAAGCCACCAACGTTGGCGCTGCACTGGCGGCCATCGAAGGTCTGGGCGCGGACATCGACGGCAAGGTCATCCTGATCGCCGGCGGCGATGGCAAGGGTGCCGAATTCAATGATCTGCGTGCTCCGGTGGCGGCCAACTGCCGCGCCGTGATCCTGATGGGCCGCGACTCCGACAAGATCGGCGAAGCCATCGGTGATGCCGTGCCATTGATTCGTGCGACCTCGCTGGTCGACGCCGTTGCGCAATGCCGCGCCGCCGCCCAGCCGGGTGACGTGGTGCTGTTGTCGCCGGCCTGCGCCAGTTTCGACATGTTCAAGAATTACGAAGACCGTGGTCACCAGTTCGTCCGCGCCGTGGAGGATCTGGCATGAGCCTGCGCAATATCATCAAGCCGTATCCGTCGCCGATCATCACCGGGCGCGGCATCGACCTCGACTTCCCGATGCTCGCCGGTTGTCTGGCGCTGCTCGGTCTCGGCCTGATCATGATTGCCTCGGCGTCCACCGAAGTGGGTGCGGCGCAGTCGGGCAGTGCCCTGTATTACATGACTCGCCACCTTATTTATGTGGTGTTGGGTCTGGGCGCGTGCATCGTCACCATGATGATTCCGATCGCCACCTGGCAACGCCTCGGCTGGCTGATGTTGATTGGTGCTTTCGGCTTGCTGGTGATGGTGATCATCCCGGGCATCGGCCGCGAAGTTAACGGCTCGATGCGCTGGATCGGTTTCAGCTTCTTCAACGTGCAGCCGTCCGAGATCGCCAAAGTATTCGTGGTGATCTACCTCGCCGGTTATCTGGTGCGGCGTCAGAAAGAAGTGCGCGAGAGCTGGATGGGCTTCTTCAAGCCGTTCATCGTGCTGCTGCCAATGGCCGGTCTGTTGCTGATGGAGCCGGACTTCGGTGCCACCGTCGTGATGATGGGCGCAGCGGCGGCGATGCTGTTCCTCGGCGGGGTCGGCTTGTTCCGCTTTTCGCTGATGGTGGTGTTGGCGGTCGGCGCCGTGGTCTTGCTGATTCAGATGCAGCCGTACCGGATGGCGCGTCTGACCAACTTCGCCGACCCGTGGGCCGACCAGTTCGGCGCCGGTTATCAGTTGTCGCAAGCGTTGATTGCGTTCGGTCGCGGTGAGTGGCTCGGCGTCGGTCTGGGCAACAGCGTGCAGAAGCAGTTCTACCTGCCGGAAGCACACACCGACTTCGTGTTCTCGGTTCTCGCTGAAGAACTCGGCGCGGTCGGTTCGTTGTGCACAGTCGCACTGTTCGTGTTCGTGTGTATTCGCGGCATGTACATCGGCTTGTGGGCCGAAAAAGCCAAGCAGTTCTTCGCCGCGTATGTGGCTTACGGTCTGTCGTTCCTGTGGATCGGTCAGTTCCTGATCAACATCGGTGTGAACGTCGGTCTGCTGCCAACCAAGGGTCTGACCTTGCCGTTCCTCAGTTACGGCGGCAGCTCGCTGGTGATCTGCTGCGCCTGTCTTGGCTTGTTGCTGAGGATCGAGTGGGAGAGCCGAACCCATCTGGGCAGTGAAGAAATGGAATTCCATGAGAGCGACTTCGCCGAGGAGCCGAATCATGGGCGCTAACGTATTGATCATGGCCGGCGGAACCGGCGGCCACGTGTTCCCGGCGCTGGCTTGTGCCCGCGAGTTTCAGGCGCGCGGCTACACCGTGCACTGGCTCGGCACGCCACGCGGTATCGAAAACGAACTGGTGCCGGCCGCAGGGCTGGAACTGCACCGGATCAACGCCACTGGCCTGCGCGGCAAGGGCAAGCTGTCGCTGCTCAAGGCGCCATTCATGCTGCTGAAATCGGTGTGGCAGGCGCGGGCGATCATTCGTCGCTTGAAGCCGGTGTGTGTGGTCGGCTTCGGTGGTTATGTGACTGGCCCCGGCGGTCTCGCCGCGAAACTGGCCGGTGTGCCGGTGATCGTTCACGAGCAGAACGCTGTGGCCGGCACCGCCAATCGGTTGCTGGTGCCGTTCGCCGCCCGGGTGTGTGAAGCGTTCCCCGACACCTTTACTCTGTCGGACACCCGCCGTACCACCGGAAACCCGGTGCGCAGCGAGCTGTTCCTCGACACATCGCGACCTGCTCTGGCCGGTCGCAAAGCGCGTTTGCTGATCCTCGGCGGAAGCCTGGGCGCAGAACCGTTGAACAAGTTGCTGCCTGAAGCCCTGGCCCAAGTCGCTGCCGATTTGCGCCCGGAAGTGTTTCATCAGGCCGGCAAAAACCACGATGAAGTGACTGCAGAGCGCTACCGCGCCGCCGGCGTGGAAGCGCAGGTGCAGCCGTTCATCAAAGACATGGCCCAAGCCTATGGCTGGGCTGACCTGGTGGTGTGCCGTGCAGGCGCGTTGACCATCAGTGAGCTGGCTGCCGCCGGTCTGCCCTCGATGCTGGTGCCTTTGCCCCACGCGATCGACGATCACCAGACCCGCAACGCCGATTATTTGGCCCGCGATGGCGCTGCCTTCCTGATGCCGAAAAGAACGACCGGTGCCGCGGATCTTGCCGCGCGCCTGACAGAGGTCTTGATGCAACCGCAACGACTCGAAGATATGGCCCAAGCGGCCCGCCGTCTGGCGAAACCCGATGCCACCCGTAGCGTGGTCGATACCTGCCTGGAGGTGGCCCATGGTTGAGAATCAGAAAGCCATGCCGCAACCGGAAATGCGCCGCATCCGTCGCATCCACTTCGTCGGTATCGGCGGCGTGGGCATGTGCGGGATTGCCGAAGTGTTGTTGAACCTGGGCTATGAAGTGTCCGGTTCCGACCTGAAAGCGTCGCCGGTCACCGAGCGTCTGGAGTCGTTCGGCGCACACATCTACATCGGCCACCGTGCCGAAAACGCCGCGACCGCTGATGTACTGGTGGTGTCGAGCGCTGTGAACACCTCCAACCCGGAAGTCGCGACTGCGCTTGAGCGTCGTATCCCGGTGGTGCCGCGTGCCGAAATGCTCGCCGAGCTGATGCGCTATCGCCACGGCATCGCCGTCGCCGGTACTCACGGCAAAACCACCACCACCAGCCTGATCGCTTCGGTGTTCGCCGCCGGTGGGCTGGATCCGACCTTCGTGATCGGTGGCCGTCTGAATGCGGCGGGCACCAATGCCCAGCTCGGCACCAGTCGTTACCTGATCGCCGAAGCCGACGAAAGCGATGCGAGCTTCCTGCACCTGCAACCGCTGGTGGCCGTGGTCACCAACATCGACGCCGACCACATGGCGACCTACGACGGTGACTTCAACAACCTGAAGAAAACCTTCGTCGAGGTCCTGCACAACCTGCCGTTCTACGGTCTGGCGGTGATGTGCCTGGACGATCCGGTGGTGCGTGAAATCCTTCCGCTGGTCAAGCGTCCGACTGTGACCTACGGCTTCAGCGAAGACGCCGACGTGCGCGCGATCAATGTGCGTCAGCAAGGCATGCAGACCTTCTTCACCGTGCTGCGTCCTGACCGCGAGCCGCTGGATGTGTCCGTGAACATGCCGGGCAACCACAACGTGCTCAACTCGCTGGCGACCATTTGCATCGCCACTGACGAAGGCGTCAGTGACGAAGCCATCGTCCAGGGCCTGTCGGGCTTCCAGGGTGTTGGTCGACGTTTTCAGGTCTACGGCGAACTGCCGGTGGACGGCGGCAACGTGATGCTCGTCGATGACTACGGTCACCACCCGACCGAAGTCGCCGCCGTGATCAAAGCCGTGCGCGGTGGCTGGCCGGAGCGCCGTCTGGTGATGGTTTACCAGCCGCACCGTTACAGCCGCACCCGTGATCTGTACGACGACTTCGTCAATGTACTGGCCGATGCCAACGTGCTGCTGCTGATGGAAGTCTATCCGGCGGGCGAAGAGCCGATCCCGGGTGCCGACAGCCGCAAGCTGTGCAACAGCATCCGCCAGCGCGGTCAGCTCGACCCGATCTACATCGAGCGTGGTGTCGATCTGGCGCCGCTGGTCAAGCCGCTGCTGCGTGCCGGCGACATTCTGCTGTGCCAGGGCGCCGGTGATATCGGCGGCCTCGCGCCGAAGCTGCTGAAAAGTGAATTGTTCGCTGGCGCCGTGGCGGCGTCGGTCGAGGGGAAGTTGAAATGACTGCTGCCTACGCCAAGCTGTTTTCCACTGTCGCGCCGAAAGACTTCGGCCGCGTTGCCGTGCTCTTCGGCGGTCTGAGTGCCGAGCGTGAGGTGTCGCTGAAATCCGGTAACGCCGTGCTCGACGCGCTGCAAAGCGCTGGCGTGGACGCGTTCGGCATCGATGTCGGCGCCGATATTCTGCAGCGTCTGCTGAGTGAAAAAATCGACCGCGCGTTCATCATTCTTCACGGCCGTGGCGGTGAAGACGGCAGCATGCAGGGCCTGCTCGAAGTCGCCGGGATTCCCTACACCGGCAGCGGCATTCTGGCCTCGGCGCTGGCGATGGACAAATTGCGTACCAAGCAGGTCTGGCACAGCCTCGGGATTCCGACGCCGCGTCACGCCGTGCTGTGCAGCGAAGCCGATTGTATTTCCGCGGCGACGGAACTGGGCTTCCCTTTGATCGTCAAACCGGCGCATGAAGGTTCAAGTATCGGGATGGCCAAAGTGAGTTCTGCGTCCGAGTTGATCGACGCATGGAAAGCGGCCAGTACCTACGATTCGCAAGTTTTGGTCGAGCAATGGATTCAAGGTCCGGAGTTCACCATCGCCACCCTGCGTGACCAGGTGTTGCCTCCGATTGCCCTGGGTACACCGCACACGTTCTACGACTACGACGCCAAGTACATCGCCAACGATACCCAGTACCGCATTCCGTGCGGGCTGGACGCGGACAAAGAACAGGAACTCATGGATCTCACGGCCAAGGCCTGTGAGGCGCTGGGTATTGCCGGTTGGGGCAGGGCGGACGTGATGCAGGACGCCGACGGGCAGTTCTGGTTCCTCGAAGTGAATACCGCCCCGGGCATGACCGATCACAGCCTGGTGCCGATGGCGGCCCGTGCGGCCGGTCTGGATTTCCAGCAACTGGTTCTGGCCATTCTGGCCGCCAGTGTTGAAGACGCTAGAGGTTAAGACGATGCAAGGCGCTCAGCTCAGACATCAGCCACCCGCACCCGGCCGCAAGCCGGTGCCGCGGGGTGCCAGCCGAATGGTGGCCAAAGAGCCGATGTCCGCGCGCCTGCCGAAAGCCAACTTCGGTTTTCTCAAAAGCCTGTTCTGGCCAGTGCTGCTGGTGGCGCTCGGGTTCGGTACTTACGAAGGCGCACAGCGTTTGCTGCCGTACGCCGACCGGCCGATCACCAAGATCGCCGTGCAGGGCGACCTGAGCTACATCAGCCAGCAAGCGGTGCAACAGCGAATCGCCCCGTACGTGGCGTCTAGCTTCTTCACCATCGACCTGGCGGGCATGCGCACCGAGCTTGAGCAAATGCCCTGGATCGCCCACGCCGAAGTGCGCCGGGTGTGGCCGGATCAAGTGGTGATCCGCCTCGAAGAGCAACTGCCGGTGGCCCGTTGGGGCGACGAGTCGTTGCTGAACAACCAGGGCCAGGCGTTTACGCCCAAGGAGCTGGCGAACTACGAACACCTGCCACAGCTGTTCGGCCCTCAACGGGCTCAGCAGCAAGTGATGCAGCAGTATCAGGTCTTGAGCCAGATGCTGCGGCCGTTGGGCTTCTCGATCGCACGCCTGGAATTGCGTGAACGCGGAAGCTGGTTCCTGACCACCGGTGCCGGCAGCTCCGGCCCCGGCATCGAGTTGCTGCTGGGACGCGGCAACCTGGTGGAAAAGATGCGCCGCTTCATCGCCATCTATGACAAGACGCTCAAAGAACAGATTACGAAATTTGGGATGATCTATCTTCTGTACTCCATTGTCTTATGTGTTTGTTGTATGGATTCTTTTGCTTG
>NZ_JBIUVJ010000119.1:0-6942 GCF_044742875.1 Pseudomonas sp. NPDC087817
GCGGGGGTACCGACATGATGCAACACCTTTGTTGTTAAAAATATCAATCATTGATCTTTTCTGGTTTCAGTCAACCCGAACGGCCTGCCGAAGTCAAGCGAGGCCTTTTTTGCCCTAAAAAAGCGCTGTGAGGGCATTTATGGGGCACTTTCGGGCGGTTTTTTGTCCTTGGGGCAGTTGCCACCCGCGGGCTTGAGCAGGCCGTGTTGTATTTTTTACGGGGGTGTTGTGTAAAAAAATGAACAAGGCTAAGCTCCGGTCAAACCCATAACAGCAATAATACCGGGGTGCTTCATGTCTCGCCTGCCGTTAATCGGCATCACCGACTGCTCGCAACAGTCCGGTCTGCATGCTCATCACATCAGTGGCGACAAAGCCGTCGATAGCGCAGCCAGCAAGGCTCGCCGCTTGCCGACGATGTTCCCGTCCATGACCGTTCGAGCGTCAGCGTCCGATATTCTGGACGTATGGGAAAGCATCCTGTTTATGGCGTCTCCTTCCAATATAGATCTCTTTGAGTCCCAAAGCCTGTGCCGCTCCTCGAGCCGTGCTCATGATTCTGCACGCCTTGAATGTGCACAGGAAATGCAACGCCAGCGTAAAGGGCAGGTAAGCTCCTCTTTCATTGTCTATGCGCGGTGCCAGGCGTAAGCCGGCACTGCGCGAGCAAGCCCCCTTTAACGCGACGCTCCGGCGTCAAACTTTGCCTGACACCACGTCAGGAGACTCAGCCCAGAGGCATTTATGAGTAACAACCTCGACCAGCTCACCGATTGGTTGAAAGACCACAAGATCACAGAAGTCGAATGCATGATCGCCGACTTGACCGGTATCACCCGGGGCAAGATCTCGCCGACCAACAAGTTCATCGCCGAAAAAGGCATGCGCCTGCCAGAAAGCGTGCTGTTGCAGACCGTGACCGGCGACTACGTCGAAGACGACATCTATTACGAACTGCTCGACCCGGCCGACATCGACATGATCTGCCGTCCCGACCAGAACGCCGTGTACATGGTGCCGTGGGCCATCGAGCCAACCGCTCAGGTGATCCACGACACTTACGACAAGCAAGGCAACCCGATCGAGCTGTCGCCGCGCAACGTCCTCAAGAAGGTCCTCAAACTCTACGCCGACAAGGGCTGGCAGCCGATCGTGGCGCCGGAGATGGAGTTCTACCTGACCAAGCGCAGTGACGATCCTGACTATCCGTTGCAGCCGCCGATTGGCCGCTCGGGTCGCCCGGAAATCGGTCGTCAGTCGTTCTCCATTGAAGCGGCGAACGAATTCGATCCGCTGTTCGAAGACGTTTACGACTGGTGCGAACTGCAGGAACTGGACCTCGACACGCTGATCCACGAAGACGGCACGGCGCAGATGGAAATCAACTTCCGTCACGGCGACGCACTGTCGCTGGCCGACCAGATCCTGGTGTTCAAACGCACCATGCGTGAAGCCGCACTCAAGCACGACGTGGCCGCCACTTTCATGGCCAAGCCGATGACCGGCGAGCCGGGCAGCGCGATGCACTTGCACCAGAGCATCATCGACATCGAGACCGGCAAGAACGTGTTCTCCAATGAAGACGGGACCATGAGCCAGCTGTTCCTGCACCACATCGGTGGCCTGCAGAAGCTGATCCCGGAATTGCTGCCGCTGTTCGCGCCGAACGTCAACTCGTTCCGCCGCTTCCTGCCGGACACTTCGGCGCCGGTAAACGTGGAGTGGGGCGAAGAAAACCGCACCGTGGGCCTGCGCGTACCGGATGCCGGCCCGCAGAACCGTCGCGTGGAAAACCGTCTGCCGGGCGCCGACGCCAACCCATACCTGGCGATCGCCGCGAGCCTGCTCTGCGGCTACATCGGCATGGTCGAAGGCCTCAACCCGAGCGCGCCAGTGGTCGGTCGTGGTTACGAGCGGCGCAATCTGCGCCTGCCGCTGACCATCGAAGACGCGCTGGAGCGTATGGAAAACAGCGCGACCATCGAGAAATACCTGGGCAAAACTTTCATCACGGGCTACGTCGCGGTCAAGCGGGCCGAGCATGAAAACTTCAAGCGCGTGATCAGTTCGTGGGAGCGTGAGTACCTGCTCTTCGCCGTCTGATACGCCGGGTGCGGTGCTCAGGCGCCGCGCCTTCACCGATAACAAGGAGAATTGGCATGACCAGCAACAACCCGCAAACCCGTGAGTGGCAAGCGCTGAGCAGCGATCACCACTTGGCCCCGTTCAGTGACTTCAAGCAGCTGAAAGAGAAAGGCCCGCGGATCATCACCAACGCCAAGGGCGTTTACCTGTGGGACAGTGAAGGCAACAAGATTCTCGACGGCATGGCCGGGCTGTGGTGCGTGGCCATCGGTTACGGTCGCGATGAACTGGCCGACGCCGCCGCGAAACAGATGCGCGAACTGCCTTACTACAACCTGTTCTTCCAGACCGCCCACCCACCGGCGCTGGAACTGGCCAAGGCTATCGCCGACGTCGCACCGGAAGGCATGAACCACGTGTTCTTCACCGGTTCCGGCTCCGAAGGCAACGACACCATGCTGCGCATGGTTCGCCACTACTGGGCGATCAAGGGTCAGCCGAACAAGAAAGTCATCATCAGCCGCAAAAACGGTTATCACGGTTCGACCGTGGCCGGCGCTAGCCTCGGCGGAATGACCTATATGCACGAGCAGGGCGACTTGCCGATTCCGGGCATCGTCCACATCGCCCAGCCGTACTGGTTCGCCGAAGGCGGCGACATGTCGCCGGAAGAGTTCGGCATCTGGGCGGCCAATCAGCTGGAAGAGAAAATTCTCGAAGTCGGCGTCGACAACGTCGGTGCCTTTATTGCCGAGCCGATCCAGGGCGCCGGCGGCGTGATCATTCCGCCTGACACTTACTGGCCGCGCATCAAGGAAATCCTCGCCAAGTACGACATCCTCTTCGTCGCTGACGAAGTGATCTGCGGTTTCGGCCGTACCGGCGAGTGGTTCGGCAGCGATTTCTACGACCTCAAACCGGACATGATGACCATCGCCAAGGGCCTGACCTCCGGCTACATCCCGATGGGTGGCCTGATCGTGCGCGACGAAGTGGTGAAGGTGCTCAACGAAGGCGGCGACTTCAACCACGGCTTCACCTACTCCGGTCACCCGGTGGCGGCAGCGGTGGGTCTGGAGAACATCCGGATTCTGCGCGACGAGAAAATTATCGAGAACGCCCACAACGAAACGGCACCGTATTTGCAGAAACGTCTGCGCGAGCTGAACGATCACCCGTTGGTGGGGGAAGTGCGCGGGGTTGGTCTGCTGGGGGCGATCGAGCTGGTGCAGGACAAGGCCACTCGCAAGCGATACGAAGGCAAGGGCGTCGGCATGATCTGCCGCCAGTTCTGCTTCGACAACGGGCTGATCATGCGCGCCGTGGGCGACACGATGATCATCGCGCCGCCGCTGGTGATCAGCAAAGCGGAGATCGATGAGCTGGTTACAAAGGCACGCAAGTGTCTGGACCTGACCCTCAGTGCGTTGCAGGGCTAAGTGCTAGGCTTTGGGCGGGGGAGCTGCGGCGCTCTCGCGCAAAGCTGTCAGAAAGGCCGGTCTTTTCTTGAAAGACCGCCTCGGATCTTGCCAGACTAGCCGCGGTTCCAGTTGTCCGGGTTCGGCCGCTGAACAAAGTGGTTCAAAAAAGAAAAATTTGGAGCATTAACGCATGAAGGCATTAGGCAAAAAGCTTGCTGGCAAGACACTTCTCGCCCTGTCCGTCGCGGGCATGATGGCGGGTGCGGTTCAGGCGGACGACAAGGTATTGCACGTCTACAACTGGTCCGACTACATCGCGCCAGACACCGTTGCCAAATTCGAGAAAGAGTCGGGCATCAAAGTCGTCTACGACGTGTTCGACAGCAACGAAACCCTGGAAGCCAAACTGCTGGCCGGTAAATCCGGTTATGACGTGGTGGTGCCTTCCAACAACTTCCTCGCCAAGCAGATCAAGGCCGGCGTTTATCAGGAGCTGGACAAGTCCAAGCTGCCGAACTGGAAGAACCTTGATGAAGACCTGCTCAAGGCCGTTGGCGATGCCAGCGACCCGAGCAACAAGCACGCTTTCCCTTATATGTGGGGCTCCATCGGCATCGGCTACAACCCGGCCAAGGTCAAGGCTGCGCTGGGCATCGACAAGATCGATTCGTGGGACATCGTGTTCAAGCCAGAGAACATCGAGAAACTCAAAAGCTGCGGCGTGAGCTTCCTCGACGCCCCGACCGAAATGATTCCAGCGGCCCTGCACTATCTGGGCAAGCCGACCAACAGCAAGGACAAGGCTGATCTTAAAGCCGCCGAAGACCTGTTCCTCAAGGTGCGTCCTTCGGTTGCGTACTTCCACTCCTCGAAATACATCTCCGACCTGGCCAACGGCAACATCTGCGTAGCCGTCGGTTATTCGGGTGACCTGGAGCAATCCAAGACCCGCGCCAAGGAAGCCGGTGACAAGGTCAAACTGGCCTACACCATTCCCAAAGAAGGTGCTGGCACTTTCTACGACATGGTCGCCATTCCCAAGGATGCCGAAAACGTCGAGGCCGCCTACAAATTCATGAACTACCTGCTGCAGCCGGAAGTGATGGCCGAGATCACCAACGCCGTGCGTTTCCCGAACGGCAACAAGGCGGCCACGCCACTGGTGGACAAAGACATCACCAGCGATCCGAGCATCTACCCTTCGGCTGAAGTGAAGAAGCAGCTCTATGCGATCAGCGATCAGGATGCAGCGACCCTGCGCCTGATCACTCGCAGCTGGACCAAAATCAAATCCGGTAAATAAGCCGGTTTGAAGCAGCAACCGCTGGCCGTCGTCACCGCGAAGGCGGCCAGCGGGATAATTAAATGACAGAAAGTTTTGCTGGAACGGTTTTTCGAGGGTAAGTTGCGCGCCGGTTTTGTTGCCGGGCAGCCATGGCTGTCATGCAGCGCGGGGCAACTTGGGCCCAACTAATTTAGAGGACCTCCACTTGCCTATTTTTTCTTCTTTGCGCAATGCCCTGCTGGCCACTGCCGGCCTGACGATCGCTGTCGGAGCCCAGGCCGCCGGTACGGTGCATATTTATAACTGGTCGGACTACATCGGCGAGACGACCCTGGCGGACTTCCAGAAAGACACCGGAATCAAACCGGTCTACGACGTCTTCGATTCCAACGAAACCCTGGAAGGCAAGCTGCTGGCCGGACGTACCGGTTACGACGTGGTTGTGCCGTCGAACCACTTCCTCGGCAAGCAGATCAAGGCGGGCGCGTTCCAGAAGCTCGACAAGTCGCAGCTGCCGAACTATTCCAATCTCGACCCGGCGCTGCTCAAGCGTCTGGAGCAGAACGATCCGGGCAACCTGTACGCCGTGCCGTACCTGTGGGGCACCAACGGCATCGGTTACAACGTCGACAAAGTGAAGGCCGTGCTCGGTGTCGACAAGATCGATTCGTGGGGCGTGCTGTTCGAGCCGGAGAACATCAAGAAGCTGCAAAGCTGCGGCGTGGCGTTCCTCGACTCGGCTGATGAAATGATGCCGACCGTGCTCAACTATCTGGGCCTGAATGCCAACAGCACCAACCCCAAGGACTACGCAAAGGCCACCGACAAATTGCTCGCGGTGCGTCCTTACGTGACCTACTTCCACTCCTCGAAATACATCGGCGATCTGGCCAACGGCGACATCTGTGTGGCGATCGGTTTTTCCGGCGATATCTTCCAGGCGAAGAATCGCGCGGCAGAAGCCAAGAAAGGCGTGAACATCGCCTACACCGTCCCGAAAGAGGGCGGCGCCCTGTGGTTCGACATGCTGGCAATCCCCAAGGATTCGTCCAACGTGAAAGAGGCCCATGCCTTCATCAACTATCTGCTGAAACCTGAGGTGATTGCCCAGGTCAGTGATTACGTCGGTTACGCCAACCCCAACCCCGGGTCGGACAAGCTGATGGAACAATCCATCCGTACCGATGCATCGGTTTATCCACCGCAGGCTGTGATCGACAAGGCTTACGTGTCGATCGAGTTGCCACCGAACATTCAACGTCTGATGACCCGCAGCTGGACCAAGGTCAAGTCGGGTATGTAAGGCACACACTATCCAGGGTTCGCCTGCGTGGGCGAACTGCACTGTTTTTTTCTGGGAGTTTCGTAAATGGCAGTTGCCTCCGGCGCCTATAAGAAAGCCCTCGAGGGCGACCAGACACCTAAACAGGTGTTGGTCAAAATCGACCGGGTCACGAAGAAGTTCGACGAGACGATTGCCGTGGACGATGTGTCCCTGGAAATCAAGAAAGGCGAGATCTTCGCCCTGCTCGGCGGTTCGGGATCGGGCAAATCCACTCTGCTGCGGATGCTGGCAGGGTTCGAACGGCCCACGGAGGGGCGCATTTTCCTCGACGGCGTCGACATCACCGACATGCCGCCGTACGAACGTCCGATCAACATGATGTTCCAGTCGTACGCCTTGTTCCCGCACATGACCGTAGCGCAGAACATCGCGTTCGGCCTGCAGCAGGACAAGATCCCCAAGGCCGAGATCGACGCCCGCGTGGCCGAGATGCTCAAGCTGGTGCAGATGAGCCAGTACGCCAAGCGCAAACCGCATCAACTGTCTGGCGGTCAGCGTCAGCGGGTGGCGCTGGCGCGTTCGCTGGCCAAGCGGCCGAAGCTGCTGCTGCTCGACGAACCGATGGGCGCGCTGGACAAGAAACTGCGTTCGCAGATGCAGCTTGAGCTGGTGGAGATCATCGAGCGCGTGGGTGTGACCTGCGTGATGGTGACGCACGATCAGGAAGAGGCCATGACCATGGCCGAGCGCATCGCGATCATGCACTTGGGCTGGATCGCCCAGATCGGCAGCCCGATCGACATCTACGAAACCCCGACCAGCCGTGGGGGGTGGGGAGGTATAGGGCACAGGGACCCACGGCGAAG
>NZ_JBIUVJ010000120.1:0-6828 GCF_044742875.1 Pseudomonas sp. NPDC087817
ATCCCGGTAATCGGCGTTGTCGATACCAACAGCAGCCCGGAAGGCGTTGACTACATCATCCCAGGCAACGATGACGCAATCCGCGCTATCCAGCTGTACATGGGTTCGATGGCTGACGCAGTTATCCGTGGTCGCAACAATGTTGGCGGCGGCACTGTAGAATTCGCAGCTGAAGAAACTCAGGCTGCAGCTGAGTAATTAACGCCCTGGCGTTGACTCAGTAAGCAAAAAGGGGGCCTGGCCCCCTTTTTGCCACCTCGAAAACCGTTGTCGGCGCCCACGTGTGGCAGCGCTCACCCTGCACCTGTAACGTGCAGCGGCTACAACGGTGGTTCGGGAAGAATTGAACGCCCGTTCGATCGGGTGGAATGGTTGAAAACCTATCCAAGAGGAATTTGAAAATGGCAGCAATTACTGCAGCGTTGGTTAAAGAACTGCGCGAGCGTACCGGCGAAGGCATGATGGACTGCAAGAAAGCCCTGGAAAAGGCTGACGGCGACATCGAAAAAGCCATTGATGATATGCGTGCTTCGGGCGCGATCAAAGCTGCGAAAAAGGCTGGCAACGTTGCCGCTGAAGGCGCAATCGCAATCAAGGACGACGGTAAAGCTGCCGTTATCCTGGAAGTGAACTCGCAGACCGACTTCCTGGCTCTGCAAGACGACTTCAAAAACTTTGTTGCTGCCAGCGTTGAAAAAGCCTTCGCTGACAAGCTGACCGACGCTGCTCCGCTGATCGCTGCTCAAGAAGCCGCTCGCGAAGCACTGGTTGCCAAAGTAGGCGAGAACGTGAACATCCGTCGTCTGACCCGTATTGAAGGTGACGTTGTAGGTTCGTACCTGCACGGCAACAAGATCGGTGTGGTTGTGGCTCTGAAAGGCGGCGACGTCGAGCTGGCCAAAGACATCGCGATGCACGTAGCTGCAAGCAACCCTGAGTTCCTGCTGCCTTCGCAAGTTTCCGATGAAGCGATCGAGCGTGAAAAAGCTGTGTTCCTGCAGCTGAACGAAGAAAAAATCAAAGGCAAGCCAGAAAACATGGTTGAGACCATGGTCAAAGGCCGTATCAGCAAGTTCCTGGCAGAAGCGAGCCTGGTTGAGCAGGCGTTCGTCAAGAACCCTGAAATCAAGGTTGGCGAGCTGGCCAAGAAAGGCGGCGCAGAAATCGTTTCCTTCACTTACTACAAAGTAGGTGATGGCATCGAGAAGCCGGTCGACAACTTCGCTGAAGAAGTTGCTGCCCAGCTGGCTGCCGCCAAGCAATAAGACGGTTTTCAACTGTCGCCCGAAAGAGGCTGCCCGCTCACGCGCGCAGCCTCTTTTCAGATGGGGTTATCAATTTTTAATTGGTTTCCACTTGGAACTGACTTACAAAGCCATGTTCCGATGGCGCTGAAGCAGCGCCAAGCTAGAGTGAACGCCAGCTGTAAACAGCTCGCAAAGAATTTTTAAATACGCCGCAGGAGAGATTCGCAATGGCTCAGCAGGGCAGTGGTTATCAGGCTCGCTATAAACGCATTCTACTCAAGCTTAGCGGCGAGGCCCTGATGGGCTCGGAAGAGTTCGGGATCGATCCAAAAGTGCTGGATCGGATGGCGCTGGAAGTCGGCCAACTGGTCGGCATCGGCGTACAGGTCGGTCTGGTGATCGGCGGTGGCAACCTGTTCCGCGGTGAAGCGCTGAGCAAAGCCGGTATGGATCGGGTTACAGGCGACCACATGGGCATGCTGGCCACTGTGATGAACGCCCTGGCCATGCGCGATGCGTTGGAGCGTGCCAATATCTCGGCCATCGTGATGTCGGCCATTTCCATGGTTGGCGTGACCGATCATTATGATCGCCGCAAAGCCATGCGCCACCTGAACTCCAAGGACGTCGTGATCTTCGCGGCCGGTACCGGCAATCCGTTCTTTACCACGGATTCGGCAGCCTGCCTGCGTGCAATCGAAATCGATGCCGACGTCGTTCTGAAGGCGACCAAGGTCGATGGCGTCTACACCGCAGACCCGTTCAAAGACCCGCATGCCGAGAAGTTCGATCATCTGACTTATGATGAAGTCCTGGATCGCAAGCTGGGTGTAATGGACCTGACGGCTATTTGCCTGTGCCGCGACCACAAAATGCCGCTGCGCGTATTCAACATGAACAAGCCCGGCGCCCTGCTGAACATCGTGCATGGCGGCGCTGAAGGCACTCTGATCGAGGAAGTCCAACAATGATCAACGAAATCAAGAAAGACGCTAAAGAGCGCATGACGAAGTCGGTTGAGTCCCTGGCTCACAACTTCGGCCGCATCCGTACCGGTCAAGCGCACCCAAGCATTCTGGAAGGCGTGATGGTGCCGTACTACGGCTCTGACACCCCGATCAAGCAAGTCGCCAACATCACCGTCAAAGACGCGCGTACCCTGCAAGTTGTCGCGTTCGAGCGCAACATGCTCGGTGCTGTGGACAAAGCGATCGGCAGTGCAGGCCTGAACCTGAACCCGACCAACCTGGGTGAGCTGCTGCTGATCAGCATGCCGGCCCTGACCGAAGAAACCCGTCGCGGTTTCACCAAGCAGGCGCGTGATGTGGCTGAAGACGCCCGTGTTGCCGTGCGCAACATTCGTCGTGATGCCAACAGCTCGCTGAAGGACCTGGTCAAGGAAAAAGAGATCAGCGAAGACGAAGAGCGTCGCGCCACTGGCGAGATCGACGATCTGACCAAGAAATTCGTGGCTGAAATCGACGCGAAGCTGGCAGAGAAAGAAAAAGACCTGATGGCCGTATAAGGGTCGAGCTTTAAATGGACAAGACCAAGCAGACTGCGCCGTCCGCGGTGCCGCGCCATGTCGCGATCATCATGGATGGCAACAATCGCTGGGCGAAAAAACGCTTTATGCCGGGTGTCGCCGGGCATAAAGCGGGCGTGGATGCTGTGCGGGCCGTTATTGAGGTGTGCGCTGAAGCCAAGGTCGAAGTGTTGACCCTGTTCGCTTTTTCCAGTGAAAACTGGCAGCGCCCGGCCGATGAAGTCAGTGCCTTGATGGATCTGTTCTTCAAGGCCTTGCGTCGTGAAGCCAAGCGTCTCAATGACAACAACATCAGCCTGCGCATCATTGGCGATCGTTCGCGCTTTCATCCGGAGCTTCAAACCGCGATGCGCGAAGCCGAGGCCATGACTGCGGGTGCCAACCGCTTCATCCTGCAGATTGCCGCCAACTACGGTGGTCAGTGGGATATCGCGCAGGCTGCGCAGCGTCTGGCCCGTGAAGTCCAGGCCGGGCATCTGCGTCCGGAAGACATCACCCCTGATCTGTTGCAAACCTGTCTGGCGACCGGCGATCTGCCGTTGCCGGACCTGTGCATTCGCACGGGTGGCGAGCACCGCATCAGTAACTTCCTGCTGTGGCAACTGGCTTACGCCGAGTTGTACTTCTCCGACCTGTTCTGGCCGGACTTCAAACACGATGCCATGCGCAATGCGCTGGCCGATTTCGCTTCGCGCCAGCGTCGCTTCGGTAAAACGAGCGAGCAGGTCGAAGCTGGAGCCCGGGTTTAATGCTTAAACAACGAATCATCACTGCGCTGATCCTGCTGCCGATTGCCTTGTGCGGGTTTTTCCTGCTCGAAGGTTCCGCTTTTGCGCTGTTCATTGGTCTGGTCGTGAGTCTCGGCGCCTGGGAATGGGCGCGTCTGGCGGGCTTCACCGCACAATCGTTCCGCGTCGGCTTTGCCGCTGTCGTCGCATTGATGCTGTTCGTCATGTATGTGCTACCCGGTCTTGCGCCTTGGGTGCTCGGTGCTTCGGTGTTGTGGTGGGCCGTGGCAACGTTTCTCGTGTTGACATACCCGCGCTCCAGCGAGCATTGGTCCAGTGCTGCCACCAAACTGCTGATCGGCCTGTTGATTCTGCTGCCGGCCTGGCAAGGTCTGGTGCAGATCAAGCAGTACCCGTTGGGCAACTGGCTGATCATGGCGGTGATGGTGCTGGTCTGGGGTGCGGATATCGGCGCCTACTTCTCGGGTCGTGCATTCGGCAAGCGCAAGTTGGCGCCTCAGGTCAGCCCGGGCAAAAGCTGGGAAGGCGTTTATGGTGGCCTGGCGCTGAGCCTGGTGATTACCGCCATTGTCGGGCTGGTGCGCGACTGGACAGTGGCAGAGTTGCTTAAAGGCCTGATTGGCGCGGCACTGATCGTATTTGTCTCGGTCGTCGGTGATCTCACCGAAAGCATGTTCAAGCGTCAGTCCGGCATCAAGGACAGCAGCAATTTGCTGCCGGGTCATGGCGGCGTGCTTGATCGCATCGACAGTCTGACGGCGGCTATTCCAGTCTTCGCTGTATTGCTGTGGATGGCTGCACCGTGAGCCGCCCGCAGCAGATTACCGTTCTGGGGGCTACCGGCTCGATCGGCCTGAGCACTCTGGATGTGATTGCTCGCCACCCTGAGCGTTACCAGGTTTTCGCCTTGAGTGGTTTCACTCGTCTGGCTGAGCTGCTGGCCTTGTGCGTACGTCATGTGCCGCAGTATGCCGTGGTGCCGGAAGTCGCCGCCGCTCGCGGTTTGCAGGACGATTTGCGCGCAGCCGGTTTGCCAACCCGTGTGCTGGTGGGGGAGGAGGGCCTGTGTCAGGTCGCCTCTGCGCCGGAAGTCGATGCGGTCATGGCTGCGATCGTCGGTGCGGCAGGCTTGCGCCCGACACTGGCAGCCGTCGAGGCGGGCAAGAAGATCCTGTTGGCCAATAAAGAGGCGTTGGTGATGTCCGGCGCCTTGTTCATGCAGGCGGTACGCAAGAGCGGTTCGGTGCTGCTGCCGATCGACAGTGAGCACAACGCGATTTTCCAGTGCATGCCACAGGATTTCGCCCGTGGATTAAGCAGCGTCGGCGTGCGTCGGATTTTACTCACAGCCTCTGGCGGCCCGTTCCGACAGACGCCCATGAGTGAGTTGGCGCATGTTTCACCTGACCAGGCCTGTGCGCACCCGAACTGGTCCATGGGGCGCAAGATTTCCGTGGATTCGGCAAGCATGATGAATAAAGGTCTCGAGCTGATCGAGGCCTGCTGGTTGTTTGATGCCAAGCCGTCCCAAGTCGAGGTGGTGATCCATCCGCAGAGCGTGATTCACTCGCTGGTCGATTATGTCGATGGTTCGGTGTTGGCGCAGTTGGGCAATCCCGACATGCGTACGCCAATTGCCAATGCACTGGCCTGGCCGGAGCGAATTGATTCCGGCGTGGTGCCGCTGGACCTGTTTGCGATCGCGCGTCTGGACTTCGAAGCGCCGGACGAAGAGCGCTTCCCCTGCCTGCGTCTGGCGCGGCAGGCTGCCGAGGCGGGCGACAGCGCGCCGGCGATGCTCAATGCCGCCAATGAAGTGGCGGTCGCAGCGTTTCTCGACGGACGGGTTCGTTATCTGGAAATCGCGAGTATCATCGAGGAGGTCTTGAGTCTCGAGCCGGTTGTGGCACTCGGCGATCTCGATGCGGTCTTCACGGCAGACGCCAGGGCGCGAGTCCTGGCGGAACAATGGTTGAAGCGTCACGACCGATAGATTTAGAAACACAATGGCTTCACGCGGCACTGAACGGGATTGCGGAGAAAGTAGATGAGCGCGCTCTATATGATTGCCGGCACCCTGATCGCTTTGGGTGTGCTGGTCACCTTTCACGAATTCGGCCATTTCTGGGTCGCGCGTCGCTGCGGCGTCAAGGTTCTGCGCTTTTCCGTAGGCTTCGGTATGCCGTTGCTGCGTTGGCACGACAAGCAAGGCACCGAGTTCGTCGTCGCTGCCATCCCGTTGGGTGGTTACGTGAAGATGCTCGATGAGCGCGAAGGTGAAGTGCCGGTCGATCAGCTCGACCAGTCGTTCAACCGCAAGTCGGTTCGCCAGCGTATCGCCATTGTCGCCGCCGGCCCAATTGCCAACTTCCTTTTGGCCTTGGTGTTCTTCTGGGTGCTGGCCATGCTCGGAAGCGAGCAGGTGCGTCCGGTGATCGGGGCGGTCGAGTCCGGTAGCATTGCGGCCAAGGCTGGTTTGAGCGCAGGTCAGGAAATTGTTGCGATTGATGGCGAGCCGACCTCTGGCTGGGCTGCTGTCAATCTGCAACTGGTTCGTCGACTCGGTGAGAGCGGCTCGTTGCAGTTGCTGGTCCGTGAGCAGGGTTCTACTGCAGATTCGCCGCGCGAACTGGCGCTGGATCACTGGCTCAAGGGTGCTGATGAGCCGGATCCGATCCGTTCTCTGGGTATTCGTCCATGGCGTCCGGCCTTGCCGCCGGTGCTTGCCGAGCTTGATCCGAAGGGCCCGGCTCAGGCGGCTGGCCTGAAAACCGGTGATCGTCTGCTGACGCTTGATGGCCAGGCACTCAATGACTGGCAGCAAGTGGTGGATACCGTTCGTACGCGTCCTGATACCAAAATCATGCTGCGCGTCGAGCGTGATGGTGCTCAAATCGACGTCCCGGTGACCTTGGCCGCTCGCGGTGAAAGCAAGTCGCCAAGCGGTTACCTGGGGGCCGGCGTGAAAGCCATCGACTGGCCGCCGGAGATGATTCGCGAGGTCAGTTACGGGCCGTTGGCCGCAATTGGCGAGGGTGCCCGTCGCACTTGGACCATGAGCATTCTGACGCTCGATTCGCTAAAGAAAATGCTCTTCGGCGAGCTCTCGGTAAAAAACTTGAGTGGACCGATAACCATTGCTAAAGTGGCGGGCGCTTCTGCCCAGTCGGGCGTCGCTGATTTCCTGAATTTCCTTGCTTATCTTTGTATTAGCTTGGGGGTTATGTTTTTTCTTCACTTTTGTTTTCTTGTTTGTGTTGTTCTTTTGTTTTTTCTTATTGTGTTT
>NZ_JBIUVJ010000121.1:0-6709 GCF_044742875.1 Pseudomonas sp. NPDC087817
GACTTCTGCGCGGGCCCGACCCACGAAGAAGTGATCACCGATCTGATGCGCAACGAGTTGAGCAGCTACAAGCAGCTGCCGATCAACCTGTACCAGATCCAGACCAAATTCCGTGACGAAATCCGTCCACGCTTCGGCTTGATGCGCGGCCGCGAATTCATCATGAAGGATGCGTACTCGTTCCACGCTGATCAGGCGTCGCTGCAGGTCACTTACGACCGCATGCACGAAGCGTACTGCAACGTGTTTACTCGTCTGGGCCTGAAATTCCGCCCTGTTGAAGCCGACAACGGTTCGATCGGTGGCGCAGGCTCGCACGAATTCCACGTACTGGCCGAGTCCGGCGAAGACGATATCGTCTTCAGCAATGGCTCCGACTACGCGGCGAACATCGAAAAGGCCGAAGCTGTGCCTCGCGAAACCTCGCGTCCAGCACCAGCCGAAGAGTTGCGCCTGGTTGATACACCAGATACCAAGACCATCGCGGCGCTGGTGGAAAAATTCAATCTGCCGATTGAAAAGACCATCAAGACCCTGATCGTGCACGCGGAAGAAGAAGGCAAGCTGATTGCCCTGATCATCCGTGGCGACCACGAACTCAACGAAATCAAAGCGGCCCAGCAGCCAGGCGTGGCCAGCCCGCTGGTCATGGCTTCCGATGCCGAACTGCGCAACGCCATCGGCGCCGGCGCCGGTTCGCTCGGCCCGCTGAACCTGCCGCTGCCGATCATCATCGACCGCTCGGTCGAGCTGATGAGCGACTTCGGTATCGGCGCGAACATCGACGACAAGCATTACTTCGGTGTGAACTGGGAGCGTGACCTGCCGGTTCCGACCGTGGCTGACCTGCGCAATGTCGTGGCCGGCGACCCAAGCCCGGACGGCAAAGGCACTCTGGAAATCAAGCGCGGCATCGAAGTCGGGCACATCTTCCAGCTGGGCAACAAGTACAGCAAGGCGATGAAGTGCGAAGTGCTGGGCGAGAACGGCAAGCCGGTTACCCTGGAAATGGGTTGCTACGGCATCGGCGTTTCCCGTGTGGTAGCGGCTGCCATCGAGCAGAACAACGACGCCAACGGCATCATCTGGAGCGACACCCTGGCGCCGTTCCAGATCGCCCTGGTACCGCTGCGTTATGAAACCGAGCAGGTTCGCGAAGCCACCGACAAGCTGTACGCCGAACTGACAGCGGCCGGTTTCGAAGTGCTGCTGGACGATCGCGACAAGAAAACCAGCCCCGGCATCAAGTTCGCGGACATGGAGCTGATCGGCATTCCACACCGGATCGTGGTCAGCGACCGCGGCCTCGCCGAAGGCAACCTGGAATACAAGAGCCGTACCGAAGGCGAGGCGCAAGCGCTGCCGGTGGCTGACGTATTGTCCTTCCTTCAGGCCCGTATCCGCCGCTGAAACCAGATAGAGACGTCATGTTCAAGCGAAACACCTTAGGCCTCGGAGGCGCCACCCTGTGTGGCGCCCTGCTGGTCAGCGGCTGTGCCAATCACATGTCACAGCGCAGCGAGCACGAAGAGCGGGTCGAGCGAAAGTTGCTCGATCACAGCCTGCAGATTGATGTCGGTGAGCCTAAGGAGCTTGAGCTGCCGCAGCGACGCGTGAAGATCAACGAGCAGAAGACGTTCGAAGTCACTGAGTTCGAAGTCACTCGTCGTTACGATCGCTATACGCCTTACCAACCCTGGCGCGAAATCTACGAGATTCCGCTGGGCGCGGTGGCGGTGGTCGGCGGCGTCGGCGCGAACGTGGTCAACGTCTTCGCCCTCGGCAATTTGCCGGACAGCGTGACCAAGGACTGGCTGAGCTACGGTTTCGCCGGGCTCAACCCGTTCATGAACGTGCAGTCCAATGGTCGTGCGCAACAGAACCTGGCCGGCATCGATGAAGTCCAGCGCGACAAGCGCACGGAGTATTCGAGCCTGCCATGGAGCGAGCGTCCGGTGCAGGTCAAGGCCGGCAAGCAGACCTTCGACATGACCACCGATCGTAATGGTGTGCTGCGTCTGAACCTGCTGGACAGTCCGTTTGCCGAAAATGACCTCAATCATGTCGGCAAATTGCAGATCAGCGTCGAAGACGCCAAGGATGACGTGCATTCCGACTCATCCCTGCTGATCAGTAGCCACTTGCGCGGCAAGTTGCTGGAAGCGCACGGGCTGATTTACGACGATCTGGAGGATGACGAAGTAAGCCAGTGGGTTCACCGGGTCAAACGCCTGTCCGAGCTGGGCCTGGAAGAAGAAGCCAGCGAACTGGAACAAAGCCTGATCGAACTGACACGCAACGATCCTGAGTTGCAGACTGAGTTTCTCAAGTCTTTGACCAAGGATGCCGGACGTTTAGTGGCTGATCCGGGACCGAACTAAAAGCTGAAAGCATCGCGGGCAAGCCCGCTCCCACAGTGCTAGATGGTGAAACACAAATCGTGTGGACACCAAACATCCCTGTGGGAGCGGGCTTGCCCGCGATTGCAATCGAAAATTCGCAACAAAACTACCGCTCAAACAACTCCATCTGCTCAAACCCGCCGCGCAAATCCTCCAGCCTCACCCCTACCCCAAGCAGCCGTACCGGTTTCCCACCGCGATTGAACGCCTGCGTCAGCATCAACTGATAACTGCCCAAATCCCGCCCTGCCCCGGCCTGCTCCAGCGTCGTCTGGGTAAAATCATGAAACTTCACTTTGACGAATGGCTTGCCCGGTCGATAACTGCTGTCGATCCGCGCCATACGGGTTTTCAGGGTTTCCAGAAGCTCCGGCAACTTGTCCAGGCAACTGCGTAAATCCGGCAGGTCGACATCGTAGGTGTTTTCCACACTGATCGACTGACGGCGACTGTCGTTGTGCACCAGCCGATCATCAATCCCACGGGCCAGACTCCAGAGTCGCTCGCCAAAACTGCCAAATTCGCGCACCAGCGCCAGCTTGTCCCACTCGCGCAATTGCATGCAGTCAACGATGCCCAGTTTGCCCAGCTTGTCGGCCGTGACCTTGCCGACGCCGTGCAGCTTGCTCACCGGCAAGCCGCTGACAAAATCCTCGACCTGGTCCGGGGTGATCACGAACAAACCGTTGGGCTTTTTCCAGTCGCTGGCGATCTTTGCCAGAAACTTGTTCGGCGCCACGCCTGCAGAAACAGTGATGTGCAATTGATTGGAGACCCGGCGGCGAATGTCCTGGGCGATCCGTGTGGCACTACCGCCGAAGTGCGCGCTGTCCGATACGTCCAGATAGGCTTCATCCAGCGACAGCGGCTCAATCAAGTCGGTGTAATCGGCGAAAATCGTGTGGATTTCCTTTGAGGCCTCACGATAAGCGTCCATGCGCGGTTTGACGATGGTCAAATCCGGACACAGCTTGAGGGCGTGTCCCGACGACATCGCCGAACGCACACCATAAGCTCGCGCCTCGTAGTTGCAGGTGGCGATCACCCCTCGCCGATCCGCCGAGCCGCCCACCGCCAATGGCTTGCCTGCCAGACGCGGGTCATCACGCATCTCGATGGCGGCGTAGAAACAGTCACAGTCGACGTGGATGATTTTTCGCTGAGTCATGTCAGAAAAGGAAACGTGGCAAGCCGGATCGGCAGTATCTCACTGACAACTGTATATAGCACCAGTAGTGCCGAATGTTCTTTTCCCTGTGTAGGAAAAGACCGATGAATTTATTTTCTCAATCGAAAATGCATAGCCAATAGAGCTGAAAGCCTTGCCCCGCCTGCTCCGCGCTCTGCTCAAGCATCCTAAAAAACCGCTAACCGATTGAACCTCAACAGATTTTATCCAGATTGGAGGTTGACACCCCGGCGATCCTCTGTAGAATGCCGACACACAGACGCGGGATGGAGCAGTCTGGTAGCTCGTCGGGCTCATAACCCGAAGGTCGTCGGTTCAAATCCGGCTCCCGCAACCAAACATCAAAAAAGGCTACTCGAAAGAGTGGCCTTTTTTGTATCTGTTGAAAAAGTCCTTTCGCAACAATGATCTGTCACTGTGCAGTGAACCGCTTGGGATCTTCAGATGTTCTGACTTGCGACTATGCTTGAGTCGCAGGCAAGGCCTCTGCAATCCAGGAACTGCCCTCGCCGATACCCGGTGAGAGGCGTAGTATTTTGTGATTATTTTTTTCTACAGGGATTGGTAACTTGGCTGGATACCTCCATCCTGTCGCGCACAATCCAAGAGGTGATTGATGCGCGCCAACTCGTCTGATCCACAAGACACCGTCACAGCGGAACATCCGATCAAACCCGAGCGCTTGCGCTTGCTGGATCGATTGAGCAAATACCGTCAGCCCATCGGGCTGGGGGTCACATTGCTGTTGTTCACCATAGCGCTGATTGCCTGTCGCCACTTGCTCGTCGAACTCGATCTCGATGCGTTGCACGACTCGATTCTCGATGTGCCGAAACCCGCCCTGCTTGGCGCTTTCGGCGCAACCGTGGTCGGCTTCATTATTCTGCTCGGCTATGAATGGTCGGCCAGCCGCTACGCCGGTGTGACACTGCCACCGCGCATGCTGGCGCTCGGCGGCTTCACCGCGTTTGCGATCGGCAACGCCATCGGCCTGTCGCTGCTGTCCGGCGGTTCGGTGCGCTACCGTTTATATGCACGCTTGGGCGTGGGCGCTTCCGAAGTCGCGCACATGACCTTGTTCGCCAGCCTGTCGCTGGGCTGTGCGCTGCCGCCGCTGGCCGCACTCGCCACCCTTAGCGACCTGCCCGCCGCCTCTCAGGCGCTGGGGCTGTCTGAAGGACTGCTCGGCGCTGTTGCCGGCGCAGTGCTCGCACTGGGCGCGATTCTGGCGATTGGCATCTATCGCCGACGCCTGCCGGAACAACCTTACCGCGACAACCTGTTGGTTCGGGCCGGCCGTCGCACCCTGCGTCTGCCGGGCCGACGTCTGACCTTCCTGCAACTGGTCATCACCGCGCTCGACGTTGCCGCTGCCGCGACCGTTCTCTATCTATTGCTGCCCGAAGCGCCACCATTTGGCGCGTTCCTGCTGGTGTACCTGCTGGCCCTGGCCGCCGGTGTGCTCAGCCACGTACCGGGTGGCGTCGGTGTGTTCGAAGCCATTCTGCTGGCCGCGTTTGCCGACAAACTAGGTGCCGCGCCACTGGCTGCAGCGTTGTTGTTGTATCGCCTGATTTACGTAGTACTGCCGCTGCTGGTGGCCTGTGTACTGCTGCTGATCAATGAAGGTCAGCGCTTGTTTCAAACTCAGACCATGCGCGCGGCGTCCGGTCTGGCGGCACCGATTCTGGCGGTGCTGGTGTTCCTGTCCGGCGTGGTCCTGCTGTTTTCCGGTGCCACCCCTGAAATCGACACGCGCCTGGAGCACATCGGTTTCCTGATCCCGCATCGTCTGGTCGATGCTTCGCACTTCGGCGCCAGCCTGATCGGCGTGTTGTGCCTGATGCTGGCTCAGGGCCTGCGCCGTCGCCTGTCGGCGGCATGGATGCTCACCACCATTCTGTTGCTGGTTGGCGCCCTGCTCTCATTGCTCAAAGGCTTCGACTGGGAAGAAGCCACGCTGATGACACTCACCGCTGCATTGCTCGGTGTGTTCCGTCGCTCGTTCTATCGCCCGAGCCGTCTGACCGAACTGCCCTTCTCGCCGCTATATCTGGTGGCCAGCCTGTGCGTCCTCGGTGCATCGACGTGGCTGCTGCTGTTCGCTTATCAGGACGTGCCGTACAGCCATCAGTTGTGGTGGCAGTTCACCCTTGATGCTGACGCACCGCGTGGCCTGCGTTCGCTGCTCGGCGCCGCTGTGCTGTTGCTGGTGATCGCCCTGACCTGGCTGCTGCGCACTGCCCGTCCGGTGATCCATCTGCCGACACCTGATGAACTCGATCGCGCCGCGAAAATCCTTATGGCCTCGTCGCAACCCGACGGCGGCCTCGCGCTGACCGGTGACAAGGCGTTGCTGTTTCACCAGAACGACGAAGCGTTCCTGATGTACGCGCGCCGGGGCCGCAGCCTTGTTGCGCTGTACGACCCGATCGGCCCTGGCCAGCAACGCGCAGAAATGATCTGGCAGTTCCGCGACCTGTGCGACATCCACCATGCTCGCCCTGTGTTCTACCAAGTGCGCGCGGAGAACCTGCCCTACTACATGGACATCGGCCTGACCGCGATCAAACTCGGTGAAGAAGCCCGGGTCGATCTGCAGCGCTTTGACCTGGAAGCCAAGGGCAAAGAGATGAAGGACCTGCGTTACACCTGGAACCGTGGCACCCGCGACGGTCTGTCGCTGGAGATCCATGAGCCGGGCCAGGCGCCAATGGACGAGCTGAAAGTGATTTCCGATGCGTGGCTGACCGGCAAGAACGTGCGCGAGAAAGGCTTCTCCCTCGGCCGTTTCAGCGACGATTACCTGAAGCATTTCCGCATTGCGGTGATTCGCTTCGAAGGCCGCCCGGTGGCGTTCGCCAACCTGCTCGAGACTTATAGCCATGATCTGGCCAGTCTCGACCTGATGCGCGCGCACCCGGACGCCCCCAAGCTGACCATGGAATTCATGATGGTCGGCCTGATTCAACACTATAAGAGTCACGGATACGCGCGCTTCAGCCTGGGCATGGTGCCGTTGTCGGGGTTGCAACCCCGGCGTGGTGCACCGCTGACCCAGCGTCTGGGCTCGATGGTTTTCCGCCGAGGTGAGCACCTGTACAACAACCAAGGCTTG
>NZ_JBIUVJ010000122.1:0-6529 GCF_044742875.1 Pseudomonas sp. NPDC087817
CGCGCGGTACCCAATTCCACGCCGGTTACGGTGTAGGCATGGGTAAGGATCACACCCTCTTCGCTAAAATCGAAGGCGTGATCAAGTTTGAAGTAAAAGGCGCGTTCAACCGCCGTTACGTGAGCGTTGTCGCGGCTTAATCGCGAGATCGCTGGAAGAGCCCTGTCTTGCGACGGGGCTTTTTCGTTTGTGGGGTGAGTCTCTTGCAAAACTGTTTGTATGGGCTGTCGGCGTGCGATGCAGGTCGTGTTTTGGGGTCGCTGCGCTCATTTTTGCAAGAGTCTTATGTCTTGATTGTTTTTCGGCTCGTCCGTATGGCGAGAGGCGTTGGTTATGAAGTTTGTTGATGAAGTATCGATTCGCGTAAAGGCTGGTGATGGCGGCAATGGCGCCATGAGTTTCCGTCGGGAAAAGTTCATCGAAAACGGTGGTCCGAACGGTGGTGATGGTGGTGACGGCGGCTCTATCTACATGATGGCTGACGAAAACCTCAACACCTTGGTCGACTACCGTTACACCCGGCACTTCGATGCCGAGCGTGGTTCCAACGGCGGCAGCACCGACTGCACCGGCAAGAAAGGTGAGGACCTGATCCTGCGCGTTCCGGTCGGCACGACCGTGATCGACTCGGCGACTCAGGAAGTCATCGGCGACCTGACCAAGGCCGGTCAGAAGTTGATGGTCGTACAGGGCGGCTGGCACGGTCTGGGTAACACCCGTTTCAAATCCAGTACCAACCGTGCGCCACGCCAGACCACGCCGGGTAAGCCGGGTGAGCAGCGTGACCTGAAACTGGAAATGAAAGTACTGGCTGACGTGGGTTTGCTGGGCTTGCCGAACGCCGGTAAAAGTACCTTCATTCGCTCGGTCTCTGCCGCCAAGCCGAAAGTTGCCGACTACCCGTTCACCACGTTGGTGCCAAACCTCGGTGTGGTCAGCGTCGATCGCTGGAAGAGCTTCGTCGTGGCCGACATTCCGGGTCTGATCGAAGGTGCTTCCGACGGTGCTGGCCTGGGTATCCGCTTCCTCAAGCACTTGGCGCGTACGCGTCTGTTGCTGCACCTCGTCGACATGGCGCCGCTGGATGACACCAGTGCACCGGATGCCGCGGAAGTGATCGTCAACGAACTGATCAAGTTCAGTCCGTCTCTGGCTGAGCGTGATCGCTGGCTGGTGCTGAACAAGTGCGACCAGATCCTTGAAGAAGAGCACGAAGAGCGCGTCAAGGAAATCGTTGATCGCCTGGAATGGACTGGTCCGGTTTACGTGATCTCGGCGATCGCCAAGATCGGTACCGAGCGTCTGTGTCATGACATCATGCGTTACATGGAAGATCGTGCTGATCGTCTGGCCAATGACCCGGCTTACAAAGAAGAGCTGGCCGATCTCGATCAGCGCATCGAAGACGAAGCTCGCGCGCAATTGCAGGCGCTGGATGACAAGCGTGCCCTGCGTCGTAGCGGCGTGAAGTCGGTCCATGACATCGGTGACGATGATTGGGACGAAGAAGATGTGGATGACGAAGACGGTCCGGAAATCATTTACGTGCGCGACTGATTCGTTGCAGTAAACTTAAGCGCCGCTCAATCGAGCGGCGTTTTAGTATCTGGAAATCGCAAGTCACAAATAACGTCATGGGTGGCGCTGGGTCGCGCTGCCCTCAAGCTAAGGTTGAAGATGATGCGGAGCAAGGTGACAGGTGCGCAGCGTTGGGTCGTGAAGATCGGCAGCGCTTTGCTGACAGCTGATGGCAAAGGGCTGGATCGTGCGGCAATGAGTGTTTGGGTCGAGCAGATGGTGGCCTTGCATGAGGCCGGCGTCGAGTTGGTGCTGGTGTCCTCCGGGGCAGTGGCGGCCGGCATGAGCCGTTTGGGCTGGACCGCACGACCCAGTGCGATGCACGAGCTCCAGGCGGCCGCGGCAATTGGCCAGATGGGGCTGGTGCAGGCTTGGGAGTCGAGCTTCGCCGAGCATGGTCGGCACACTGCGCAGATTCTCCTGACTCACGACGACCTCTCCGATCGCAAGCGCTACCTGAACGCCCGCAGCACCTTGCGTGCGCTGGTCGAGCTGAAAGTCATTCCGGTGATCAATGAAAACGACACCGTGGTCACCGATGAAATCCGTTTTGGTGACAACGACACGCTGGCAGCGCTGGTGGCCAACCTGGTTGAAGCCGATTTGCTGGTGATTCTCACGGATCGCGATGGCATGTTCGACGCTGATCCGCGTAACAATCCCGAGGCTCAGCTGATTTATGAGGCTCGCGCCGATGATCCGGCTCTGGATGCGGTTGCGGGTGGAACTGGCGGTGCGCTGGGGCGGGGCGGCATGCAGACCAAGTTGCGTGCGGCACGTCTGGCTGCGCGTTCCGGTGCGCATACCATCATTGTCGGTGGGCGTCTTGAGCGTGTACTTGATCGCCTGAAGGCGGGTGAGCGTATCGGCACCTTGCTGTCGCCTGAGCGTGGCATGCTCGCGGCGCGCAAGCAGTGGCTGGCTGGGCATCTGCAGACTCGCGGCACGCTGGTGTTGGATGATGGGGCGGTGTCGGCGTTATCCCAAGGCAACAAGAGCTTGCTGCCAGTGGGTGTGAAGTTGGTGCAGGGCAGTTTCCGTCGCGGTGAGATGGTGGTCTGTGTGGCGCCGGATGGTCGTGAAATCGCCCGTGGTCTCGCCAATTACAGTGCGCTGGAAGCGCAAAAAATTATCGGTCAGTCGTCAGAGGCGATTGTCGGTTTGCTGGGTTACATGGCTGAGCCGGAATTGGTTCATCGTGACAACCTGATTCTGGTTTAAGGAAAACTTGATGCGTATAGCAAAAGGATTGTTGGGTCTGTTGATGGCGTTGCCGTTGCTGGCCTCGGCCGAAGAAATCGGTCAGGTATCGACAGTGTTCAAGCTTGTCGGTCCAAATGATCGGATCGTGGTCGAGGCGTTTGATGATCCGAAGGTCGAGGGTGTGACCTGCTATCTATCGCGCGCCAAGACTGGGGGCGTGAAAGGTGGCTTGGGTCTGGCTGAGGATCGCGCCGAAGCCTCGATCGCCTGCCGTCAGGTGGGTCCGATCAAGTTCAAAGGTGAGCTGAAGGATGGTGACGAGGTGTTCAAGGAGCGCACGTCGCTGGTGTTCAAGACCATGCAGGTGGTGCGCTTCCTCGACAAGAAGCGCAACACGCTGGTGTATCTGGTCTACAGCGATCGCGTGATCGAGGGTAGTCCGCAGAATGCGGTGACCGCCATCCCGATTCTGCCGTGGGTGCCGGTTCAGCAATAACGCGCAAATCAGATGTGCAATGTGGGAGGGGATGAGTCCCCTCCCATTTTTTATGAGCGGGATTTACCAAATCGCAGGCAATAAAAAACCGACCCTGAGGTCGGTTTTTTAATGACTACGTCGATTAAGCAGCTTCTTTCAGCGCTTTAACGTGGCCATTCAGGCGGCTCTTATGGCGAGCAGCCTTGTTCTTGTGGATGATGCCTTTATCGGCCATACGGTCGATAACTGGCACAGCCAGAACGTATGCAGCTTGAGCTTTTTCAGCGTCTATTGCGTCGATGGCTTTCACGACATTCTGGCTGTAGGTGCGAACCATGGAACGCAGGCTGGCGTTGTGGCTGCGACGCTTCTCAGCCTGTTTTGCACGTTTTTTGGCGGAAGGTGAGTTGGCCACCGTCGAGCTCCTCGAAAGACTTTTTAGGAAATAGCAAACAAAATAGGCCGCGAATCATGCCGATGAGTTGAAGTCTTGTCAAGGGCACTTGAAACGTTCCGCTAAGTGGTAGGTATAAAGAGGCGGGATATTTATTTCCGGCGCTTGACCTGTAAACTCGCGAGCTTTGGCTCTGTGCTGCTGCGGCGCGGAGTATCGCACAAGTAGGCGCTTTGTTCGCCTGCTGTTTATCGACAGGCACAAATTCCCTCAATGAATCTGCTCAAATCGTTGGCCGCCGTCAGCTCTATCACGATGCTTTCCCGTGTTTTGGGGTTTGTTCGTGACACGCTGATTGCTCGCACATTCGGCGCCGGGATGGCGACGGATGCCTTCTTTATTGCCTTCAAATTGCCCAATCTGCTGCGGCGGATCTTCGCCGAGGGCGCTTTCTCGCAGGCATTTGTGCCGATTCTGGCCGAATACAAAAGCCAACAGGGCGAGGAGGCGACACGCACATTCATTGCCTACGTTTCGGGGTTGCTGACCTTGGTGTTGGCCGTGGTCACTGCGCTGGGCATGATCGCGGCGCCCTGGGTGATCTGGGCCACGGCGCCCGGTTTCACCGACACACCGGAAAAATTCCAGCTCACCTCCGATCTGTTGCGGGTGACGTTCCCTTATATATTGCTGATCTCGCTGTCGTCGCTGGCCGGTGCGATTCTCAATACCTGGAACCGCTTTTCGGTGCCGGCGTTTGTGCCGACCCTGCTTAACGTCAGCATGATCGTGTTTTCGCTGTTCCTGACGCCATACTTCGATCCGCCGGTCATGGCCTTGGGCTGGGCCGTGCTGGTGGGCGGTCTGGCGCAACTGCTTTATCAACTGCCGCACCTGAAAAAGATCGGCATGCTGGTGTTGCCGCGCCTGAACCTGCGCGATAGCGGTGTCTGGCGGGTAATGAAGCAGATGTTGCCGGCGATTCTCGGCGTGTCGGTCAGTCAGATTTCGCTGATTATCAACACCATCTTCGCCTCGTTTCTGGTCGCGGGCTCGGTGTCGTGGATGTATTACGCCGACCGCTTGATGGAATTGCCATCCGGCGTGCTCGGCGTGGCGCTGGGCACCATTCTGCTGCCGACGCTGGCGAAAACCTACGCCAGCAAGGATCGCCATGAGTATTCGCGAATCCTCGATTGGGGTCTGCGTCTGTGCTTTGTGCTGGTGCTGCCGTGTGCACTGGCGCTGGGGATTCTCGCTGAACCGTTGACCGTATCGCTGTTCCAGTACGGTCAGTTCAGTGGCTTCGATGCCGAAATGACCCAGCGGGCGCTGATTGCCTATTCTGTCGGTCTGCTCGGGATTATCGTGATCAAAGTGCTGGCGCCGGGCTTTTATGCGCAACAGAACATTCGTACCCCGGTGAAAATCGCGATCTTCACCTTGGTGGTCACTCAATTATTCAACTTGGTATTGATTGGCCCGTTGGCGCACGCCGGCCTGGCGCTCGCGATCAGTGCCGGCGCGTGCCTGAATGCCGGGCTGCTGTTCTATCAATTGCGCAAACAAAAGATGTATCAACCGCAACCGGGTTGGTACATGTTCGGCTTCAAACTGGTAGTGGCTGTGGTGGTAATGTCCGCAGTATTGCTGATCGGCATGCATTTCATGCCTGCGTGGGATCAAGGCCACATGCTTGAGCGCTTCCTGCGTCTTGGCGCTTTGGTGGTTGCCGGTGTGGTCGCTTATTTCGGTATGTTGCTGCTGCTCGGTTTCCGCCTGCGTGACTTCAATCGCAAGGCCTTGAGCTGAGGTTTCACCCTTTATGAACGGGCGCGGGCCGGCAGTTTTGTCGGCTCGATCACTTTGCGTTACGGTGTTGCCTGTCGTCGACCGTCGGGTGTGGTTATAATCGACCACTTTATGAGCAAGAAGCGCGTTATGCAGCTGGTTCGAGGCCTCCACAACTTGCGCCCCCAGCATCGGGGCTGCGTCGCCACTATTGGCAACTTTGACGGTGTTCACCGTGGTCACCAGGCTATCCTGGCCCGACTGCGTGAGCGTGCGCATGAGTTGGGCGTACCCAGCTGCGTGGTGATTTTCGAGCCGCAGCCACGGGAATTCTTTGCGCCAGAGACCGCGCCGGCGCGTCTGGCCCGGTTGCGCGACAAGCTGCAACTGCTGGCGGCCGAAGGCGTTGACCGGGTTCTGTGCCTGGCATTCAACCAGCGCTTGAGCAAGCTCAGCGCCAGTGAGTTCGTCGATACCATTCTGGTGGACGGCCTCGGCGTACAACATCTGGAAGTGGGTGACGACTTCCGCTTCGGCTGCGATCGCCTCGGCGATTTCGATTTTCTGTTGCAGGCCGGGCAAGTTCACGGCTTCACCGTTGAGGCTGCGCAAACCGTCGAGCTGGACGGCATTCGCGTCAGCAGCACCCAGGTGCGCAACGCGTTGGCCGCCGCTGATTTTCCCTTGGCCGAACGTTTGCTCGGCCGTCCGTACCGCATCGCCGGCCGCGTGCTGCATGGCCAGAAACTGGCCCGGCAACTGGGTACGCCCACGGCCAACATTCAACTCAAGCGTCGTCGCGTGCCGTTCACCGGGGTGTATCTGGTGGATGTCGATATTGACGGCAAAACCTGGCCCGGCGTCGCCAATATCGGCGTGCGGCCCACGGTGCAAGGTGATGGCAAGGCCCACCTTGAGGTTCATCTTTTAGATTTTGCCGGCGATCTGTATGACCGGCGTTTGACGGTGGTTTTCCACCAAAAGCTGCGTGAAGAGCAGCGATTCGCCTCCCTGGAGGCATTGAAAACGGCGATCAATGCGGATGTCGCCACCGCCCGTGCACTAGCCGCACCTAGCGCCCATCG
>NZ_JBIUVJ010000123.1:0-6257 GCF_044742875.1 Pseudomonas sp. NPDC087817
GAACTGCGTCGCGGCGAAGTGCCTGAGGTGATCCTCAACAACCTCTACGCCCAGACCCAGTTGCAATCGGTATTCGGCATCAACATCGTTGCGCTGATCGATGGCCGCCCACGCATCCTTAACCTCAAGGATCTGCTGGAAGCCTTCGTTCGTCACCGTCGCGAAGTCGTCACCCGTCGTACCGTGTTCGAGCTGCGCAAGGCGCGTGAGCGTGGCCACATCCTCGAAGGCCAGGCCGTCGCCCTGTCGAACATCGACCCGGTTATCGCTCTGATCAAGGCTTCGCCGACTCCTTCGGAAGCCAAGGAAGCGTTGATCAGCACGCCTTGGGAATCTTCCGCCGTAGTGGCGATGGTTGAACGAGCCGGTGCCGATTCGTGCCGTCCGGAAAACCTCGATCCGCAATACGGTCTGCGCGAAGGCAAATACTTCCTGTCGCCAGAGCAGGCACAAGCCATTCTGGAACTGCGCCTGCACCGTCTGACCGGTCTGGAGCACGAGAAGCTGCTGGCCGAGTATCAAGAGATCCTCAACCAGATCGGCGAGCTGATCCGCATCCTCAACAGCGCCGTGCGCCTGATGGAAGTGATCCGCGAAGAGCTGGAAGTGATCCGTGCCGAATATGGCGATCAGCGTCGCACCGAGATTCTCGATGCCCGTCTCGACCTGACCCTGGGTGACATGATCCCGGAAGAAGAGCGCGTCGTGACCATTTCCCACGGTGGCTACGCCAAGACTCAGCCATTGGCTGCGTACCAGGCTCAGCGTCGTGGCGGTAAGGGCAAGTCGGCTACCGGCGTCAAGGATGAGGACTACATCGCTCACCTGTTGGTTGCCAACAGCCACACCACGCTGCTGCTGTTCTCGAGCAAGGGCAAGGTGTACTGGCTCAAGACCTACGAGATTCCAGAAGCATCCCGCGCCGCACGTGGTCGTCCGTTGGTCAACCTCTTGCCGTTGAGCGAGGGCGAATACATCACCACCATGCTGCCGGTCGATCTCGAAGCCATGAAGCGTCAGGCTGACGAAGAAGAAGCCGAAGGTGTTGAAGCTGATGTAGAAGACCTCGAAAACAGCAACGAAACCGACGAAGAGCGCCGCGCGCGCATCAAGGCTGCCGACCGCAAGAAGGCGCCGTTCATCTTCATGTCGACCGCCAACGGTACGGTCAAGAAGACTCCGCTGGTGGCCTTCAGTCGTCAGCGCAGCGTCGGTCTGATTGCCCTGGAACTGGACGAAGGCGACATTCTGATCTCCGCTGCCATCACCGATGGCGAGCAGGAAATCATGCTGTTCTCCGACGGCGGCAAAGTGACCCGCTTCAAGGAATCCGAAGTTCGCGCCATGGGCCGTACCGCCCGCGGTGTGCGTGGCATGCGTCTGCCGGAAGGACAGAAGCTGATCTCCATGCTGATTCCGGAAGAAGGCAGCGAGATCCTCACTGCTTCCGAGCGTGGTTATGGCAAGCGTACTGCCATCACCGAGTTCCCTGAGTACAAGCGTGGCGGTCAAGGTGTTATCGCCATGGTCAGCAACGAGCGTAACGGCCGTCTGGTCGGCGCGGTTCAGGTGCAGGATGGCGAAGAAATCATGCTGATCTCTGATCAGGGCACTCTGGTGCGTACCCGTGTCGACGAAGTGTCGAGCCTGGGTCGTAACACGCAGGGCGTCACCCTGATCAAACTGGCCAAGGATGAAACCCTGGTCGGTCTGGAGCGGGTTCAGGAGCCTTCGGAAGTCGAAGGTGAAGAGCTTGAAGGTGAAGAGGGCGAGGAGTTCGAGGGCAACGTCGTGATCGACGATGCCGCCGAAGACCAGCAGCTCGACGCCGCAGCAGACGAAGAGCCGCAAGAATAAGCGGACAAGCGAGGGGGCGGATGAAAATTCGCCCCCTTGTTATTTGTCCGGTATGAAATTTCGACATCATGGAGATTCCCTTTGGGAGCGAGCCTGCTCGCGAATGCAGACGCTGCGGTACCTCTGACACACCGCGGTGATGCATTCGCGAGCAGGCTCGCTCCCACAGGGCCATGTTGATCGGTAGTGTGATTTATTGCGTGATATCACCAAATCAGAGCGAGACTGGATGTGAGCAAGCGAGCCTATAACTTCTGCGCCGGCCCTGCGGCGCTTCCCGAAGCTGTCCTGCAACGCGCCCAAGGTGAACTCCTTGACTGGCACGGCAAGGGCCTGTCGGTCATGGAAATGAGCCATCGCAGCGATGAGTTCGTGTCCATCGCGACCCAGGCCGAGCAGGATTTGCGTGACCTGCTGAATATCCCTTCGAACTACAAAGTGCTGTTTCTGCAAGGTGGTGCCAGCCAGCAATTCGCGCAGATTCCACTGAACCTGTTGCCTGAAGGCGGCTCTGCCGACTACATCGACACCGGTATCTGGTCACAGAAAGCCATCGAAGAAGCGTCGCGTTACGGCCACGTCAATGTTGCCGCCACCGCCAAGCCTTACGACTATTTCGCCATTCCGGGTCAGAACGAGTGGAACCTGTCGAAAGACGCCGCTTACGTTCACTACGCGCCGAACGAAACCATCGGTGGTCTGGAATTCCAGTGGATCCCGGAAACCGGCGATGTACCGCTGGTGGCTGACATGTCCTCGGACATTCTGTCGCGCCCGGTCGACATCTCGCGTTTCGGCATGATCTACGCGGGTGCGCAGAAAAACATCGGCCCGAGCGGCATCGTCGTCAACATCATCCGCGAAGACTTGCTCGGCAAGGCCCGTGCCCTGTGCCCGACCATGCTCGACTATAAGGTCGCGGCCGACAACGGCTCGATGTACAACACCCCGCCGACCCTGGCCTGGTACCTGTCCGGTCTGGTGTTCCAGTGGCTGAAAGAGCAGGGTGGCGTCGAAGCCATCGCCAAGCTCAACGACGTCAAGCAGCGCACGCTGTATGACTTCATCGATGCCAGTGGTCTCTACAGCAACCCGATCAACAAGTCCGACCGCTCGTGGATGAACGTGCCGTTCCGTCTGGCTGATGATCGTCTGGACAAGCCGTTCCTGGCCGGCGCCGACGCACGCGGTCTGCTCAACCTCAAGGGCCACCGCTCCGTGGGCGGCATGCGCGCCTCCATCTACAACGCCGTCGACATCACCGCCGTCAATGCGCTGGTGGCGTACATGGCTGAATTCGAGAAGGAACACGGCTGATGTCCGAGCAAGAACTCAAGGCGCTGCGCGTTCGCATTGACGCTCTGGACACCAAAGTCATGGAGCTGATCAGTGAGCGTGCGCGTTGCGCCCAGGAAGTCGCACGAGTAAAGATGGCTTCGCTGGCCGAAGGCGAAGTGCCGGTGTTCTATCGTCCCGAGCGTGAAGCTCAGGTGCTCAAGCGCGTGATGGAGCGCAATCAGGGGCCGTTGGGCAACGAAGAGATGGCGCGGTTGTTCCGCGAAATCATGTCTTCCTGCCTGGCGCTGGAGCAGCCACTGAAGGTGGCTTATCTCGGCCCTGAAGGCACCTTCACTCAAGCGGCGGCCATGAAGCACTTTGGTCATGCGGTGATCAGCAAGCCAATGGCGGCGATCGACGAAGTGTTCCGTGAAGTGGCTGCCGGTGCGGTGAACTTTGGTGTTGTCCCGGTGGAGAACTCCACCGAAGGCGCTGTCAACCACACGCTGGACAGCTTCCTCGAACACGACATGGTGATCTGCGGCGAAGTCGAGCTGCGTATCCACCATCACCTGTTGGTCGGTGAAAACACCAAGACCGACAGCATCAGCCGCATCTATTCCCATGCGCAGTCGCTGGCCCAGTGCCGCAAGTGGCTGGATGCGCATTACCCGAATGTCGAGCGCGTCGCGGTGTCGAGCAACGCTGAAGCTGCCAAGCGGGTTAAAGGTGAGTGGAATTCGGCGGCAATCGCTGGCGACATGGCGGCCGGGCTGTATGGCCTGACTCGTCTGGCCGAGAAGATCGAAGACCGTCCGGACAACTCGACGCGCTTCCTGATGATCGGTAACCAGGAAGTGCCGCCGACCGGCGACGACAAGACCTCGATCATCGTGTCGATGAGCAACAAACCCGGCGCGCTTCACGAGTTGCTGGTGCCGTTCCATGACAACGGGATCGACCTGACCCGCATCGAAACCCGTCCGTCGCGCAGCGGCAAATGGACTTACGTGTTCTTCATCGACTTCGTCGGCCACCACCGTGATCCGTTGATCAAGGGTGTATTGGAGAAGATCAGTCAGGAAGCAGTGGCACTCAAAGTGCTGGGTTCCTACCCGAAAGCAGTTCTGTAAGGGGCGGTAGTAATGAGTGGCAATTTCCTCGCTCTGGCACAGCCGGGCGTGCAACAACTTTCGCCGTACGTTCCGGGCAAGCCTGTGGATGAACTGGCGCGTGAGCTGGACCTTGATCCGGCCAAAATCGTCAAACTGGCAAGCAACGAAAACCCGCTGGGCGCCAGCCCGAAAGCGCTGGCGGCGATCCGCGAGGAACTGGCCGAGCTGACCCGTTACCCGGATGGTAATGGTTTCGCGCTGAAATCCCTGCTGGCCGAGCAGTGCCGTGTTGACCTGAACCAGGTCACCCTGGGCAATGGCTCGAACGACATTCTCGAACTGGTCGCGCGCGCCTATCTTGCGCCGGGTCTGAATGCCGTGTTCAGCGAGCACGCGTTCGCTGTGTATCCGATTGCCACTCAGGCGGTCGGTGCCGAGGCCAAAGTCGTCCCAGCCAAAGATTGGGGGCACGATTTGCCGGCGATGCTCGCGGCCATCGATGCCAACACCCGCGTAGTATTCATCGCCAACCCGAACAACCCGACCGGCACATGGTTCGGCGCCGAAGCGCTGGACGAGTTCCTGCAGGACGTACCGGAGCATGTGCTGGTGGTGCTGGACGAGGCCTACATCGAGTACGCCGAAGGCAGTGATCTGCCGGATGGTCTGGACTTCCTCGCTGCGTACCCGAATCTGCTGGTTTCGCGCACGTTCTCCAAGGCCTATGGTCTGGCGGCGTTGCGCGTTGGTTATGGCCTGTCCACTCCGGTAGTGGCGGACGTGCTGAACCGTGTTCGCCAGCCGTTCAACGTCAACAGCCTGGCTTTGGCTGCGGCGTGTGCGGCGTTGAAAGATGAAGAGTATCTGGCGCAAAGCCGTCAGCTCAACGAGTCAGGCATGCAGCAACTGCAAGCCGGTTTCCGGGAGCTGGACTTGGGCTGGATCGAGTCCAAGGGTAACTTCATTTGCGTCGATCTCGGTCAGGTGGCGGCTCCGGTGTTCCAGGGCTTGCTGCGCGAAGGCGTAATTGTGCGTCCAGTGGCCAATTACGGCATGCCGAACCACCTGCGGGTGACCATCGGTCTGCCGGCGGAAAACAGCCGCTTCCTCGAAGCGCTGCGCAAGGTTCTGGCTCGTGGGTGATGTCACTGCTCTGCAATCTGCTGCACCTATGATCGGTCGCCTTGTAGTGGTCGGTCTGGGGTTGATCGGTGGTTCGTTTGCCAAAGGCTTGCGTGAAAGTGGCGTATGCCGCGAAGTGGTCGGGGTCGATCTCGATCCGCAATCGCGCAAGCTGGCGGTCGAGTTGGGTGTGGTGGATCGCTGCGAAGATGACCTGGCGGCTGCATGCCAGGGCGCGGACGTGATTCAGTTGGCGGTGCCGATTCTGGCGATGGAGAAAGTGCTCGCGCGATTGGCGGGCATGGATCTGGGTCAGGCGATTCTGACCGATGTCGGCAGCGCCAAAGGCAATGTCGTGCGCGCGGCAACCGAAGCGTTTGGTGCTATGCCAGCGCGCTTCGTGCCGGGCCATCCGATTGCCGGTTCCGAGCAGAGCGGGGTGGAAGCCTCCAATGCCGAGCTGTTCCGCCGCCATAAAGTGATCCTCACGCCGCTTGAGCAAACCGATCCGGCTGCGCTGGCGGTGGTTGATCGTCTGTGGCGCGAACTGGGCGCCGACGTCGAGCACATGCAGGTCGAGCGTCACGATGAAGTGTTGGCTGCAACCAGTCATCTGCCGCACCTGCTGGCGTTCGGTCTGGTCGATTCGTTGGCCAAGCGCAATGAAAATCTTGAGATCTTCCGTTACGCTGCGGGCGGTTTCCGCGATTTCACAAGAATCGCCGGAAGCGACCCGGTGATGTGGCACGACATCTTCCTCGCCAACCGCGAGGCTGTCCTGCGCACACTCGATACATTTCGCAGCGACCTCGACGCCTTGCGCGACGCGGTCGATGCAGGGGATGGGCACCAATTGTTGGGCGTTTTCACTCGCGCCCGGGTTGG
>NZ_JBIUVJ010000124.1:0-6034 GCF_044742875.1 Pseudomonas sp. NPDC087817
GCTGGTGAAAGGCGCCCCCGACACCCACCCGCGCAACCGGCCGGGTCCACACGAAGCGCTCGAACCGAAAATCCAAGTCCAGGGCATCGCCCACACGGCCTCCGACGCCGAACTCAAAGCCAACCCACGTTCCCGTAGCGCCGTCATGCGCGTCGCGGAGAAGCTGCGGTGAGCAAGCTTTTCGCCAAGCCACTGCCCGGCGGCAGCTTTCTGATGCTGCTGCTGTTCATCGGCGTGCTCGTGTCGGCCATCGCCGTGTCCTACAGCGCGCACTGGAACCGGCAGTTGCTCAACACCCTGTACAACGAACTCAGCGTGCGCGACAAGGCGCAGGCCGAGTGGGGCCGTTTGATTCTCGAACAAAGCACCTGGACCGCGCACAGCCGGATCGAAGTGCTGGCCACCGAACAACTGAAGATGCACATTCCCGGCGCGGCTGACGTGAAGATGGTGGCGCCATGATGAAACTCGAAGGCGCACTGTTCCCATGGCGCTTCCGCCTGATGGTGGCGCTGCTCGGCGTGATGGTCGCGGCGATCTGCTGGCGCATCATCGATCTGCAAGTGGTTGACCGTGACTTCCTCAAAGGTCAGGGCGATGCACGCAGTCTGCGCCATATCCCGATTCCGGCTCACCGTGGTCTGATCACCGACCGTAACGGCGAGCCTTTGGCCGTGAGTACCCCGGTGACCACGCTGTGGGCCAACGCCAAGGAAATGCAGACCGCCAAAGAGAAGTGGCCGGCACTCGCCGCCGCCCTGGGTCAGGACCCGAAAGCCCTGACCGAACGCCTCGAAGCGCAAGCCAACAAAGAATTCATCTATCTGGTGCGCGGGCTGACCCCCGAGCAGGGCCAGGCTGTGCTCGACCTGAAAGTGCCGGGCGTCTACGGCATCGAAGAATTCCGCCGGTTCTACCCGGCCGGTGAAGTCACCGCGCACATGGTCGGGTTTACCGACATTGATGACCACGGTCGCGAAGGTGTCGAACTCGCTTATGACGAATGGCTCGCCGGAGTGCCGGGCAAACGACAGGTCATCAAGGATCGGCGCGGTCGGCTGATCAAGGATGTCCAGGTCACCAAAAACGCCAAGGCCGGCAAGCCCTTGGCGTTGTCCATTGATCTGCGTCTGCAATATCTGGCCAACCGCGAGCTGCGTAACGCGATCATCGAGAACGGCGCCAAGGCCGGCAGTCTGGTGATCATGGACGTGAAGACCGGCGAAATTCTCGCCATGGTCAACCAGCCGACCTACAACCCGAACAACCGTCGCAACCTGCAACCGGCGATGATGCGTAACCGCGCAATGATCGACGTGTTCGAACCGGGTTCGACCATGAAAGCCATCTCCATGAGCGCCGCGATCGAAACCGGCCGCTGGAAACCGAGCGATACCGTCGAGGTGTACCCGGGCTCCCTGCAGATCGGCAAGTACACGATCAAGGACGTTTCCAAGACCGAAGGTCCGGTACTCGACCTGACCGGCATCCTGATCAATTCCAGTAACGTCGGCATGAGTAAGGTCGCCTTCGATATCGGCGGCGAAACCATTTTCCGTCTCGCGCAGAAAGTCGGCCTTGGCCAGGACACCGGCCTCGGCTTCCCGGGCGAACGTGTCGGCAACCTGCCGAACTACCGCGAATGGCGCAAGGCTGAAACTGCCACGCTGTCTTACGGCTACGGTATTTCCGTGACCGCGATTCAGCTTGTTCACGCGTTCTCGGCGCTGGCCAACAATGGTCGTCTGGCGCCATTGACTCTGATCAAAACCGACAAGCCGCCGCAAACCACGCAAGTGCTGCCGGAAGCGGTCGCGAAAACCATGCAAGGCATGCTGACGCAGGTGATCGAAGCCCCGCGCGGCGTGTTCCGTGCACAGGTGCCGGCGTATCACGTGGCGGGCAAGTCCGGTACTGCACGTAAAACGTCGGTAGGCACCAAGGGCTACGCCGAAAACTCGTACCGTTCTTTGTTCGCCGGCTTCGGGCCGATGAGCGATCCGCGTTACGCCATCGTTGTGGTGATCGATGAACCGTCCAAGGCCGGTTACTTCGGTGGTCTGGTTTCCGCACCGGTGTTCAGCCGTGTGATGTCCGGCACCCTGCGCCTGATGAACGTGACCCCGGACAACCTGCCGACCACACAACAGGCCAACGCCACCCCGGTCGTTCCGCTGAAAGCCAATGGAGGGCGCGGCTGATGTCATTAAGTCTGAACAAGATATTCCCCCACGCCGGCCACGATCTGTTGATCCGTGAATTGGCGCTGGACAGTCGCAACGTACGCGCGGGCGACCTGTTCCTCGCGGTGCCTGGCGGCAAATTCGATGGCCGTGCGCACATTGCCGATGCTCTGGCGCGCGGCGCGGCGGCCGTGGCCTATGAAGTGGAAGGCGCCACTGTGCTGCCGATCACCGATGTGCCGCTGATTCCGGTCAAAGGTCTGGCGGCGCAGCTGTCGGATATCGCCGGGCGTTTTTACGGCGAGCCAAGCCATCACCTGAACCTGATCGGCGTGACCGGCACCAACGGCAAGACCAGCGTGACCCAATTGGTCGCGCAGGCACTGGATCTGCTTGGCCAGCATTGCGGCATCGTCGGAACCCTCGGTTCCGGCTTCTATGGCGCACTGGAAAGCGGTCTGCACACCACGCCGAATCCGATCGCCGTACAAGCGACCCTGGGCGACCTGAAAAAGGCCGGCGCCAAAGCCGTGGCCATGGAGGTCTCGTCCCACGGTCTGGATCAGGGCCGGGTCACTGCGCTGGCTTTCGACGTGGCGGTGATGACCAACCTGTCCCGCGATCATCTGGATTATCACGGCACCATGGAGGCGTACGCCGAGGCCAAGGCCAAGCTGTTCGCCTGGAATGATCTGAAGTGCCGCGTGGTCAACCTCGACGACGATTTCGGCCGGCAACTGGCTGCCGAAAAACGCGAGTCGCGTTTGATCACCTACAGCCTGCTCGACAGCAGCGCCTACCTGTTTTGCCGCGAAGCGCAGTTCGACGACCACGGCGTGCGCGCCACGCTGGTAACGCCGCAGGGCGAACATCATCTGCGCAGCACCTTGCTCGGTCGCTTCAACCTGAGCAACGTATTGGCCGCCGTTGGCGCCTTGCTCGGTCTGGACTACGCGCTCGACGAAATTCTCAAAGTGCTGCCGAAACTCGAGGGTCCGGCCGGTCGCATGCAGCGTCTGGGCGGCGGCACTCAGCCGTTGGTGGTGGTCGATTACGCCCACACTCCGGATGCATTGGAAAAAGTTCTGACCGCTTTGCGCCCGCACGTCAAAGGCCAACTGCTGTGCCTGTTCGGTTGCGGCGGTGATCGCGATCGCGGCAAGCGTCCGTTGATGGCCGAAGTGGTCGAGCGTCTGGCCGATCAAGTGCTGGTCACCGACGACAACCCGCGCACTGAAGACCCGGCAGTAATTTTCGATGACATCCGCGCCGGTTTCACGGCTGTGGATAAAGTCACCTTCGTCGCTGGCCGTGGCCAGGCGATTGCACAACTGATTGCCGGTGCTTCAGCGGATGACGTGATTGTCCTGGCCGGTAAAGGTCACGAGGACTATCAGGAAATCAACGGCGAGCGCCATGCCTTCTCTGATCTGGTCGAGGCCGATCACGCCCTGACCGCTTGGGAGGTGGCCCATGCTTAAGGCCCTGAAACTCAGCGAGTTGACCAACGCGCTCGACGCACGCCTGATCAGCGCCGATGCCAGTTTCGACGGCGTCAGCATCGACAGCCGTGCGATCAAACCTGGCCAACTGTTTATTGCCCTGACCGGCCCGCGTTTTGACGGTCATGACTATTTGAACGACGTCGCCGCCAAAGGCGCGGTGGCTGCGCTGGTCGAGCGTGAAGTCGCCGACAGCACGTTGCCGCAGTTGCTGGTCAAGGACACCCGTCAGGCCCTCGGCCAATTGGGCACCTTGAACCGTGCCGCATTCACTCAGCCAGTCGCGGCCATCACCGGCTCCAGCGGCAAGACCACGGTCAAGGAAATGCTCGCGAGCATTCTGCGCACGCGCGGTCCGGTACTGGCGACCCGTGGCAATCTGAACAACGACCTCGGCGCGCCGCTGACCCTGCTCGAACTGGCCCCGGAGCACACTTCGGCCGTGATCGAACTGGGTGCCTCGCGTCTCGGCGAAATCGCCTACACCGTTGGCCTGACCAAGCCGCATGTGGCGATCCTGAACAATGCCGGCACCGCGCACGTCGGTGAGTTCGGCGGCCCGGAAAAAATCGTCGAAGCCAAGGGCGAAATCATCGACGGGCTGGCGGCCGATGGCGTCGCCGTGCTTAACCTCGATGACAAGGCCTTCGGTATCTGGAAGATCCGTGCGGGCGCTCGCAAAGTGCTGACCTTCGCTTTGAGCAATTCGCAAGCTGACTTCTACGCCAGCGACTTGAGCACCGATGCCCGTGGTTGCCCGGCCTTCAATCTGCACACACCTGAAGGTGTCGAGCGCGTTCAACTGAACCTGCTCGGCACCCACAACGTTGCCAATGCCATGGCTGCCGCCGCCGCTGCGCACGCCCTGGGCGTGTCGCTGTTCGGCATCGCCACCGGGCTGGGCGCCGTGCAGCCGGTCAAGGGTCGTACCGTTGCGCAACTGGCGAAAAACGGCATGCGCGTGATTGATGACACTTACAACGCAAACCCCACCTCGATGTGCGCGGCCGTTGATATACTCGCCGGCTTTTCCGGCCGCACCGTCCTGGTGCTCGGAGATATCGGCGAGTTGGGCGATTGGGCGGAGCAGGGGCACCGCGACGTGGGCGAATACGCCCGGGGCAAGGTTTCCGCGCTTTATGCAGTCGGGCCAAACATGGTTCACGCCGTAAACGCTTTCGGTGAGCAGGCGCATCACTTCGGCACGCAAGCCGAACTGATCCAGGCCCTCGACGCCGAGCAGGACACAAACACCACTATTTTGATCAAGGGTTCGCGCAGTGCAGCGATGGAAAACATCGTTGCGGCTCTGTGCGGGTCCAGTCTGGAGAAACATTAATGCTGCTGCTGCTAGCGGAGTATCTGCAACAGTTCTACAAAGGCTTCGCGGTCTTCCAGTACCTGACCCTGCGCGGGATCCTCGGTGTGCTGACCGCGCTGGTTTTGTCGCTGTGCTATGGCCCGTGGATGATCCGCACTTTGCAGAACCGTCAGATCGGTCAATCCGTTCGTAACGATGGTCCGCAATCGCACTTGTCGAAATCCGGTACGCCGACCATGGGTGGCGCGCTGATTCTCTCTTCGATCGGCGTCAGCACTCTGCTCTGGGCTGACCTGAGCAACCGTTACGTCTGGACTGTTTTGCTGGTGACCCTGCTGTTCGGTGCCATCGGCTGGGTCGACGATTACCGCAAAGTCATCGAGAAGAATTCGCGTGGCCTGCCGAGCCGCTGGAAGTATTTCTGGCAATCGGTGTTCGGCCTCGGCGCGGCGATCTTCCTTTATATGACCGCTTCCACCCCGGTGGAAACCACACTGATCCTGCCGATGCTCAAGGACTACAGCATTCCGCTGGGCGTCGGCTTCATCGTGCTGACCTACTTTGTGATCGTTGGTTCGAGCAACGCGGTCAACCTGACCGACGGCCTCGACGGTCTGGCAATCATGCCAACCGTGATGGTCGGCGGTGGTCTGGGCATCTTCTGCTACCTGTCGGGTAACGTGAAATTCGCTGAATACCTGCTGATCCCGTATGTGCCGGGCGCGGGTGAGCTGATCGTGTTCTGCGGTGCGCTGATCGGTGCCGGTCTGGGCTTCCTGTGGTTCAACACCTACCCGGCGCAGGTGTTCATGGGCGACGTCGGTGCACTGGCACTCGGCGCGGCACTGGGCACCATCGCGGTGATCGTCCGTCAGGAAATCGTCCTGTTCATCATGGGCGGCGTGTTCGTGATGGAAACCCTGTCAGTCGTCATTCAGGTTGCGTCCTTTAAGCTGACCGGTCGCCGTGTGTTCCGCATGGCTCCGATACACCACCACTTTGAACTCAAGGGCTGGCCCGAGCCGCGC
>NZ_JBIUVJ010000125.1:0-5506 GCF_044742875.1 Pseudomonas sp. NPDC087817
GCACAATTATTTAGCACCAGGTTGTACACGTCCGTGACGGACGCGCCCTCAAGGTGGGCGAAATAATTGTGCAGCGCCTTCTCGACACTCCCGCGAAGGGTCTGGCCTTCTTCGCTCGGGGTGTTGAGGTGCTGTTTCAAATTCACGTTGTCGCTCTCGGGTGTTGTTCCACTCACTAAAGTCTCGGTCATCATCGTCATGCGGCCACCCCTTCATCGTCCCCTGTCAGGCTCTTGTAATGCTCGGCGAAGAACTCCCGAACATTGGCGCATTGTGTTTCCGTACCATCCAAACGATTGAAACGGGCGCGAAACTCCCTGGCGCCCGGCAAGGTTGCGAGATACCAGCCCACATGCTTTCGAGCAATGCGCACGCCCATCACGTCCCCATAAAAAGCGTGAAGTGCGGCCAGATGCTCTAGCAGAATGCGTTCCACCTCGATCAGCTCCGGTGCCGGCAATTTCTCGCCGGTACGCAGGAAGTGATCGATCTCGCGAAAAATCCATGGCCGCCCCTGGGCGGCTCGGCCTATCAACAGGCCATCGGCACCGGTCGCGTCGAGCACGTAGCGGGCCTTCTCCGGCGAATCGATATCGCCATTGGCAAACACCGGCATCGATACGGCCTGCTTGATCGCGGCAATCGTGTCGTACTCGGCTTCACCGGTATACAGATCGGCGCGCGTGCGGCCATGCACTGCCAGCGCGGTGATCCCGGCCTGTTCGGCGATCTTCGCCACGGTCAGGCCGTTCTTGTTGTCGCGATCCCAGCCCGTGCGGATCTTCAGGGTGACCGGCACATCAACCGCAGCCACCACGGCCTGCAGGATCTCGGTCACCAGTGCTTCATCCTTCAACAACGCGGAGCCGGCAGCCTTATTGCAGACCTTTTTGGCCGGGCAACCCATGTTGATATCAATAATCTGTGCGCCCAGTTCGACGTTGGCCCGGGCCGCATCCGCCAGCATCTGCGCGTCGCCACCGGCAATCTGTACCGAGCGTGGCTCGGGATCGCCTTCGTGGATCATGCGCATGCGCGACTTGCGGGTATTCCACAGGCTCATGTCACTGGTGACCATTTCCGAGACTACAAGCCCTGCGCCCAGACGCTTGCACAGCTGACGAAAGGGCTGATCGGTGACGCCCGCCATCGGGGCGAGAATCAAGCCGTTCTGCAATGTATATGGGCCGATGCGTACCGCCGACATAGGACTTCCCTGAAGTGGGGCCGGATCATGAGAGTTCGAAAAAGGGTTGGCATGATACCCGCTCTCGATGACTGGATAAAGGCTGAATTGAACAAAATCTGAACAGTTATTCTGTTATCGCCAGCGGTTTGGTTGCGCCACGCGAAGTCAGAAAATTGCCGTCAATTGAAAAGCGTGAAGCGATTCACTCGGGCGAGTGAAAACTGAGGCTGTAATTCACCGCTTTCTGGCCTGGATCAAGAATATCCAGCGCGATGTGAATCGGTGTCTGCGGCGGCATCTCCGCCAGACCTTCGAGATCGCCACTGAGGTATTCGCCGGGTTTGAAGCGACGACTGGCGATCAAGTGGCCGTTGAGGTCGGCGAAACGTAGTTCCAGCAGTGGAAACGGTTGCGAGAAAGTTGCGCGGTTATAGATGATCGCATCGACCACCAGCGCGCCGCTGAACTCCGGATGACTGCGCACCACCAGATTGCTGCTCTTGATTCTGGCGATGTCGACCTTGGACGGCACCGTGCAACCGATCTGCGGGCAGACTTGCTGGAACCATGGGCGGTACTGATCCTGTCGCGCCAGTTCATCGAAATGGTAGGCAATGTACTGAGCCGCCAGGCCGAACGCTGCAATCAGCACCAATAACAGCCAGAGCAGGCGGCGGCCCCACGGCGAACGGCGTTTTTGCCAGTCCAGTTGCAGCGGATCGTCGGTCAGGTCTTGCAGGACTTCGGCGCGCACGCCGGGTTCTGCGCGCTCGCGTTTTTTGCGTGGCGGTTCGATCGAAGGCAGGTCGTCGTCGACTTCGTCGCTGGCCGACAGGTGTTCGCGGCGGGCATTCGGATCGATCGGATCGTGCAGGCGCAGTTGCGGAATGGCTGGCTCGTCATCCAGATCCACCGGTTCCAGCGACAGCGAAGGTTCGGTGCGCGTACTTTTTGCCGGCTCGGGTCCAACGATCTCGGGTTCGGCTTCTGGCTCGGCCTCGGGCAGATGCTCATCGTCGCGTGCGCTGAACAGACTGTCGCGCCACTCGGTTTCATCGGCTTCGGCGCTGTCACGGCGGGCGCTCAAGGCGTCTTCACGTGGGCGACCGAATTCGGTGGTCGGCTGAATTTCCCGTTGTTCGAGCCGGGCGAGTTCTTCGTCCAGATCGAGGCTGTCGAGATCCAGCTCCGAGGCGCTCCACTGCTTTTGGCTGATGGCGCGCGGCGCGGGTGGCTCTACGACAGTGGGCGATTCCACCACCGGCGGCGGTGCAACCGGCGTCGGCTCGACAATTGAGGGGGCGACCGGCGTCACCGCGTCCTTGCCGGCGTGTTGCTCAAGCAGCTGTTTGGCGGCGTTGAACACTTGCAGGCAGGAGCCGCAACGAACCACCCCGCGGGCCACGCTCAATTGAGCATGGCTGACGCGGAAACTGGTTTGGCAATGCGGGCACTGGGTGACGAAACTGTCGGTCATGCGGCGATCCGGATTATGCAGTCGGCCATTCTAGCGCCGACGGCCGGTGATGCGCACCCAGCCATCGCGATTGGCGATCGGGTCGAGATCGAAGTCCTGGGCGTACGCGGCCGTGACTTCTTCACCTTGTTCGGCGAGGATGCCCGACAGGGCCAGGCGTCCACCGGACTTGACCAGGCTGGTCAATTGCGGCGCCAGTGAAACCAGCGGGCCGGCCAGAATGTTGGCAACCAGCACATCGGCCTGAACCTGCGGCAGATCTTCCGGCAGGTACAGCGGGAACAGCTCGTCGGCGATGTTGTTGCGCCCGGCGTTGTCACGCGAGGCTTCCAGCGCCTGCACGTCGATGTCGGTGCCAACGGCTTCCTTGGCGCCGAGCAGCAGGGCGGCAATCGCCAGAATCCCCGAGCCGCAACCGAAGTCGAGCACGTTGCAGCCTTTCAGGTCCTGACCGTCGAGCCATTCCAGGCACAGCGCGGTGGTCGGATGAGTGCCGGTGCCGAACGCCAGACCCGGATCCAGCAGCAGGTTCACCGCGTCGGGCTCAGGCGCGGCGTGCCAGCTCGGGACGATCCACAGGCGCTGGCCGAAACGCATCGGCTGGAAACCGTCCATCCAGCTGCGTTCCCAGTCCTGGTCTTCGATGACTTCGCTGTGATGCTCGGGCAGCGGGCTGCCGGTCAGCAGTTCCAGATGGGCCAGGACCGGCGCAGGCTCGGTGCCGCCCTCGAACAGCGCCAGCAGGTGCGTGTGCTTCCACAGCGGGGTGGTGTTGAGTTCCGGCTCGAAGATCGGCTGGTCTTCGGCGTCCATGAAGGTCACGGATACGGCGCCGACTTCAAGCAGCGCGTCTTCGTAGGTCTCGGCCTGTTGCGGAGTGATGGCGAGACGGACTTGTAACCAGGGCATTGTGGAACCTCGAAGACGCTGAAAAATGGACCTTTACAGGGGCGGCAAGCTTACTTGAGGTGCGCAGACCGCGCCAGCCGGGCTTTGCGCGCGCTCCATCCCTCGATAGGCCAGATGGCAAGAACCTGCACCGAGTAGCGCCGGGACCAGCAGATTGAGGACGGGCACCAGTGCGATGAGGAAGATTAGCAGGCCGAAGAAAATCATGGCGCCTCGTTGTTGTCGGACGGCTTGCAGTTGTTCGCTGCCACTGGCGATGCCTGAGAGTGCGGGGGCGGTGAGGAAGCGTACGTTCAGATAGGCCAGCAGTACGATCAGCAATGCACCGTTGATGACGGGAACCAACAGACACACAAGAGGGCCGATCCCCAGGCCCAGCCACGGGGCGACGAAGTAGCGTGCGCCGCTGAGCAGCTCCGCAGAGCCGCGAGTCTGCTGAGTCAAGTGTGGGTATTGCTGCAGGGCGCGTTGGCGCAGGCTGCCCATCAACACCCAGCGCAAGGCCAGGCGGATGCTCAGCACAATCAGGCTGAGATACAACAAGACAATCACGGCCAGTGTCAGCAGGGCGGCATAGATCAACAGCATGCCAAGGACGCCGGCGCCGCTGGCGACCCCGGTAAAACCGCCCCCGGCCCCTACACCGCCAAGTCCCAGGCCGCCACCGGTGGGGATAAAACCCAGCACCGCGCCGCCACCGACGATGAACAAGGAGAGGTAGCCTGAAGCGATGCTGATCAATTCAAAGTGGTTGTAGAAGAGCCAGCTCCACAGGCCGAAGGCCAGCAGGCACAGGAGGCTAGAGCGCATCACAATGCCGGGGCGCAGGCTGGAGCGTAACGCCAGGGCCAGGCAGGTCATGGCTTCGCCGAAGGCGCTGCCGATCGATTGGCAACGGGTTTTCAATGTCATGTTTTGCGTCCTTGCAGAATGAGAAAAGGCCGCAGTACGCGGCCTTTTCGGGTGTTACACAGGGCTGATCAGTGTTCGCTGGCCAGCTTGTGTTCCAGGTAGTGGATGTTGACTCCGCCTTTGCAGAAGCCTTCATCACGAACCAGATCACGGTGCAGCGGGATGTTGGTCTTGATCCCGTCAACCACGATTTCGTCCAGGGCATTGCGCATGCGGGCCATGGCTTCGTCGCGGGTAGCGCCGTAAGTGATCAGCTTGCCGATCAGCGAGTCGTAGTTCGGCGGAACCGCATACCCGCTGTACAGGTGCGAATCGACGCGAACGCCGTTGCCGCCTGGGGCGTGGAAATGCTTGACCGTACCCGGGCTCGGCATGAAGGTTTTCGGGTCTTCAGCGTTGATCCGGCATTCCAGCGAGTGACCGCGGATAACCACGTCATCCTGCGTGAACGACAGCTTGTTGCCAGCGGCGATGCTGAGCATCTCCTTGACGATGTCGATACCGGTGACCATTTCCGAAACCGGGTGCTCCACCTGAACACGGGTGTTCATTTCGATGAAGTAGAAACGGCCGTTCTCGTACAGGAACTCGAAAGTGCCGGCGCCACGGTAGCCGATGTCGATGCACGCCTTGACGCAGCGAGCCAGAACTTCCTGGCGAGCTTTCTCGTCGATGCCCGGTGCCGGTGCTTCTTCGAGAACCTTCTGGTGACGACGTTGCAGCGAGCAATCGCGGTCGCCCAGATGGATGGCGTGGCCCTGGCCGTCGGACAGCACTTGCACTTCGACGTGGCGCGGGTTGGTCAGGAATTTTTCCAGATAGACCATCGGGTTACCAAACGCCGCGCCAGCTTCGGAGCGGGTCAGTTTCGCCGAGGCGATCAGGTCTTCTTCTTTGTGCACCACACGCATGCCGCGACCACCACCGCCGCCAGCGGCTTTGATGATCACCGGGTAGCCGACTTCACGACCGATGCGCAGCGCCGTTTCTTCGTCTTCCGGCAGCGGGCCGTCAGAACC
>NZ_JBIUVJ010000126.1:0-5471 GCF_044742875.1 Pseudomonas sp. NPDC087817
AGGTCGATAAGCGATCGGCGAGGGCGTCTATGCTCGGCATGATGATTCCTGCCGTAGGCTGTGATCCCGCGCCGTGCTACGTCGACCAGGCATAGGCTTAGACGGCCTCGTTGGACTCGTCCTCGAACGCTGCGAACAGCGGTTCGTCTTCGACGATTTCAGCGTTGGCGATGAACTCGTAGCTCATCAGGCCTTCAGCGATTTCACGCAGCGCTACAACCGTAGGCTTGTCGTTTTCCCACTGAACCAGTGGCTCTTTGCCGCCGGTGGCCAGTTGACGGGCACGTTTGGTAGAGAGCATGACCAGCTCAAAACGGTTTTCCACGTGGTTCAGGCAGTCTTCAACGGTTACGCGGGCCATGGTATTCCTCGGAGCGAATGCAATATGCGCGCTGCCCGGTTGGGCGAGCGGACTCAACAGTTTAAAAAATCACCAGCGATTAGGGAAGCGCTGATTTTTTAACCAAGCCCTTCAACGCGCCGCAAGTGCCAATGTAAAGCCCTTGCAGCGGTTTTGGGAAGTGCTGATTAGCCGAGCAATTCGGCCAGTAATTTGCCGAAACGCACCTGTTGGCGTTTCTGCTGCAGCTGATTGGCACGGAAAATCGCCTTCAGATCGTCCAGCGCGTGGCCGAAATCATCGTTGATGATCAGGTAGTCGTACTCGACATAGTGGCTCATTTCACTGACGGCTTCGCGCATCCGCCCGGCAATGATCTCGTCGCTGTCCTGGCCGCGGTTGGTCAGGCGCTGATGCAATGCTTGCAGCGACGGCGGCAGGATGAAGATCGAACGTGCCTGCGGCATCAGCTTGCGCACTTGCTCGGCGCCCTGCCAGTCGATTTCCAGAATCAGGTCCTGACCTTCGTCCAGGGTTTGCTGCAGGCGGCTTTGCGAGGTGCCGTAGAAGTTGCCGAAGACTTCGGCGCGTTCGAGGAAGTCGCCGTGCTCGCCCATCTTCACGAACTCTTCGCGGGTCACGAAGTGATAGTTAACGCCGTCCACTTCACCCGGACGCATGGCGCGGGTGGTGTGGGAGATCGATACGCGAATCTCCGGATTGGCATCGGTCAAAGCTTTGACGAGGCTGCTTTTGCCCGCACCCGATGGCGCGGAAATGATGTACAGGGTGCCGGTGCTGTGGGTCATGTCTGTTGCCTTACTCAATATTCTGCACTTGTTCGCGCATCTGCTCGATCAACACCTTGAGGTTGACGGCGGCTTGGGTGCTGCGCGGGTCGAAGGCCTTGGAGCCCAGTGTGTTGGCTTCGCGGTTGAGTTCCTGCATCAGGAAGTCGAGGCGGCGCCCGGCCGCACCACCGGACTTGAGTACCCGGCGAACTTCGATGATATGGGTGCTCAAGCGGTCCAGCTCTTCGGCCACATCGCTTTTTTGCGCGAGGATGACCATTTCCTGTTCCAGGCGCTGCGGATCCAGTTCGGCCTTCATGTCGGCGAAGCGGTCGAGAACCTTCTGGCGCTGGGTCGCGAGCATCTGCGGTACCAGTTCACGCAGGGTCACGACGTCTTCTTCAATGGACGTCAGGCGTTCGTTGATCAGTCGAGCCAGCTCTGAGCCTTCACGCTCGCGGCCCGCTTTCAAATCTTTCAGGCCTTGATTGAACAGTGCGAGGGCTTCGGCATTCAGCGCTTGCGGATCGCTTGCATCAGCAACCAGCACGCCAGGCCATGCCAGCACCTCCAGCGGGTTCAGCGCGGCCGGATTCTTGATCAGCCCGGCAACGGTTTCGGCGGCGGCGACCAATTGCGCGGCGCGCTCGCGATCAACTTGCAGCGGCTTGCCGGTGCTTTCTTCGGTGAAACGCAGGGTGCATTCCAGTTTGCCTCGCGACAGGCCCTGACGCAGGGCTTCGCGGACGGCGCCCTCAAGGTCGCGGAACGACTCCGGCAGGCGCAGGTGCGGTTCCAGATAGCGGCTGTTGACCGAGCGCAATTCCCAGCTCAGGGTGCCCTGGACGCCGGCTTTTTCGACGCGGGCGAAGGCGGTCATGCTGTGCACCATGGCGGTGACCTCGCAATGCAGATCGGCGCGGAACTGCAGTTCCACGGGCGCGATATGAATGAATTTAAGCCGACTGGCAGCAAAGGCGCAGGATTGTAGCGCAGTGCGGCGAATGCGCCCAAACACACGGTGTGACAAAGGGCTGCAGCCCGTCGGTAATGCGTGGTTCAGGGGCTTCGGTCGTCGGCGCGGATTTTTAACAAGTGCCCAGTGACGGTGCAGCGCTCTATAATGCTCGGCAGTTTTCCGTCCCTAGTACAGGTATTCCCTATGAAACGTCCAAGTGGTCGCGCTGCCGATCAGCTCCGCTCGATCCGCATTACCCGCAACTACACCAAACACGCCGAGGGGTCCGTACTGGTCGAGTTCGGTGATACCAAAGTCATCTGCACCGTCAGCGTCGAAAACGGCGTGCCGCGTTTCCTCAAGGGCCAGGGCCAGGGCTGGTTGACTGCCGAGTACGGCATGCTGCCGCGCGCCACTGGCGAGCGTAACCAGCGTGAAGCGAGCCGTGGCAAGCAAGGCGGCCGCACCCTGGAAATCCAGCGTCTGATCGGCCGTTCGTTGCGCGCTGCGCTGGACATGTCGAAGCTGGGCGACGTGACGCTGTACGTCGACTGCGACGTGATCCAGGCTGACGGCGGCACCCGCACCGCGTCCATCACAGGTGCCATGGTCGCGCTGGTCGATGCGTTGAAGGTCATCAAGAAGCGCGGCGGCCTGAAAGGCGGCGACCCGCTCAAGCAAATGATCGGCGCGGTATCGGTCGGCATGTATCAGGGTGAGCCTGTGCTGGATCTGGACTATCTTGAAGATTCCGCCGCCGAGACTGACCTCAACGTGGTCATGACCAGCACCGGCGGTTTCATCGAGGTGCAGGGCACCGCCGAAGGCGCGCCGTTCCAGCCTGAAGACTTGAACGCCATGCTGGAGCTGGCCAAGAAAGGCATGAACGAAATTTTCGAACTGCAGAAGGCCGCACTGGCCGACTGAGCAGGTTCCAACCCGCAAGGAGGACGCGATGAGTGACGAGCAAGAGTTGCTGCCCAAACCGAGCCAGGAGGTTCGCCAATGGGCGATGTTTTGTCACCTGTCCGCCTTGCTGGGGATCTGGATTCCGTTCGGTAATCTGATCGGGCCGTTGATCCTGTGGCAGATGAAGCGCGAGTCGGATCCGTTCATTGATGCCCAGGGCAAGGAAGCGCTGAATTTTCAGATCACCGTGGCGATTGCTGCAGCGATCTCTCTGCTGCTGATGGTGTTGATCATCGGTTTCTTCCTGCTCGGTCTGCTGGCCATCGGTGCGCTGGTGTTGACGATCATCGCCGGAGTGAAGGCCAACGAAGGTTTTCCTTATCGTTATCCGTTCACTTGGCGCTTGATCAAATAACGATCAGTGCACATTTCCCCTGGGAATTGTTGAAGTTCGTAGTGCTTTAAAATAAATGCCCTGACTTGTCAGGGCATTTGTATTTTTGCAACTGAAATAGTTTTCCTGACGCGTAGGATTAGTCTGCTTGCGATAAGCGGATAAATAGCTTGTAACATCATTTTCGTTTTTACACTTTTAGTCACAACTGCACAGCCTTAGTGCTGTGCACGATCTTGGCAATTAGAGTTCGTGATTGTTAAAGTCGTCGCACGTTATATTCCTGTTGAAATATTTCGATATATTCAGACCATCGAAGGTTCTTGAATTTCACAGCAATCAGTGTTGAGACGATCAGCCGATTCATGGGGCGTGCCCAGGTAAAAAGTGCGCCTCTGAATATATAGCCAAGAATAATCCCAATGATTCAGCTCGATTTTTATGGAACGCTTGTTGCCGCCTCCTTGGTACTTCTGCTGGGGCGCGGACTTGTTGCACGTGTCGGATGTTTGCGTAATTACAATATCCCGGAGCCCGTCGCGGGCGGTTTAGTGGTTGCTCTGGTTTTATTGCTATTGCGCACTTTCGAAATTGAAATTCGATTCGATACTTCCCTGCAAACTCCTTTGATGTTGGCATTTTTTGCCACCATCGGATTGAGTGCGGACTTCGCCAGCCTGAAGAAGGGTGGCCGGGTCGTAGGCATATTTCTATTGGCGGTAACCGGCCTTCTGGTCGTTCAGAACGCCATGGGCATCGGCCTTGCGACGATGCTCGGGCTGGATCCGTTGATGGGCCTGCTGACGGGCTCGATTACCTTGGCGGGTGGCCACGGCACAGGCGCTGCGTGGGGAACGGTGTTCAGCGAGAAATATGGCTTGGCATCGGCTTCCGAACTGGCGATTGCCTCTGCGACGTTTGGCCTGGTGCTGGGTGGCTTGATTGGTGGTCCGGTGGCTCGTCTGCTGATCAAGCGTGTTCAAGTGCCGGGCTGCAATCCACAGGAAACGCCACGTTTGCCAAAGGGATTTGAGCAGCCGAACAAAGAGCGCTCGATTACGCCGTTTTCGTTTATCGAGACGCTGGCTTTGATCGCAGTCAGCCTGCTGGGCGGCAATCTCTTGAATGGCCTGTTGCAAGGAACGGCGTTTGAACTGCCGACATTTGTCTGTGTGCTGTTTGTCGGGGTTGTTCTGCGTAACGGGTTATCAGCGCTGGGTTTGTATCAGGTCTTCGAGCGCGAAGTCTCTGTGCTGGGAAATGTCAGCCTGTCGCTGTTCCTGGCAATTGCCTTGATGTCGCTCAAATTGTGGGATCTGGCCGCTCTGGCGTTGCCGATTTTCATCATCCTGGCGGTACAGGCCTTGGTCATGGCGCTGTTCGCGATCTTCGTGACATTCAGAATGATGGGTAGTAACTACGATGCGGCGGTACTGGCAGCAGGTCACTGCGGATTCGGACTAGGTGCGACGCCAACGGCCATCGCCAACATGCAGGCGGTGACTCAGCGCTACGGGCCTTCGCAGATCGCGTTTCTGGTGGTGCCGATGGTGGGGGCGTTCTTTATCGACATCATTAACGTGATCGTTATCAAGCTGTACCTGGTACTGCCGTTTTTCGTTGCCGTCTGATCCCCGGTTCATGTCCGGCGATCGGCTTTAGCGTGGGTTGGCGCATAAAAAAATGCCCGTATCGTTTGATACGGGCATTTTTCATGTCTGCGAATCGACGCTTAGATGGTCAGCGTCCAGTCGTAGTCGACGATCAGCGGCGCGTGCTGCGAGAACCGTGGCTGACGTGGCAGGCGTGCGCTGCGTACAAAGCGGCGCAGACCCGGGGTCAGGATCTGGTAGTCGAAGCGCCAGCCGAGATTGAGCATCTCGGCCTGTTCGTTGTCCGGCCACCAGCTGTACTGGTCGCCTTCGCGGCTGACTTCGCGCAGGGCATCGACATAGCCCATGTTGCCGACAATCTCGTCCATCCAGGCGCGTTCTGGCGCCAGGAAGCCCGGGGATTGCTGGCTGTCGCGCCAGTTCTTGATGTCGAGCTTCTGCTGCGCCACGTACAGCGAGCCACAGT
>NZ_JBIUVJ010000127.1:0-5182 GCF_044742875.1 Pseudomonas sp. NPDC087817
GGAACACTGAACGCCAGGTTACCAAGGAAGAACCCGCCAAGGCGGGTTTTTTTCTGCCTCGAGTTGTACCTTCGAGATGTGTCGTTTCACCGGTTTTCGGATTTATTTGAAAAAAACTTCAATTAAATCAACACTTTACGAAAACTTGTGGCATAATGCGTCCCGTAACGAAGCGAAGGGTGATTAGCTCAGCTGGGAGAGCGTCTGCCTTACAAGCAGAATGTCGGCGGTTCGATCCCGTCATCACCCACCATTCGTTTCAAGCGTTTCGCGCAGCGGTAGTTCAGTCGGTTAGAATACCGGCCTGTCACGCCGGGGGTCGCGGGTTCGAGTCCCGTCCGCTGCGCCATATTCGGAATCTGGAACACTGAACGTCAGATTCCACAGAAAGCCCGCCTAGTGCGGGCTTTTTGCTGTCTGGCGTTTGGGTTTTCTTCACGGCCTATATCTATGTAGTGCCTGCCAGTCGCATCGTTTTCGGACAATGGACCTTGTTTTCCATGACCTCATCAGGTCATGGCGCCGATTCCATTGCCTGCCGAGAGCCCGACCGCATGCCCCCAACTCCCTCTGCAACCGCTACCGTTTCTGCCGACGACACGGATGCGCTGTCATTCATGGCAGACAAACCTGCATTTCTCTCGAGCGACGATGCCGCAGCGTGTCTGCACGGCCTGCTGAAACCGCCGCGAAGTACCGAGTTGCACTGGTTCATTCTGAAAAGCGCGGACGAGCGCTTCTATTGCGTTCAGCGGATCGAGGCTAAAGCCAGCGGGGTCGAGGAAAAACTCCCTGATCCAGCCAAGGATCCGCGTCGAGAGTGGGCAGTGACTGCCGGTGCGAATGGCCAGTTGATCATTCCCAGAGGTTTTTCCCTCGAAGCGAGTTTCCATGCGCACCCGGCCAAGGTTCAAGGCGCCGACGAAGCCACCACGGAATGGGTTCAGCGCAATCGCTTCTTCACCATTGCCGATTTGTCTGCGGTGATGAATCCGCATCGAAAATACTCGAAATGTTATCTGAGTGCCGGTAACGGCGGACTTCTCTCGTACACGTCGACCAATCTGCCGTTTGAACAGGAACTGTCGCCGCGCCTTGCGCCAAACCCGGATGGCGATTCGCGACGTTTTCAGATCCTGTATGAAGAGGGTTCGATTCCCAGCAGCCTGTGGATCCTGTTGGCGGTGGCGGCTGGAAAGGTAACCGTTGTGGTTCCCGGGGATCTTTGGCGGCACCGTGGCCGGCTCAAAGCCAGTTGGCGGTCGGACATTCTGCAGGCACCACCGGCGCTTAAAACCATGCCGATCTTTGGTCCGATCTGTCGAAATGCAAAAGAAGCAGCCGTCTATCTGCGAAAACAATTACCCGCGTTGCCGTCGGCAAATCCCAATGTCGGTTTTATTCTCAAACATAACGTCAGTGATTTTCTGATCGTCACCGAGCCGGTCTCCCGCCAATACGCGAGCTTTGACCGCAGTGCGCTGTTTCCCAGGAATCAACAGGGTCAGCCGCGCATCCCCCGAGCCTTTCGCGTGCTTGGCATTTATCACTCGATTCAACCATCGCCGACATCGGGCGGGACCGATCTTTCGCGCAATTTTTTCTCTACCGCCGACCTCAAAGTCGATCTGGCACGGGTCAGTGAAGCGCCTCATCAACGCATTTTTGCAATCACCCCCGACGGCGCTGTCTTGCGTTTCGCCAAACCGATACTGCCCAAGGTTCGCGAGTTGATCGCCGAACTCGCTCAAGACCTTGAGCAAAAAATCAACTCCGGCGACATCAGTGCGCAGATGTTGATCGACAAGGTCGCCAGCGCCGGAATTCTCAGCGTCCTGCTCCCTAGTGCTGTATGGCCCCAGGCTGGAAGAGTCATGGCGTCATCTGCCGCACAGCAAGAGCCATGATCAACCGCCATTGCGCTGATGACGATAGTCGCTGACCGCCTCGTACACCGCTTTGCGCAGGCGATTGATACCGCCAATCGGGCGGTGCGCTTCAATGCCGAACCAGGGGTTGAAGGACAGGTTGTCGCAATCGAGGTTCTGCTGCGGTGTATCGAAATCCTGAGGTGGCACGGTGATACGGGCCACGGTTTCGAACGGCGAATCCTGCTCGCGCCACTCGATGCTGGTGTCCTCGATCGGCATGTATTTGTTGGCATCCTGGCGCTGAATCTGCAGCAGGAAACAGGCCGGTACGCGATCCGTCGAGAGTTGCTGATACAGGGCGCTGCGCAGGAAGTTCGGCAGATCCTGGTTTTGTTGGGGCAGGGTGTAGGCCGGGCAATTGTCGGGATCCGGCGTTACCCGGAATTTGGCGTTCGACTCGCCGAACTTGTACGGCGAGACCGAAAAATACGTGGTGCCCGTCGGGCTTTCCGGCGCAGGCGACAACGTTGCCAGGGCAATAAACAGATGCCGGACTTGCCAGGTGCGCGGATCCCAACCGGGGAAAAACGCCATGACCTTTTTGCCGTCAGCCTGCGCCGCCACATTCTGACGATACTCGGCGACATCACTGACAAAGAAGTTCGGATGACTGAACATCACGAAGTCTTGCTCGTGCTGTTGCTGGCGGTTGTCGAGCAAGGGGTTGCCGGGTACGTCGAGCAATTTGATCGCCATGCCCCGGGCATCGCGGATGCTGTCGAACTGCGGATAGGCGTTGCCGTTGGACAGGCGAATCAGCGCTTGCCAGGTTTTCCCCGGCTCGCTGAACACGCCCTGCTGCAACGACTGGGCAAGTTGCGGCAGAACCAGCACCTGCGCCTTCACGCAACCATGCGCCTTGGCGTGAGCGTCGCGCAGATAGCGGGTCGGCTCGCGGTGCTGATCAACAATGCGCACGGCGGTCTGAATCACCTCTTGAGTCATGGCCGACTCGCCCGGCGGAATCTGCTCCAGCGCGGAAACCGGGCCACGGTGCTGCCAGGCAAACCAGGCCCAGGCAACGGCCCCGCCGAGCAGGCCGATGGCGAGTAACAACAGCAGGGTTTTGCCCAGCAGGCGCCCCAGCCACAACCAGATCCGGGCCAGCGGCGGGAGGTCTTTCTTGAAGGTCGAGATCATGGCAATTGCGCCTCCAGTGGACCGCCGAGGACTTTCAGGTATTCCAGCAACGCCCAACGTTCTTCGGGCTGCAACCAGCGGCCGATGACACCATTGCCGCGTTCACCCGCACGGAATTCATGACCGCTGTTGTGGTTGCCGGTGATCCGCGTGTCGAACAGGAAGCCATTGGTAAAAGCTTCGGTGCGATAGCCCAGATGCCGCGGATCGTATTCGAAGCTGCCTTTATAGAAGGTGGTGGCGCGCTCATCCTGCGGCGACAGCAACTGATAAAGGCTCGGCACCGAACCGTTGTGCAGAAACGGCGCAGTGGCCCAGACGCCGGCCAGTGGGCGAGCCTTGTAGGCGACTTTTTCGCGCACACCGATCGGCAGGCCGAAACCGTCGAGTCGCGGTTTCTCTTGCGCAGTGACGTTGGCTTCGCGATAAGCGCGGTTTTCGACGAATGCGGTGACGTACGCCAGGCCTTTGGCCACGGACAACTGGCTCAGATCCAGCGGCTCCTCGGGTGACGGGTGCAGTTTCACGTCCATTTTTTCCAGCTCTTTCAGATCCCATTGCAGGGCCGTGAGGTCGAAACGATGGCTGGCGATGTTGTTGGCAGCATTCGGATCGGTGCCGATCGCGTCCACTGGCAGAAGGTGCAAATGCTGCACCCAGCGTTCGCCTTCCTGAGTCTTGCGCGGCACGTGGCAGCCGGCGCAGTTCTCGGCAAACAGTGCACGTCCCTTGGCCGCCAGCGGTTTGTCGACGGCGCCAAACACGTCTTCCGGCCACGCGGGTGGTTGCAGGTGTTGCAGGGTTTCTTCGATTTTGTGCAGATCACGCACACGGACGCTGGAGGCATAGCGTTCATCACCTTGCAGCGGTTGGCCATTGGCGTCGAAGAAGTTCAGGGTGGCGCCGACACCCAATGCCTCGCCGATGTTGCGCGCCATCGGCTGTTGCGCAGAACCGTTCCACTGCACCCAGTCGAACGTCCACATGTCCCACAACTGCGGGTAGTCCACCGGCGCGTTGGCGACGCGATAGTTGGCGGGAGAAATGGCATCGCCGAACGTCGCGTTGGCAATCCGCCCGAATGCATCGGTGCGTCCCGGGCCTTCTTCGGTGGGGTAGAGGCCACGGTGGGTGTCGTTCCAGGCGACTTTCAGAAAAGTGTTCAGCGAGCCTTTGAAGTCTTTGCGCAGTTGCTCGCGGCGTGCGTCGTAGTCATTGCCCAGTACCGCGCGCGCGAAGCGTTCGAATTTCCATGGGTTGTAGTAAGTCGAGGTCAGACTGGCGACCAAGGCTTGTCCGAAACTGCCGCCGCGCAGCGTAGGAACACTGGAAGGCAATACGTGTTGCGCCGAGCCGCCATCAATACGCACGGCCTGGCCGTTAAAGCGCAATTCTCCGGTATGGCAAGCGGCGCAAGTTATGTCCAGATATTGCTCGGTGCTTCCGGGATTCTGGTGCCGCGCAAAGCCGACAGGAAGATTGCCGGGGTTGTTTGGCGTGGCTTTCTGTTGTGGATCAATTAGAAAGCCAAATCGTGCGAGGTATTCGGGCGAGGCGAAACGCTGTTGCGAAAAGGGCAACTCCAGCGCCTGGAACCACTCGTAACGCAATCCTTTGACCTGAGTGCCCTGTGGCGTGAAATAGTAGGTCTGACGTTCTGCCTGCGACCACTGATTCAGGTAATGCACCTGTTGCACGGGGGTGTAGAAGGGTAATTTCGGATTGGCGACGTAATACAACACCACCGCAAGGACGAGTCCAAGCAGCACGACGATCAGGGTCAGCACACGGAATAAGAGGCGCAAGATAAACATCCTTGTCGAATTGTTGCGCTGTTATGCCTGAGCTTGACCCGGTGCGGCAAGTGGCCATTACGCCAAGTCATAAGGATGGGTGATTCGCTCGCGCTCAGGATCAGATGACAGAAGCTTCATCATCCGTTTGCCCAAATGCGTTTTGGTCCCTGAACTTATCGCAGGTTTACTGCTCTCATGCCGGTAGCCATTGGTCGTGGCGGCCTGATAAGCTCGCGGCTTTACTCGATTGCCCTTTCGGCGCATGAACAAGGAAATAGCATGAAACAGCATCGGTTGGCGGCGGCGGTAGCCCTG
>NZ_JBIUVJ010000128.1:0-5144 GCF_044742875.1 Pseudomonas sp. NPDC087817
ATCAGGTCATTGATACCGGCGTGCTGAAGATCCGTAACGCGTTCCATCGCCATGATGATTCGCCGCTCGATCCGACCTGCGATTGCTATACCTGCCAGAACTTCTCCCGCGCTTATCTGCATCACCTGGACAAGTGCGGCGAAATGCTGGGAAGCATGCTCAATACCATCCATAACTTGCGCCATTATCAGGTGCTCATGGCTGGTTTGCGCGAGGCTATTCAACAGGGTACATTGGCCGCCTTTGTCGATGCCTTCTACGCCAAACGCGGGCTCCCCGTTCCGCCTTTGGACTGAGTTTTCTGACCCCAAGATTCAACATTTGCAACTGGAGTGCTAAATGAGCTTTTTTATCTCTAACGCCATGGCCGACGCGGCTGCACCGGCTGCTGCCGGCCCAATGGGCGGCGGTTTCGAGTGGATTTTCCTGGTCGGCTTCCTGGTCATCTTCTACCTGATGATCTGGCGTCCACAGGCCAAGCGCGCCAAAGAGCAGAAGAACCTGCTGAGCAGCCTTGCGAAGGGCGACGAAGTGGTCACCACCGGCGGCATCGCCGGCAAGATCACCAAAGTGGCCGATGACTTCGTGGTTCTGGAAGTTTCCGACACCGTGGAAATGAAGTTCCAGAAAGGCGCCATCGCCGCCACGCTGCCAAAAGGCACGCTGAAAGCGATCTAAAGGTAACAACTTCTACTCAATCGACGGGGCGCGCAAGGCGCCCCGCGTCATAACGGGCGGCGTGATGCTGAACAAATATCCTCTGTGGAAATACATTCTGATCCTGGCGGTGCTGGCGATCGGTCTGATTTATTCCGCTCCCAATCTATACCCCGATGACCCGGCCATTCAGGTCAGCGGTGCAAGCACTGCGCTGCAAGTCAATCAGGCTGATCTGGATCGTGTGAGCACTGCGCTCAAGGAGTCCGGGATCAACGTCAAGGCAGCCACTCTGGCGGCCAACGGCAAGGGCGGTCTGATCCGTCTGACCAAGGCTGAAGACCAGCTGCCGGCCAAAGACGTTGTGCGCAAGGCGTTGGGTGATGACTACGTCGTCGCGCTGAACCTGGCACAAACCACCCCGCAATGGCTGCGCAATCTGGGCGCGCACCCGATGAAGCTGGGTCTGGACTTGTCCGGTGGTGTGCACTTCCTGCTCGAAGTGGACATGGACAAAGCCCTCGATGCACGCCTGAAAGTCTACGAAGGCGACGTCAAGAGCCTGCTGCGCAAAGAGAAGCTGCGCTATCGCAGCCTGCCGCAACTGGGCGGTGCCATTCAGTTGGGCTTCAGCGATGCTGACTCCCGCGAACAGGCCCGTGCGCTGATCCGCAAGAACTTCAACGATTTCGACATTGTTCCGGCCGACCTCAACGGTCAACCGGTGCTGCGTCTGGCGATGACCCCGGCCAAGCTGGCGGAAATCCGTGAATACTCCATCAAGCAGAACTTGACCACGGTACGTAACCGCGTCAACGAGCTGGGTGTTGCCGAACCGATCGTTCAGCGTCAGGGCGCCAACCGCATCGTGGTTGAGCTGCCGGGCGTGCAGGACACTGCCGAAGCCAAGCGTATTCTCGGCAAGACGGCCAACCTTGAGTTCCGTCTGGCGGCAGAGCCGGGCGCTTCGAAAGCCACTTCCGAAACCTTCGAGTTCCGTGAAGGCAAGCGTCCTCCTGCGCAGATCGAGCGTGGCCTGATCATCACCGGTGACCAAGTGACCGACGCCAAGGCCGGTTTCGGCGAGCACGGCACGCCTGAAGTGAACATCCGTCTGGATGGCCACGGTGGCGAGCTGATGAGCCGCGCAACCCGCTCCAACGTTGGTCGCAGCATGGCGGTGATCTTCATCGAGCAGCGTCCGATCACCACTTACACCAAGCAAGTGGTTGATGGCGTCGAGAAAGACGTTGCTGTTCAGACGTTCAAAGAAGAGAAGAAGATCATCAGTCTGGCGACCATTCAGTCGCCACTGGGTGCTCAGTTCCGCATCACTGGACTGAACGGCCAGGGCGAATCGTCCGAACTGGCACTGCTGCTGCGTGCCGGTGGTCTGGCGGCGCCGATGTACTTCGCTGAAGAGCGCACAATCGGCCCGAGCCTGGGTGCTGACAACATCACCAAAGGTATCGATGCGTCGCTGTGGGGCATGCTGTTCGTGTCGCTGTTCATCATCGCCATCTACCGCTTCTTCGGCGTTATCGCCACCGTCGCACTGGCGGTGAACATGGTGCTGCTGCTGGCCTTGATGTCGCTGCTGGGTGCAACGCTGACCCTGCCGGGTATCGCCGGTATCGTGCTGACCATGGGTATGGCGGTCGACGCCAACGTGCTGATCTTCTCGCGGATTCGTGAAGAGATCGCCGCCGGCATGACCATCCAGCGTGCAATCAACGAAGGCTTCGGCCGGGCATTCACCGCGATTCTCGACGCCAACCTGACTACCTTGTTGGTCGGCGGCATTCTCTTTGCGATGGGCACAGGCCCGGTCAAAGGTTTCGCAGTGACCATGTCCCTCGGGATCTTTACCTCGATGTTCACGGCCATCATGGTGACCCGCGCAATGGTCAACCTGATCTTTGGCGGACGTGACTTCAAGAAGTTGTGGATTTAAGGGGCTGCCATGTTACGTACAATCAACTTCATGGGCGTTCGCAACTTTGCGTTCGGCGTCACAGTGTTTCTTACGGTGCTGGCTATTTTCAGCGTCTTCCACAAGGGCATGAACTGGGGTCTGGACTTTACCGGCGGTACGCTCATCGAGCTGACCTACGAGCGTCCGGCTGACGTCACCAAGGTGCGCGAGCAACTGACCACTTCCGGTTATCACGAAGCCATCGTGCAGAACTTCGGTGCAACCACCGATTTGCTGGTGCGTATGCCGGGTGAAGACCCGCAACTGGGCCATCAGGTTGCAGAAGCGCTGCAGAAGGTCGGCGGCGACAACCCGGCGACCGTTAAACGTGTCGAGTTCGTCGGTCCGCAGGTCGGTGAAGAGCTGCGCGATCAGGGCGGCCTCGGCATGCTGCTGGCGCTCGGCGGTATCCTGATCTACCTGGCTTTCCGCTTTCAGTGGAAATTCGCGGTCGGCGCCATTGTTTCGTTGATCCACGACGTGATCGTGACCATCGGTATCCTGTCGTACTTCCAGATCACTTTCGATCTGACCGTACTGGCGGCGGTGTTGGCGATCATCGGTTATTCGCTGAACGATACCATCGTGGTATTCGACCGGGTTCGTGAGAACTTCCGTGTGCTGCGCAAGGCAACGCTGATCGAGAACATCAACATCTCGACCACCCAGACCCTGCTGCGCACCATGGCGACGTCGATCTCCACCTTGCTGGCGATCGCGGCACTGCTGTTCTTCGGCGGTGACAACCTGTTCGGTTTCTCGATCGCATTGTTCATCGGTGTTCTGGCGGGTACCTACTCGTCGATCTACATCGCCAACGTGGTGCTGATCTGGTTGAACCTGACCACTGAGGATCTGATTCCTCCGGCCAACACCGAGAAGGAAGTCGACGACCGTCCATAAACGGCCATCGTTTTCCCGGCAGTCAGGTGAAAAAGGCGCGAGTTGAACTCGCGCCTTTTTTTATGCTCCAAGGCTGGGAGAAGCGCGGGCGCGTCCCGCATGTGATGGTCAGGAGGTTCATGTGAACAAGTCGTTGCTGGTTGGTGCGGTATTGGGTGCTGTCGGTGTGACTGCCGGGGGTGCTGTTGCCACCTACAGCCTGGTTAAAAGCGGCCCTGAGTATGCGCAAGTGTTGGCCGTCGAACCGGTCAAGACACAGATAAAGACTCCACGTGAAGTGTGCAAGGACGTGACAGTGACTCGTCAGGCACCGGTAAAAGATCAGCATCAGATCGCTGGTACGGTGGTCGGTGCACTGGCAGGTGGTTTGCTGGGTAATCAGATTGGCGGCGGCACCGGCAAGAAGATTGCCACGGTGGCTGGCGCGGTCGGTGGCGGCTATGCCGGTAACAAGGTTCAAGAAGGCATGCAGAACCGCGATACCTACACCACCACGCAAACCCGCTGCAACACGGTCAATGACATCAGCGACAAGGTCGTCGGTTACGACGTGCGTTACTCGCTCGATGGCAAGGAAGGCAAAGTGCGGATGGATCGCGATCCGGGCAACCAGATTCCGGTCGACAAGGAAGGCAAGCTGATTTTGTCGCAGAATGAGCCGGGTCAGTAAAGACCGACTGTTTTAACAAGAAGCACCCTGCGGGGTGCTTTTTTGTGCCCGGAATTTCTGGCTAAACCCGGATCTCTTGTGGGAGCGAGCAGGCTCGCTCCAGCATGAAGATTTTGGTGATCTGAAGATCGAATTCCAGGCATAAAAAAAGCACCCCTAGGGTGCTTTTTTTGTTTCGCTGGAAGCTTAGCGCTTCAGCGAAGCCGGCAGGTGCGGCTGGATCGCCGTCAGGACTGCCTTGAAGCATTTGGTGTTGCCGGCAACGATGTGGCCTTTTTCCAGGAAGTCGTGACCGCCAGTGAAGTCGCTCACCAGACCGCCTGCTTCTTGAATCAGCAGGGCGCCTGCAGCCATGTCCCACTCGGACAGGCCCGATTCCCAGAATGCGTCGAAACGACCGGCAGCCACGTAGGCCAGGTCCAGGCTCGCCGAACCGGCGCGGCGGATGCCGGCAGTCTGGCCAACCAGGGCGCGGAACATGCCCAGGTAGTTGTCGAGGTTGTCCATCTGGTCGTCACGGAACGGGAAGCCAGTACCCAGCAGAGCGCCGTCGAGGCTGGTGCGACCGCTGACGCGCAGACGACGACCGTTCAGTTGAGCGCCGCGACCACGGCTGGCGGTGAATTCTTCCTGGCGAACCGGGTCCAGAACCACTGCGTGCTCCAGGCGACCACGGTATTTACAGGCAATGCTGACCGCGAAGTGAGGAATGCCGCGCAGGAAGTTGGTGGTGCCATCCAGCGGATCGATGATCCACAGGTACTCTTCGCCTTCGATGCCGGTGCCGGCGTGCAGGCCGGTTTCTTCACCCTGGATCGAGTGATTCGGGTAAGCCTTGCGCAGGGCATCGATGATTTTCTGTTCAGCGGCGCGATCGACCTCGGAGACGTCATCCTTGGCGTCTTGTTCGTCGACCTTGATGGTTTCCAGGCGCGCGCT
>NZ_JBIUVJ010000129.1:0-4851 GCF_044742875.1 Pseudomonas sp. NPDC087817
ATTAACACTAATAACACAAGCACCTCACTAACAGCAATTTCCTCGGCGTTGCGCTGAAGTACGTTGAAGGTACCGCCACCGACGGTCCCTAACCCACAGATGCCTACTTTGACCGGATTCACTGTGAACTCCCCATAAAACGGCCGACGCTGGGTCGGCCGGAAAACAACCGCATGCTCGCGGCTCTCAATTAATGGCCCGGCGATGTGGCTGCCGGACCATGATCGTCACGGCTGACCGCGACGATGCGAATTACTTCGCGCCCAGCGCCAGTTTGGCGACTTGTGGCGCAGGCTGGTAGCCCGGAATGACTTGTCCGTCAGCCAAAACGATGGCCGGTGTGCCGTTCACACCGATCGACTGACCGAGGGCGAACTGTTTGGAAACCGGGTTATCGCACTTGGCGGCCTTGATTTCCTTGCCATCGACCATTTTGTCCATGGCGGCTTTCTTGTCTTTCGAGCACCACACGGCTTGCAACTGCTCGTCACCCGGCGAGCCGAGGCCCTGGCGCGGGAACGCTACATAGCGCACTTCAATGCCGCGCTTGTTCAGCTCAGGCACTTCGGCGTGCAGTTTGTGGCAGTACGGGCAGGTGGTGTCGGTGAACACGGTGATGAACGATTTGGTCTCGCCCACGGCCGGGTAGACCACGGTTTCGGCCACCGGGATGGCGTTGATCAGTTTGGAGATGCCGACGCGCTCGGCTTTCTCGGTCAGGTTGACCGGTTTGCCGTCCTTGAGCTGGAACAGGTAACCCTGAACGATGTACTGACCGTCAGCGCTGGCGTACAGCACGCGGCTGCCCTTGAGCTTGACTTCGTACATGCCCGGCAACGGGCTGGCATTGATGCTTTCTACCGGAACCTCGAGTTCGAGTTTTTCCAGGCTTTGACGAATCGCTTTGTCGGCCGCGTCATCGGCGACGGCAAAGGTGCTGACCAACGCAATGGCTGCGGCGGCGAAAATCTGGGTCAGACGCATGAGAACTCCTGAAGGCGGACAAATGGATCGGTCAGAACGCCCGTGCCGGAACACCGGGTCATAACCGTCCATCGTGCAAACCGGCAAAGCCTAACACATAAGGTCACGGTGGCCGAATGCGCCTGTCGCCACAGATTCATGTGCACCTGCCACCCCCTCATACATGTGCAGCTGACACACATTATTGTGGCGAGGGGATTTATCCCCGATGGGTTGCGAAGCAGCCCTGAAACCGTCCACCCCGGTCTATCAGAAAAAACGAACAAGCCGGGCTTGGGGCCGCTACGCAGCCCATCGGGGATAAATCCCCTCAACACAGATAAATATTTCAAACACAGAGGCCATGTCAGCCTCGAGGGTGATGTTTGGCGTGCAGGTCTTGCAATCGGGCGCGGGCGACGTGGGTGTAGATCTGGGTAGTCGACAGGTCACTGTGCCCCAGCAGCATCTGCACCACGCGCAAGTCGGCGCCATGGTTAAGCAGGTGCGTGGCAAACGCATGGCGCAAGGTATGTGGCGACAGCGACTTGCCGATCCCGGCGACCTTGGCCCAATGCTTGATCCGGTGCCAAAACGTTTGGCGCGTCATCTGCTCGCCGCGCTGACTGGGGAACAGCACATCGCTGGGGCGGCCGCCGAGCAATTCGCCGCGACCGTCACGCATATAGCGCTCGATCCAGACAATTGCCTCTTCGCCCATCGGCACCAGACGCTCCTTGCTGCCCTTACCCATCACTCGCAGCACGCCCTGACGCAGGTTGACCTGCTCCAGGGTCAGGCTCACCAGCTCGGTCACGCGCAGACCGCAGGCATACAGCACTTCAAGCATGGCGCGATCACGCTGGCCGATGGCTTCGCTCAGATCCGGCGCCTTGAGCAGCGCTTCCACATCAGCTTCCGACAGGGATTTGGGCAGCGGCCTGCCCAGCTGCGGCATGTCGACACGCAACGTCGGATCTACGGTGATCAGCTTTTCCCGCAACAAATACCGATAAAACCCACGCACACCCGAAAGAAATCTCGCGGTGGAACGTGGTTTGTAGTTCTGCTCCAGACGCCAGGCCAAGTGATCGAGGATCAATTCGCGCCCAGCATTGATCAGCTCCAGGTTTTTCTCCTGCAACCAGCCATTGAACAGCGCCAGATCACTGCGATAGGCGCCTCGGGTGTTATCGGACAGGCCTTTTTCCAGCCACAGGGCGTCGAGGAATTGGTCAATCAGGGGATGGTCGATGGCAGGCATGGGCGCTCAAGACACACAACCTCAGGGCTGTGCGCAAATGTAGAGTGAACTGTAGGAATGGGCGCTAGTCTTTCATAGCCCGCTATTTCAAGGAACAGGGAGCATCAATGAACGAGCAGCAAATCCTATTGGCATTTGGCGGGATTGGTGTGGCGGCACTGGGTTGTCAGTGGCTGGCTTGGCGCCTGAAATTGCCGGCGATTCTGTTTTTGTTGCTGACCGGCATTCTGGCCGGCCCGGTACTGGGCTGGCTCGATCCACAGGAAATGTTCGGGCCGTTGCTGATGCCGCTGGTGTCGCTGGCGGTAGCGCTGATTCTGTTCGAAGGCAGCCTGACGCTGCATCTGTCGGAATGGAAAGAGATTGGCAGCGTTGTTCATCGACTGGTGACGATTGGAGCTATCTCAACCTGGATCGTCATCGCGGTCGCCACCCATTATTTGCTCGGCTTTGACTGGATGCTGGCCATCCTTTTCGGCAGCCTGACGCTGGTGACTGGCCCGACAGTGATCGTGCCGATGCTGCGGGTAGTGCGGCCGAAAGCCTCTATCGCCAATATTCTGCGCTGGGAAGGCATTGTCATTGACCCGATCGGCGCCCTCCTCGCCGTCGTGGTCTACAGCTTCATCATTGCCAGCGCTGAGGGCCATGGTTTCAAGCAGAGCCTGTTGACCTTCGGCGGGGTGATTCTGTGTGGCGCGGCGTTCGGGGTTGTCGGTGGATGGTTACTAGGGACGGTGATCCGCCGGCAGTGGCTGCCGGAGTACCTGCATAACCTCGCCTCGCTGGCGGCGGTACTGGGGATTTTCATTGCCTCCAACGAGGTCATGCATGAGTCGGGATTGTTGGCGGTGACGCTGATGGGCATGTGGCTGGCTAACATGAAAGGCGTGGATGTGCGGCACATCCTGCACTTCAAGGAAAACCTAAGCGTGCTGCTGATCTCCGGACTGTTCATTCTGTTGGCGGCGCGCCTCGACTTGAACGCCTTGATTGGACTGGGTCCGCTGGTGCTGATTTTGCTGCTGGTGATTCAATTGATCGCCCGGCCACTGAACGTTGTGCTGAGCACGGCGGGCTCCAGCCTGAGTTGGCGTGAACGCGCACTTTTGTGCTGGATCGCACCACGAGGGATTGTCGCGGCCGCAGTGTCGGCAATTTTTGCCATTCGCCTGGATGAAGCCGGCCATGAAGGTGCGTTGCTGCTGGTGCCACTGACCTTTGCGGTGATCATCGGCACCGTGGTGCTGCAAAGCGCTACAGCACGCCCGTTGGCACGCCTGCTCAAAGTCGCGGAACCGGCGCCGAGTGGCTTCCTGATCGTCGGCGCCAATGCGCCTTCGCGCTTGCTTGGCAAGTCGTTGCAACAACTGGGCAGCCGGGTTTTGCTGACCGATTCGAGCTGGGAAAATATTCGCGCGGCGCGTATGGAAGGGCTACCGACCTACTTCGGCAACCCGGCTTCGCAACATGCCGATGCGCATCTGGATCTGGTCGGGTTGGGGCATTTGCTGGCGTTGTCACCGTCCGGCGAACTCAACACCTTGGCGGCGATGCGCTTTCGTCATGACTTCGGACATCATCGTTTGTTTGGTTTGGCCAGCGGTCATGAAAGCCGCCGCAGCGACAAACATCGCGCGAGCCTTGAGCATCGTGGCAATCAGTTGGGCAGTGAGGCGTTGACCTACGCGAAACTGGCCAGCCAGATGGGCCAGGGCGCCGAGCTGTACAGCACAGCATTGACGGACGGGTTTGGCTGGGAGGATTACCGGGCGTTGCATGGCAATCGGGCGACCCTGCTGTTCATGCGTGATGACAGTGGTTGGGTGCATGTGGTGACGCCTGAGACCACGTTGAAGCCGGGATCTGGGTGGACGTTGCTGGCGTTGATTCAGCCGGAGGCCCGCGGCGCCTCTTAAATCCAATCGCGGGCAAGCCCGCTCCCACAGTGTCCGTGTCGTGCATAAAAGTTGTGAACGACACAAAACCTGTGGGAGCTGGCTTGCCAGCGATGGTCGCGACGCGGTTGCAGATCAGGCCGCAAAACCCGGGAGCACTGGCACCGGTCGCTTGTCATTATCGATGGCAACAAAGCTGAACTGCCCATGGATCGCCTTTTCGCGCCCATCACAACTCATGCTTTCCACAAACACTTCCACCTCGACCTTGAGGCTGGTGTTGCCGACCTTGATCACTTTCCCTACCAGTTCGACGATCGAGCCGGCCGGGATTGCGTGGTTGAAGTCGATGCGATCAGTCGAAACCGTCACCAGCGGCAAACGGCAAAAACGCGTGGCGGTGATGAACGACACTTCGTCCATCCACGCCAGCGCAGTGCCGCCGAACAGGGTGTTGTGGTGGTTGGTGGTCGGCGGGAAGACGGCTTTGGTTACGCGGGTTACCGAGAGTTCGGTACGGCGTTCGATTTCCTGGTCACGGGTGGTCATGGTTCTGGCCTGAAACGAAATGGCTGTGGACAAATTGCAGGCAACAAAAAAGCAGCCCGTAGGCTGCTTTTTTCTGCATCGGAAGCTGGACTTAAGCCAGTTTTTCCTTGATGCGAGCTGCTTTACCCGACAGGTCGCGCAGGTAGTACAGCTTGGCTTTACGTACGTCACCGCGAC
>NZ_JBIUVJ010000130.1:0-4804 GCF_044742875.1 Pseudomonas sp. NPDC087817
CTCCAAGGCCTACGGTCAGGATCAAGAGTTCTACGGTAGAAACCGTAGAACTCTTGATCCTGACCGTAGGCCTTGGAGTAGATCGCAGCGGCCTGGGCATCACCGTCACCGCGAATCTCTTCGGACTCACGATAGGCTTCAGCCAGCAGTACGCGGCGTTGACGATCAGCGTCGGCACGGATGCCTTCAGCCAGCTCGTTACCCTTGGCGCGGTGCTCGCGAGCTTCACGCTCACGCTCGGTGCTCATACGTTCGAACACGCTGCGGTTTACTTCTTTCGGCAGATCGATGGCCTTGACCCGGACATCGACGACTTCGATACCCAGCTCTTTTTCCGCCATCTTGTTCAGCGAAGCGGTGATATCAGCCATCAGCGCATCACGCTCACCCGACACGACTTCGTGCAGGGTGCGCTTGCCGAACTGGTCACGCAGGCCGGATTCCAGACGACGGGACAGACGCTCGTCAGCAATTTGCTTGAGGCCGGAAGTTGCGGTGTAGAAGCGCTCGGCATCTTTCACCCGCCACTTGGCGTAGGCATCAACCATGACGGCTTTCTTTTCCAGGGTCAGGAAGCGCTGTGTCGGTGCATCCAGCGTCATCAGACGTGCGTCGAATTTACGCACCTGGTTAACGTAAGGCACTTTCACATGCAGGCCCGGCTGAACATCCGCCTGCACCACACGACCGAATTGCAGCAGCACCGCACGCTCGGTCTGAGCGACGATGTAGAAGCAGTTCCAGCCCACCAGTACCACGACAACGCCAACGATCAGGGCGATCAGCGATTTATTGCTCATCAGCGGGTCTCCCTTGTACGCGACTGCGGCACGTCAGTGACATGCGGCGTGACGTCCGTGTTATTGCTGGCGGCGGCAGAACCAGTGACCGCTGCATTGCCGCCCGAACTGTTCTGAATCATTTTGTCCAACGGCAGGTAAAGCAGGTTGCTCTGGCCGTTCTTGTTGCCGGTCACGAGTACCTTGCTGGTGTTGCTGAAGACTTCCTGCATGGTGTCCAGGTACAGACGCTGGCGGGTGACTTCAGGCGCCTTGCGATACTCGGCGACCAGCTTGGTGAAGCGATCGGCCTCACCCTTGGCACGCGAGACCGTTTCGTCGCGGTAACCATTGGCATCCTCGAGGATACGCTGGGCCTGACCACGGGCTTCCGGCACAACGCCGTTGGCATAGGTTTCAGCCTGGTTGCGCGAACGCTGTTCGTCTTCACGGGCGCGGATCACGTCATCGAAGGCTTCCTGCACTTCACGCGGTGCTGCTGCGCTCTGTACGTTGACCTGGGTGACGGTGATACCGGTGCGATAGGTATCGAGGAAACGTTGCAGACGCTCCTTGATTTCGCTGGCCATCAATTCACGACCTTCAGTCAGCACCTGATCCATGGCGGTCGAACCCACCACGTGGCGCAGGGCGCTGTCGGTCGCATGCTGGAGGCTGATTTCCGGCTGATCGACGTTCAGCACGAAGTCCTGCAGGTTGCTGATCTTGTACTGCACGGTCAGCGGGACTTCGACGATGTTCTCGTCTTCGGTCAGCATCTGGCCCTGTTTGGTATAGGCACGCTCACGCGTGACGTTTTCCATGTACTTTTTATCGATCGGCGGGAAGTAGATGTTCAGGCCGGGGCCGACGGTTTCGTAGTACTTGCCGAAGCGCAGCACCACGGCTTGCTCCTGCTCGTCCACCACGTAGACCGCGCTGTACAGCCAGACAGCCGCCAGCACAACAAGGCCGATGCCGAGCAGACCGCCGAAGCCGCCACCACTCCTGCCCGAACCGCCGCCGTCATCACCACCGCGTTTCTTACCACCACCGAACAACCCGTTCAGGCTTTCCTGCAGCTTTCGGAAGGCCTCGTCGAGATCCGGTGGCCCCTTGCGGTCGCCGTTATTGCGGCGCTTGCCACCCCAAGGATCCTGATTGTTCGAGTTGCCACCCGGCTCATTCCAAGCCATAGCGCTCTCCATCTGATACAGCAAAGACGCACCCACGGCGCGCCGACCAATGCTACAGAATGCCTGCCGTTGCGGCACAACCGCTTTTTCAGGCTTTTATTGCAAAGTGTGTTGTTCGATGAACTCCGTCGGCACAACGCCTTCACGACTGACCAGTCGATTGAGCTCGGAGCGCGGCAATCGAACGGCCAGCAAGCTGACACCTTCTTCGTCGTATTCTTCTTTCTGCACCGCGCCCAATTCGAAGAACTGTGCGCGCAGACGCGCAAAACGCTGAGGCAGCCGTAAGGTACCGACAAACAGGTCACTGCCCAACAACTCGGCAATGGCTTGCTCAAGCAATTCCAGACCACTGCCATCACGCGCCGACAACCAGACCCGTTGCGGCCTGCCGTTTTCGTCGCGCTGGATTTGTGGCTCAACGCCTTCAAGCAAATCGAGTTTGTTGTATACCTCAAGTATCGGCAAGTCCTGGGCCCCAATCTCACCCAGCACCACCATCACCTGCTCGATCTGCAACATCCGATCCGGTTCGGCCGCATCGATCACGTGCAACAAGAGGTCGGAGTTGCTCGACTCTTCGAGCGTAGACCGAAATGCCTCGACCAGCTTGTGCGGCAGGTGGCGAATGAACCCCACCGTGTCGGCCAGGACAATCGGCCCCAGGTCGTCCAGTTCCAGACGGCGCAGGGTCGGATCCAGCGTGGCGAACAATTGGTCGGCCGCGTACACGTCGGATTTCGTCACGTTATTGAAGAGTGTGGATTTGCCGGCGTTGGTATAGCCCACCAGGGAAACAGTAGGAATATCCGCACGGGAACGGCCGCGACGCGACTGTTCGCGCTGACTGCGCACTTTTTCCAGCCGCCCCTTGATCTGTCGCAGGCGAACCCGCAGCAGACGGCGGTCGGTTTCCAGCTGGGTTTCACCCGGACCACGCATGCCGATACCACCACCCTGACGCTCAAGGTGGGTCCAGCCACGAACCAGCCGGGTGCTCATGTGGTCAAGCTGGGCCAGTTCGACCTGGAGCTTGCCTTCATGGGTACGCGCGCGTTGGGCGAAAATATCGAGAATCAGACCGGTGCGGTCGATCACGCGACACTCGAATACACGTTCGAGGTTACGTTCCTGACTGGGCGTGAGGGTGTGATTGAAGATCACCAGATCGGCTTCTTCGGCATGTACGAGGTCGCGCAATTCCTCGACCTTGCCGCTACCAATCAGAAATTTGGCGGTTGGCCGATGACGCGGCACGTTAAAAAACGCAACGGTCTCGGCGCCCGCCGAATTAGCCAATTCCTGAAACTCCTGCGGATCTTCGCGCGCCTCAGGGTCCTGTCCATCCAAGTGAACGAGAATGACTCGCTCACCACCACCGTGGCGCTCAAAGAACAAAGGAGACTCCTATCAGGCGTTACCCGGAGCTGGATCAGCGTCGCCCTGTTCGTTTTCGGTTGCGCTAGGCAGACGAATTGGACGAACCGGCACTACTGTCGAGATAGCGTGTTTGTAAACCATTTGGCTGACGGTGTTTTTCAGCAGGATCACGAACTGGTCGAACGACTCGATCGTACCTTGCAGCTTGATACCGTTGACCAGGTAGATGGAAACCCCAACTTTCTCTTTACGTAAAGTATTCAAGTAAGGGTCTTGTAGCGAATGCCCTTTTGACATGTGCCGCACTCCTTTAAGGATTCAATAATAAAAAATAGGTAATTCAGATGGCTTTGGCCGTCACACCCCCAAGGATAGACGGCAATTGCAAGGACTCAGCTCAATATGGAGATGGTCCCAAGGTATTTCAAGGCGCGTGGCAGATTGTCGCAATCAAGACTGTCCAGCCAGTGTAAATCTTCCCAGCTGCGCAGCCAGGTGAACTGGCGTTTGGCCAATTGGCGCGTGGCAATGACTCCGCGCTCCTGCATTTCGGACAACGTCAGCTTGCCATCCAGGTAATCCCAGACTTGGCGGTACCCCACTGCACGTATAGACGGCAACCCCGAATGCAGGTCACTTCTTTTACGCAGGGCTACGACCTCGTCGATGAACCCCTGTTCCAACATATTTGTGAATCTTTGTTTAATGCGCTCGTGCAATACCTGGCGATTTGCCGGGGCAATGGCCAAGTTCGCGACAGTATAGGGCAATTGTTGCAGTCCCGAAGCGGCTGCTTCAGTACTTTGCGCAGATTGTTGCTGGCGCAGCGCGGTCATGCTCTGACCGCTGACCCGATAAACTTCCAGCGCACGACTCAAGCGCTGCGGATCGTTGGGGTGAATCCGCGCCGCCGACACTGGATCGATGATCGCCAATTGATCATGCAGAGCTTGCCAGCCAAGGCGTGCAGCCTCTTCTTCGATCTGCGCACGGATGGCCGCATCAGCCGCTGGCATATCTGCCAAACCGTCGACCAGTGCCTTGTAATAGAGCATCGTGCCGCCCACCAGCAGCGGAATTTTTCCGCGTGCGGTGATTTCGGCCATCGCTTGCAGGGCATCGCGACGAAAATCCGCCGCCGAGTACGCCTCGGCCGGATCAAGAATATCGATCAAACGGTGCGGATATTCGGCCAGCAGCTCTTTGGAAGGCTTGGCCGTGCCGATGTCCATGCCGCGATAGACCAGCGCCGAATCGACGCTGATCAGCTCGCACGGCAGTACCTTGGTCAGCTCGATGGCCAGATCGGTCTTGCCCGCAGCGGTCGGGCCCATCAGGAAAATCGCTGGAGGAAGCTGGCTCATCAACGACCGCGCAGGAACAGTTTGTCCAGATCGTCCAGGCCCAGGGGGGGCCGGGGCGGGCGGGGGGGGGGGGGGGGGGGGGGGC
>NZ_JBIUVJ010000131.1:0-4472 GCF_044742875.1 Pseudomonas sp. NPDC087817
GCGTCAGGTGCGGGTCATGTCAGATCCCTCAGAACTGGAAGTAAAGGAACGGCGAGAAGCTTTGCGCCGAGAGTTTGAGAATCGAGGCGATGAACAGCAGCAGGATCAGGCCGCGCATCACGTAGCGTGACCAATCCGCCGTCCAGTAAGCCGGTTGCACCTGGGCTTCGACGCCGACGGTGTAGCCTGGCTCGTGGATGCTTGCCGGATTTTCGCCAGGAGCGGCTTTGATCATCCCCGGGGTCGCCGTCGCAGGGCCGTTGGCCTCGACGTTGACTTCAGGTTTGGTCTTGGCCGGCGGCTGGTTGGTGTACAGATCACGCAGACCGAAGAACGCCAGCGTCACGTACGCCACCACCAGAGTCGCCACTTGCAGACCGGTGAGACTGGCCTGATTGAGTTCCGACAGCGACCAGTCGCCGAAGCTGAACATCGCGCCGTACATGCGCCCGGCAACGTGCAGGTTCTCGGCGCGGAAGATCACCCAGCCCATGACCACGAGGAGGAAGGTCAGCGCCCAGCGGATCGGGTTAAGGCTGCGCGGCGAGGTGTTCAGGCCCAGCGCTTTTTCAATTGCCAGCCACATGCCGTGCCAGGCGCCCCAAACGATGTAAGTGATGTTCGCGCCGTGCCACAGACCACCGAGGAGCATGGTCAGGAACAGGTTGCGATAGGTCATCAGCGTGCCTTTGCGGTTACCGCCGAGGGTGATGTACAGATAGTCGCGCAGCCAGGTCGACAGGCTGATGTGCCAGCGGCGCCAGAACTCGGTGATCGACTGGCTGATGTACGGCTGTTTGAAGTTTTCCATGAAGCGGAAACCCATCATCAAGCCCAGACCGATGGCCATGTCGCTGTAACCGGAGAAGTCGAAATACAGCTGCGCGGTGTAGGCCAGCGCGCCGAGCCAGGCATCGCCGGTGGTCGGGTTTTGCAGGGCGAAGCAATGGTCGGCGACCACCGCGAGGGTGTCGGCGATGAAGACCTTCTTGATGAAACCCTGCATGAACCGCGTGCAGCCCTCGGAGAACTTGTCGAGGGTGTGCGTGCGGTTGTTGAACTGGTCGGCGAGGTCGCGGAAACGCAGAACCGGGCCGGCAATCAGGTGCGGGAAGATTGCCACGAACGCGGCAAAGTCGATCAGGTTGCGGGTAGCCGGGGTGTCGCCGCGATACACATCGATGATGTAGCTGATCGATTCGAAAATGTAGAACGAGATCCCGATCGGCAGCAGCACATGGGTGAGGATGAACGGCTCAAGACCGACCGACGTCATCATCGCGTTGATGCTGTCGACGCCGAAGTTGGCGTACTTGAAGTAGCCGAGGATGCACAGGTCCACCGCCACACCGAGCAGCAGCCAGCGCTGCGCCGGTTTGGTACGCACGCCGGCGGCACCGACTTTGAGGCCGATCCAGTAGTTCCACAGCGTGACGGCGGCGAATAGCGCGAGGAAGTCCACTCGCCACCAGGCGTAGAACACGTAGCTGGCGATCAGCAGCAGCAAATTGCGATAGCGTTGCCCGCTCAAGTAGTACAAGCCGAGAAAGATCGGCAAGAACAGAAACAGGAACACGTTGGATGAAAATACCATCCCGATCTCTCCATGTTTGAACCAACAGTCAAGGGCCAAAGCCCCCCCAAACCCCCCCAAAAAAACCGGGGGATGTATTGCATCCAGATTCACCACAACCCTTGTGGGAGCTGGCTTGCCAGCGATAGCGTCGGGTCAGTCGACATCAGTGTTGAATGTCGGAATGCAATCGCTGGCAAGCCAGCTCCCACAGGGTTTTGTGTCCTGCCTTACGAACCTTTGTTGCCCTTTTCATGCGCCGGGTCATAGACCTTGGTCAGATCCCCGCCGAGGCGGAAGGTCTTGAACGGCTGCATGCCACGCTTCTTCTCGATGACATCGGCCGGGCAGGTGTAGAGCGTGCAGAACGGTTCAAGCCAGGCGAATTTCATGTCCTCTTTCAGATCGGTCATGTCCTGCTCTTTGCCGTTCTTCTTCTCGAATTGTTCCGGGTCTTTCACACCCGACAGCACTCGATCACCCAGACGCTTCAGCGCACCGTTGTTCTCCTGACGCAGATCCACACCGTTGACCTGGGCAAAACTGGCGATCATCGCCAGCGGCGGCAAGGCGTAGTTGTGATAGGCGAGGGCGCGTTGCTGGCGCTTGAGTTCGTTCGGCAGGTAACCGTCGGCATCGACTTGATTGGCGCCGACCTTGTATTCCTTGACCGCCCAATCGAACAGGTCACGGCGGTTGGTTGCGACCGAAGTCGCCATCACCGACCATGCCGCCCAGTACGAGTGGTTGTTGGTTTTTTCCAGCGGCAGGTTGTCCCAGTCGCTGACCACCTGATCGGCCATCTTGCTGAACCACGCTTCGATCTCCTGCGCTTGCTGCTGATGCTGTGCCAGCGGATGCGAGTCGGAGAATTTCAGGCGAATGTACGAAGAGGCCATGCTGCCCAACGCCCATTTGCGCATCGACTTGCCGGTGTGGTTGAAGTCCTTCGACATCAACGCATCGGCCTTGGCCCACGCGGTCAGCCAGTTCAGCGTGCAGTCGAGCTGCTCCGGGCGACCGTCGCGCATGAACTGCATCACCCGTTTGGCGGTGCCGCGTTCCAGCGTGGTGATGTCTTTGGTGGTGTCGCGGAAGGCTTTTTCCGACTGCACGTTCAGCGTCGAACGGGCCTTGTCGGAACCTTCGTACTTGCTGCGAAATTGCAGCGGACCGGTGTACGGCGCCGGCATCGCATCGCAGCCTTCGCTTTTGTCGCCAGTCTTGAATTTATCCACAGGCGCAAAGTAGCCCTGAGGTGGCCGCAAAGGCGCGGCGGCCTGAGTGGCCCCGGCGAACATCGCCAGGCTCAACAGCGTCGGTGCCAATAAAGATTTCAATTTCGGATTTCGCATAGCAGACCTCATTGCCCGACCTGAGCGGTTTGTGGCCCAGCGCCCGGGAATACGTTGCGTTTGCAGATTTTCGCTTCGACTTTCTGTGGCGCGGCGCCGGCTTCAGGGCCCTGGACTTCGACCGCCAGCAGATTTTGCGAGGCCCAGTCTTCGTCCGTGCGCAGCTCAAAGGCGAAACGACCGTCGGTGTCGGAGGTTTCCGGTTTCTCGATCTTGATGTCCTCGTGGCGACCGTTCATGTACCAGAGGGTGGCTTGCAGGGTTTTCACCGAGGTGTCGGCGAAGCGGATGTCGACCTGATGGCTGCTGTTCTGCAGGTTCAGGTTCTTGCTGTTGACCAGCAGTTCTTGCTTGGTGCCTGCCTTCAGCGTGGTGCTGGCAGACATCTGCGCGTCTTTGCCTTCGCAGCCGTTATCCAGCAGCGCCATCATCTGGCGATAGATGGTTTCCTGGTCGAGGCGGTACAGCGGCGAGAATTCCCAGATGAGAATTTTCGGTGGGGTCTTCTGGAATTCGTCGCTGCCCAGATACTGCAACATCGAACCTTCCAGACCACCGCCGGGGAACGCGACGTTGAGAATATCGGCGCCGATGGCCTCTTCGAGGAAGCCGGCGAAGTTGTAGTTCTTGCCGCTGTGCGAGGTCCCGACCAGGGTGATTTGCGGGTTGCCGGAATCACCGAACAGATCGCCGTCACCGGCCTCGCCCTTAGGCTCGGTGGTGAACTGGTCCATGTACTGGATCGCGTAACTGGTGCCGCACAGTTGTCCGGCCATGTTGTGCAGAGTGCCGGTCTTGCCCATGCGCCCGGAGCGCTTGGTCTCGAACTCACGCTTGGGAATGTCGGCGAAGGCCGGGATCTGCTTGACCTTCTCGGCGACGATTTTTGCCGTGCGCTGAGCGCCGTATGGTGTCCAGTGCTGGTCACCGCGGAAGTAGAAGTCGTGGGCGGGCAGGGTGTCCGGCAGCGATTCGTTGGTCAGCGGCGACAGGTCTGGCACCACGTAGCCCATCTTGGCGAAACGGCCGAGCATGGTCTTGTAGTTGCCCAGCGCTTTCTCGTAATCGAACGCGGCTTTTTCCTGCGGGTTGAGCTTGTTGCGGTTCACCAGGCCACGGGTCGGCTGGTAAACGATCACCAGCTCAACGCCCTTGGCCTTGAACGCATCGTGCAGTTGTTGCAGGCGTTTGTAGCCGGCCGGAGTGGTGTTGAACTCGGTGCGCAAATCTTCCTGAGTCCGGAACAACCAGTCGCCCTGCGCCTGCACCAACGTAGTGAAGTTCTGCTGATAACGCGTGGTGTAGTTCTTCGCATCATGGGCTTCCGGGCACAGGTTGCAGCACGGCTCGGCAGTGAATTTCGGCGCTTGCGTGTCGTCTGCACGCGCCGCATTGCTGGCCGCGAGAATGCCCACGGTCAGGGCCGACAGGCTGAGTAATTTGATCAAGTGTGGGTGCATAAAATTATCCTCAGTCCTGCATTTCGGTCTGGCGTTCGACAGGGTCGATCAGCACGGCTTTCTGCTGGCGCACCAGCAAGTCGA
>NZ_JBIUVJ010000132.1:0-4440 GCF_044742875.1 Pseudomonas sp. NPDC087817
AAACTCCAGCACGTAGGCAAGGCCGGAACAGCCTGTGGTGCGAACACCCAGACGAATCCCTTCACCTTTGCCGCGCCCGTCGAGGGAGCGCCGCACGTGTCGAGCAGCCGCTTCTGTCATGCTGATAGCCATCGTTGACTCCTTACTCGTCGCCCAATGCTTAGATCAAGCCTTTCTTCTGCTTGTAATCGCGAACAGCCGCCTTGATAGCGTCTTCAGCGAGTACCGAGCAGTGAATTTTCACTGGCGGCAAGGCCAGTTCTTCGGCCAGCTGAGTGTTCTTGATGGTTTCCGCTTCATCCAGAGTCTTGCCCTTCATCCACTCGGTGGCGAGGGAGCTGGAGGCGATGGCGGAACCGCAGCCGTAGGTCTTGAACTTGGCGTCTTCGATAACGCCCTGATCGTTGACCTTGATCTGCAGACGCATCACGTCGCCGCACGCTGGTGCGCCAACCATGCCGGTGCCGACATCAGGATCTTCCGCGTTCATCTTGCCGACGTTGCGCGGGTTTTCGTAGTGGTCGATGACCGGGTCGCGGTACGCCATGATTCTCAATCCTCACTCATCAGGGCCGCTCTTGAGACCCTGCAACTGCGCTGCGTCAGTCGCCGCGTCGCTACAGGATCTGTACCTGGCGGCTTCGATAGTGAGTGTGCCGCCCACTCGATCTTCGAGATATCGACGCCGTCTTTGTACATGTCCCACAGCGGCGACAGAGCGCGCAGCTTGGTAACGGCCTCGCAAACTTTCTGCGCGGCGTAATCGATTTCTTCTTCGGTGGTGAAGCGGCCGAAGGTGAAGCGGATCGAGCTGTGTGCCAGTTCGTCGTTGCGGCCCAGGGCACGCAATACGTACGAAGGCTCCAACGATGCCGAGGTGCACGCCGAACCGGACGATACCGCCAGATCCTTGAGTGCCATGATCAGCGACTCGCCTTCAACGTAGTTGAAGCTCAGGTTCAGGTTGTGCGGAACGCGGGCGGTCAGGCTGCCGTTGACGTACAGCTCTTCCAGATGCTCGACCTGCTTGTAGAAACGGTCGCTCAAGGCTTTGATGCGGACGTTTTCGGCAGCCATGTCTTCCTTGGCTACACGGAATGCTTCACCCATGCCGACGATCTGGTGAGTCGCCAGGGTGCCGGAACGCATGCCACGCTCGTGACCGCCGCCGTGCATGGTCGCTTCGATGCGCACACGCGGCTTGCGGCTGACGTACAGCGCGCCGATGCCTTTAGGGCCGTAGGTTTTGTGAGCAGAGAAGGACATCATGTCGACTTTCAGCTTCTGCAGGTCGATCTCGACCTTGCCAGTGGACTGAGCGGCGTCGACGTGGAACAGGATGCCTTTCGAACGCAGCAGTTCGCCGATGGCGGCGATGTCGTTGACGGTGCCGATTTCGTTGTTCACATGCATGACCGACACCAGGATGGTGTCTTCGCGCAGTGCAGCTTCGATCATTGCCGGGGTGATCAGACCATCAGTCTGAGGCTCGAGGTAGGTCACTTCGAAACCTTCACGCTCCAGTTGGCGCATGGTGTCGAGGACAGCCTTGTGCTCAATCTTGGTGGTGATCAGGTGTTTGCCCTTGGAGGCGTAGAAATGTGCCGCACCCTTGATTGCCAGGTTGTCGGACTCGGTGGCACCGGAAGTCCAGACGATTTCGCGCGGATCGGCATTGACCAGATCGGCCACCTGACGACGGGCGTTTTCGACGGACTCTTCAGCTTTCCAGCCGAACACGTGGGAACGGGACGCCGGGTTACCGAAGTTTCCGTCGACCAGCAGGCATTCGCTCATTTTTTGCGCAACGCGCGGATCGACCGGGGTGGTCGCAGAGTAATCAAGGTAAATCGGCAATTTCATGGACTATCTCCTAAATCAGGGCTGGCGTGCCGCTAGCTCTTTGGCTGTCATTCGACGGCGGACGCTTCAATCTTGTCCAGGCGTGGCGCCTTGCTGTTGCAACGGCGCTGGTCCTGACGCTGGGCTACTTCTTGCACCTCACGGCGAGTCACAAGATCAGCCAAGCTGATACCACTTAGAAATTCGTGAATCTGCAGGCTCAAGTCGCACCACAGATGATGGGTCAGGCAGGTGTCGCCGGAATGGCAATCGCCCTGGCCCTGGCACTTGGTCGCATCGACCGATTCGTTGACCGCATCGATCACTTGCGCCACCTGGATGCCCTGCATGTCGCGAGACAGCTGGTAACCACCACCGGGGCCGCGAACACTGGAAACCAGGTTACTGCGGCGCAGCTTGGCGAAAAGCTGTTCGAGATAGGACAGGGAGATGCCTTGGCGCTCGGAGATATCGGCCAGGGACACGGGCCCGTGCTGCGCGTGCAACGCCAGGTCAAGCATGGCGGTCACGGCGTATCGGCCTTTTGTAGTCAGTCGCATGGACAGTTACCACGGAGTTCGGAATGGGCGGGAGTATGCAATTCCCGAGCATTTAAGTCAACTATAAGACCTAGTGCTTTAGTCGGGTTTACCCGCAAAAGAGCGCGCGCATCATAGCAAAGGCTGGCGGCGTACAGCCAGTGATTGCGAGTTATCGCTCTACGCGAGCAGGCTCGCTCCCACAGGAGAACTCATTCCAATGTGAGAGGGAGCCTGCCCGCGAAGAAATCGGCGCGGTTTAACTGGCCTGGCTTTGATCCTTGCCTTTGACGCAGGCGAAGTCTTCTTCTCGCAGCTCAGGGAGATCTTTCGCACAGTAATTGCTGCCCAGATCCTTCAGCGCACCGCACATCCCCTCCAGACGCCCGTCGACCGCTTGCAGGTGATCGAGCAACTGGCCGATCGCGCGCGCTACCGGGTCAGGCATGTCCTCGCTGACACCGTAGGCATCAAAACCGATTTTCTCTGCCATGGCCTTGCGCTTGGCATCCTGCTCTTCATCGGATTTGACGATGATTCGACCGGGAATCCCCACGACCGTGGCGCCCGGCGGCACTTCCTTGGTCACCACCGCATTGGAACCGACCTTGGCACCAGCACCGACAGTGAATGGCCCCAGCACCTTGGCGCCAGCACCGACGACAACGCCATCACCCAGCGTCGGATGGCGCTTGCCTTTATTCCAGCTGGTACCCCCAAGGGTCACACCTTGATAAATAGTCACGTCATCGCCAATTTCGGCGGTTTCGCCAATGACAATGCCCATGCCGTGGTCAATAAAGAAGCGTCGACCGACTTTCGCCCCCGGATGAATCTCGATCCCGGTCAACCAGCGACCGAAATTCGACACCAGCCGCGCCAGCCATTTCAGCTCGTTGCGCCACAGCATTCCCGCGAGTCGATGAATCCAGATCGCATGCATGCCGGGATAGCAGGTCAGGACTTCAAAAGCGTTACGCGCCGCCGGGTCTCGATGGAATACGCTTTGGATATCTTCACGCAAACGCTCAAACATCATTTAGTCCTTCCGCTTCAGAAGCTCGCCACGGGCCGCTTTTTGGGTTTCCGTGAGGATGCCACGCAAAATGTTCATTTCCGCCCGGCTGACCGAGCTGCGTCCGTATAACCGGCGCAGGCGCGCCATCAAGTGCCGCGGCTTTTCCGGATCGAGGAATTCGATGGCAACCAGCGTCTGCTCCAGATGCTCATAGAAACGCTCCAGCTCATCCATGGTCGCCAGCTCGGCACTTTTCACCGAGGCCACTTCTTCTTTCTCGATCTTGGTCGGCTGACCTTGTGCGGCCAGCCAGGCCATGCGCACTTCATAGCTCAACACCTGCACCGCTGCCCCAAGATTCAGTGAACTGAACCCAGGATCAGAGGGGATGTGCACGTGAAAGTGACATCGCTGCAGCTCGTCATTGGTCAGGCCGGAATCTTCACGACCGAACACCAAAGCGATTTCCGCGCCCTGCCCGGCTTCCTCGACCACTTTGCTGCCGCATTCACGCGGATCCAGCAGCGGCCACGGAATGCGGCGGTCGCGGGCGCTGGTGCCGAGCACCAGATTGCAGCCGACCAAGGCATCTTCCAGGGTGGCGACGACTTGCGCGTTTTCAAGGATGTCACCGGCACCGGAAGCGCGAGCATCGGCTTCGTGATGCGGAAACAACCGCGGTTCGACCAGCACCAGCCGCGACAGACCCATGTTTTTCATGGCGCGCGCGGCCCCGCCGATGTTGCCGGGGTGGCTGGTATTGACCAGGACGACACGAATGTTCTGCAGCAAGGGAGGCGCTCTCGGACACAGGAAAGGGGTGCAAATCTTACAGAACAGCCTACCGTTAAGCTATGAAAGCGAACAGCGTCCTTCACCTGAAGAAAAGTTCTGCTAGAATGCGCGGCTTTCTTTAACAACCTTAGGTGACACATCCATGCAGCCCATGCTGAATATCGCGCTGCGAGTATAAATAAGATCGTTTGATCTGATGTTTGTATTCATGTATCTGATGTATATCTTGTATGTCGTCTTATTATT
>NZ_JBIUVJ010000133.1:0-1279 GCF_044742875.1 Pseudomonas sp. NPDC087817
AAAGATCCTCCATAACAAAACCCAAACAGAGAAAACAGAACACAACACTGGCCCAACTCTGGTTGTGGCTACATAACTCTGTCACGAGCAGACTACCGCCCGGTTGCAGCAGGCCGGCCATGTGCTTGAGCGCTTCGGCCGGTGCGGCGAAATGGTGCAGCACCATATTCAGTACAACGCAATCGGCTTGAAGGCTGGTGCCGTTCAATGCATCGGCCAATTGCAGGCTGACGTTAGCCAGTTGTTCGCGTTCACATACCTGACGTGCCAGTTCGAGCATCGCCGGGCTGTTGTCCAGCGCGGTTACGGTGCCGAAGCGGCGTGCCAGTTCCGGCAGAAAAGCACCATCGCCGGGGCCGACTTCAATGGCCGTGGCAGCGCCATTGAAATTCAGTTTGTCGAGCAGGGCCAGCACGCTTTCACGATACTGCGGCAGGCCGGCAATCAGGTCTTGCTGGGCGCGAAATTTCTCCGCGACTCGGGCGAAAAAGTCTTGGCTGGCGGCGGCTCGCTGGGCGTGAACCTGAGCGATTCGCGCCTGGACGTCGTCCGGGAGCGCCAGATTGTCGACTTCTTCTAACAGTGCAGCGTGCAGCTTGCCACCCAGCAGTTCGGTGTGGGGCAGGGCGCGGCGATAGAAAATCGCGTTGCCTTCGCGGCGGGTCGCCACCAGATCGGCTTGCGCCAGGACTTTAAGGTGATGACTCATGCCGGACTGGCCAATGCCGAAAATCTGCGCCAGTTCCAATACACCAAACGAATCGTTGGCCAGCGCGCGCAGTACATTCAGCCGCAGCGGATCACCGCCGGCCTTGCACAGGGCCGCCAGCTCGTCGCAATCGTCATGGCGAATGGAAGGCACGCGTAAGTTCATGGGGCAGCAGTCTAGAGACGGGGGTAAATCACCGCAAGGCCAATATCAAAAAGTTTTGATATTGCTCGATAAATGGCACTCCTCACGAAACGGTTAACTCTACAAACGAACAGCGGAAAGGTTTCACCAACGGAAACCGCCGTTAACCATGGGAAAAACGCCCTCGGATGACTATCTGTCATTGCCCCGAGGCGCTCCGGTGAGGGAAAATGCCCTCCTTTTTTCCGTTTCAATCTATTCACACCCAGGAGATCAGCGATGCCTAGCCGTCGTGAGCGTGCCAACGCCATTCGTGCCCTCAGCATGGATGCCGTGCAAAAAGCCAACAGCGGCCATCCCCCGGCCCCAATAGGGTTGTCGGAAAAGGCCAAAACCAAACGGGGTAGAAAAACAAAACCCCAAGCG
>NZ_JBIUVJ010000133.1:1289-4379 GCF_044742875.1 Pseudomonas sp. NPDC087817
CTACTCGCTGCTGCACCTGACCGGTTACGACCTGTCGATCGACGACCTCAAACAATTCCGTCAACTGCACAGCCGTACCCCGGGTCACCCGGAATTCGGTTACACCCCGGGCGTCGAGACCACCACTGGCCCTCTGGGTCAGGGTCTGGCCAACGCCGTGGGCTTCGCTCTGGCTGAAAAAGTGCTGGGCGCGCAGTTCAACCGTCCTGGCCACAATATCGTTGACCACCACACCTACGTGTTCCTGGGTGATGGCTGCATGATGGAAGGCATTTCCCACGAAGTCGCGTCCTTGGCCGGTACTCTGGGCCTGGGCAAGCTGATTGCTTTCTACGATGACAACGGCATCTCCATCGACGGCGAAGTCGAAGGCTGGTTCACCGATGACACGCCGAAGCGTTTCGAGTCCTACAACTGGCAGGTCATCCGCAACGTCGACGGTCACGATCCGGAAGAGATCAAGACCGCCATCGAGACCGCGCGCAAGAGCCCGCTGCCGACCCTGATCTGCTGCAAGACCACCATCGGTTTCGGTTCGCCGAACAAGCAGGGCAAAGAAGATTGCCACGGCGCCCCGCTGGGCGACGCGGAAATCGCTCTGACTCGCAAAGCGTTGAACTGGAACTACGGCCCGTTCGAAATCCCGGCCGACATCTATGCCGAATGGGATGCCAAAGAAGCTGGCCGTGCTGTTGAAGCCGAGTGGGATCAGCGTTTCGCTGCTTACTCCGCCGCGTTCCCGACCGAAGCCAACGAACTGGTGCGTCGTCTGAGCGGCGAGCTGCCGGCCGACTTCTCCGAAAAAGCCTCGGCCTACATCGCTGAAGTGGCTGCCAAAGGCGAAACCATCGCCAGCCGTAAAGCCAGCCAGAACACCCTGAACGCGTTCGGCCCGCTGCTGCCGGAACTGCTCGGCGGTTCGGCTGACCTGGCCGGTTCCAACCTGACCCTGTGGAAAGGTTGCAAAGGCGTCAGCGCTGAAGATGCCAGCGGCAACTACATGTACTACGGCGTGCGCGAATTCGGCATGACCGCGATCATGAACGGCGTCACTCTGCACGGCGGCCTGGTGCCTTACGGCGCGACCTTCCTGATGTTCATGGAATACGCCCGCAACGCCGTGCGCATGTCCGCGCTGATGAAGAAGCAAGTGATCCACGTCTACACCCACGACTCCATCGGTCTGGGCGAAGACGGCCCGACGCACCAGCCGATCGAGCAACTGACCAGCCTGCGTACCACACCGAACCTCGACACCTGGCGTCCAGCCGATGCCGTTGAATCGGCCGTGGCCTGGAAAAACGCTCTGGAGCGCAAGGACGGCCCATCGGCGCTGATCTTCTCGCGTCAGAACCTGCAGCACCAAGAGCGCGATGCCCGTCAGATCGCCGACATCAGCCGCGGTGGCTACGTGCTGAAGGACTGCGCAGGCGAGCCTGAGCTGATCCTGATCTCGACCGGTTCTGAAGTGGGCCTGGCTGTTCAGGCGTACGACAAACTGACCGAGCAGGGCCGTAAGGTGCGCGTGGTTTCCATGCCTTGCACCAGCGTGTTCGATGCTCAGGACGCGGGCTACAAGCAAGCCGTGCTGCCGTTGCAGGTCAGCGCGCGTATCGCGATCGAAGCGGCTCACGCCGACTTCTGGTTCAAGTACGTGGGTCTGGAAGGTCGCGTGATCGGCATGACCACTTACGGCGAATCGGCTCCGGCTTCGGCACTGTTCGAAGAGTTCGGCTTCACCCTGGAAAACATCCTGGGTCAGGCTGAAGAGCTGCTGGAAGACTAAGTCCGACAGTTGTGTTGTCCGGGCTGACGCCATCGCGAGCAGGCTCACTCCTACAGGGTTTTACGTTGCCCATGTAGGAGTGAGCCTGCTCGCGATAGCGTCGCTTCAGACAATAAAGAGCTTTCTGATTCACCACGGTAATCGAGAACCCCATGCCTCAACCGCGTCCTTACAAAGTTGCACTCAACGGCTACGGCCGGATTGGTCGTTGCGTCTTGCGTGCGTTGTTTGAGCGAGGCGAGAAAGCCGGGTTTGAAATTGTCGCAATCAACGATCTGGCCGACATGGCCAGCATCGAATACCTGACACGCTTCGACTCCACTCACGGCCGCTTTCCCGGCGAAGTGCGAGTAGAAGGCGATTGTCTGCATATTAATGGCGACTGCGTGAAGGTCCTGCGCAGTGCTACCCCCGAAGGCATCGATTGGGCGTCCCTTGGCGTCGATCTGGTGCTTGAGTGTTCCGGTGCCTACAACACCCGTGAAGATGGCCAGCGCTTTCTCAACGCTGGCGCGCCACGCGTGTTGTTCTCGCAGCCGATGGCCAGCGAGGCGGATGTCGACGCCACCATCGTTTACGGCGTCAATCAGGATTGCCTGACTGGTGATGAGTTGCTGGTGTCCAACGCCTCCTGCACGACCAACTGCGGCGTGCCGCTGTTGCGTTTACTCGACAAGGCGATTGGCCTCGATTACGTGTCGATCACCACGATTCACTCGGCGATGAACGATCAGCCGGTGATCGACGCCTATCACCACGAAGACCTGCGCCGCACGCGTTCGGCGTTCCAGTCGGTGATCCCGGTGTCCACTGGTCTGGCGCGCGGTATCGAGCGCCTGCTGCCGGAACTTGCCGGGCGAATTCAGGCCAAAGCCGTACGCGTGCCGACGGTCAACGTGTCTTGCCTCGACATCACGATGCAGACCGCCACCGCGACCGACGCCAATGAGGTCAACCGGATTCTGCGCGAGGCTGCCACCAGCGGCCCGCTCAAAGGCCTGTTGGCTTACACCGAGCTTCCCCACGCAAGCTGTGATTTCAACCATGACCCACATTCGGCCATCGTCGATGCCAGTCAGACCCGTGTTTCCGGCCCCAAACTGGTAAACATCCTGGCCTGGTTCGACAACGAATGGGGTTTTGCCAACCGAATGCTGGATGTTGCAGAACACTATCTGCAAACAGCAACTTCAAAAAAACCGTAGGAAGTGCGACCCATGACCGTGTTGAAGATGTGCGACCTCGATCTGCAAGGTAAGCGCGTATTGATCGGCGAAGTCCTCACCGTCCCAGTCACGGACGGT
>NZ_JBIUVJ010000134.1:0-4311 GCF_044742875.1 Pseudomonas sp. NPDC087817
AAAACGAATTTCGCCTGCACCGTACCGACATCGTCGTAAAGCGGGTCGCAGAGTCTCTTCAAATCGGCCAGCAGCAGTTCACATTGAAGGGTGGTGCCACGGTCAGCCAATTTGCGCGGGTCAACGTGAGGTGGAATCGGGTCATTCAACATAGGCGCAGCATTATAGGGATGCACCCACCCATGTCAAAGGAAATTGTGCCCTGTCCGTCACTTGCGTGCCTCCGTTAGAATTCGCACCTGCCTCAGGAGACGCGAATGCTGCCTTTATTACTTGCTTCAAGCTCGACTTATCGCCGGGAACTGCTCGCCCGTCTGCACCTGCCGTTCGTCTGCAGTTCGCCGGATATCGATGAAAGTCACCGCCCGGGCGAGTCAGCCATCGAACTGGTCAAACGTCTCGCCGAACAGAAAGCCCGGGCGCTGGCTGACAGCCACCCCGCTCATCTGATTATCGGCTCGGACCAGGTGGCAGTGCTCGGCGAGCAGATCATCGGCAAGCCGCACACCTTCGAGAAGGCCCGCGAACAGCTTTTGGCCGCCAGCGGTGCCAGCGTGACCTTCCTGACCGGCCTGGCACTGCTCAACAGCCAGACTGGCCAATGTCAGATCGACTGCGTGCCCTTCACCGTGCACATGCGCCAGCTCGACGAGACGCGCATCGAGCGCTACCTGCGCATCGAGCAACCTTACGACTGCGCTGGCAGCTTCAAAGCTGAAGGCCTCGGCGTAAGCCTGTTTCAATCCACCGAAGGCCCTGACGCCACCAGCCTGATCGGCCTACCGCTGATTCGCCTGATCGACATGCTGCTGGTTGAAGGCGTGCAGATTCCCTGAGCCACAAAAAACCGGCCATCAAGGCCGGTTTTTCCATGCCGCGATTTCTTAGCGCAGCGAAGGCCCGTGAAAACCCATCCACATCGCCAACTGCTCAGCCACGCTTGCACCAAGCTTCTTCGAGAAGCGATCGAACGGCGACTCCTGAACAGTGAAGTCCACCAGCTCTTTCTCGCCAATCACATCACGCGCAACGGAACTGGCATTACCCAGACCATCGATCAAGCCCAGCGGCAGCGCCTGCTCGCCAGACCAGACCAGCCCAGAGAACAGCTCCGGATGCTCTTTGTCTTTCAGACGATCACCACGCCCCTGCTTGACGCTATTGATGAACTGCTTGTGCGTGGTATCCAGCACGCTTTGCCAGAACGCAGTTTCTTCCGGCTTTTGCGGCTGAAACGGATCAAGGAACGATTTGTGCTCACCCGACGTGTACGTACGGCGCTCGACACCCAGCTTCTCCATGGTGCCGACAAAACCATAACCCGCCGCTGTCACGCCGATGGAACCGACCAGGCTCGCCTTATCGGCGTAAATCTGATCTGCCGCGCTGGCGATGTAATACGCACCGGACGCACCGAGATCGGAAATCACCGCATAGACCTTGGTATCCGGATGCAGACCGCGCAAACGCTTGATCTCGTCGTAGACATAACCCGACTGCACAGGACTGCCACCCGGGCTGTTAATGCGCAGGATCACACCCTTGACCTTCTTGTCCTCGAACGCCGCACGCAGGCTGCCGACGATGTTGTCGGCACTGGCCGGTTCTTTGTCGGCGATCATGCCGGTAACGTCGATCAGCGCGGTGTAATTCGGGCCACGGGTAGCGCTCTTTTCCATGTCCATCAACGGCGTGAACAGGATCAGCGCAACAAACAGATAAACAAACGTCAGCAGCTTGAAGAAGATCCCCCAACGCCGCGAACGACGCTGCTCCTGGACGCCGGCCAGCAGGGTCTTTTCCAACAGCTTCCAGCTTTTCTCGTCACCGCCGTCGGCCTCTGCCTTGGCCGGCGCCTTCCATTCATCGGTCATGCCATCCACCCCAGCAAAATCGTATTAAGCCCGCTGACCCAGCCAGGCATGCAATTCGGAAAAACGGTCGATCGACAGGCGCGGCTCGTACTGCTGCAGCGATTCGATCGATTGCGCGCCATAACTGACCGCCACAGATGCCATGCCCGCATTGCGCGCCATCAGCAGATCGAAGGACGAATCCCCTACCATCAGCGCCTGATCGGCACGCACACCACAATGCGCAAGGATCTGCTCCAGCATCAGAGGGTGTGGCTTGCTGGCAGTTTCATCGGCAGCGCGGGTGATATCGAAATAATCTTCCCAGCCATTGGCCTTGAGCACCCGGTCCAGTCCGCGCCGATTCTTGCCGGTCGCGACGGCCAGGTGATAGCCCTGCTCACGAAAGGATGCCATCGACTCAACGACACCCTCGAACAACGGCGAAGGCACAGCCTCTGCAGCGATGTAGTGATCGGCGTAATACTCGCGGAACGCGATCATTTCCGCATCACTGATCTCGGGATACAACGTGCGAATCGCTTCGGGCAAGCCCAGACCGATAATGCCTTTGACGGCAAAGTCATCGCGCAACTCGAAACCGGAGCGCGCGGACGCCGAGTGCATCGCCTCGACAATCCGATGAATGGAGTCGGCCAGCGTGCCGTCCCAATCGAAAATCAGCAGTTTGCAATCAGATGGGCGCACTCAATCGCTCCACTGTCTTGGCCCACATTTCATCGACCGGCGCCTGCAAGGTCAGCTTGCCGCCATCGGGCAGCGGCACGGTCAGCATGTAGGCATGCAGGAACAGGCGCTTGCCACCCAGATCACGGATTTCCTTGGTGAAATCGTCGTCGCCGTACTTGCTGTCACCGGCGATGCAATGTCCGGCGTGCAAGGTGTGCACACGGATCTGGTGGGTCCGGCCGGTGACAGGCTTGGCCTCGACCATAGTCGCGAAGTCGCCGAAGCGGCGCAGCACCTTGAACACGGTCAGGGCTTCTTTGCCTTCGTCGTTGACTTCGACCATGCGTTCGCCTGAACGCAGATTGCTCTTGAGCAACGGCGCACTGACCTGCTTGATCGAGGTCGCCCAGTTACCGCGAACCAGCGCCATGTAGCGCTTGTCGACGCCGTCGCCACGCAGCTTTTCGTGCAAGTGACGCAGCATGCTGCGCTTCTTGGCGATCATCAGCAGGCCGGAGGTGTCGCGGTCGAGGCGATGAACGAGTTCCAGCTCCTTGGCATCGGGACGCAACTGACGAAAGGCTTCGATCACACCGAAATTCAGGCCACTGCCACCGTGAACAGCAATGCCGGCGGGCTTGTTGATCACGATCAGGGCTTTGTCTTCGTAGACAATCGAGGCTTCCAGGCGCTGCAACAGACCTTGCGCCAAAGGCACCGGCTCGTCACGTTCAGGCACGCGGACCGGCGGCACGCGCACGATATCGCCGGCCTGCAGCTTGTATTCGGGCTTGATCCGACCTTTGTTCACACGCACTTCGCCTTTACGCAAAATGCGGTAAATCAAGGTCTTGGGCACGCCTTTGAGCCGGGCGAGGAGGAAATTGTCGATTCGTTGGCCGGCATACTCCGGCGAGACTTCAAGCAATTGAACGCCTGGAGTCGAAGGGGCAGTAGTTGTCATGCCGCGGATGATAACAATTTTTATGGAATTGAAGCACTTAATCATTGCTGCTATAGTCGCGAACGCCGCCAAAAGCGGCCTGGACAGCGGCACCACGGTCAAAAACCGGCCCTGACCAACGCAATTCACCAGGACGCGAGGCCGTCCTACGGGGCTTTCGCTACGTAACGGTGGAGTTTGCGGTTGTAACAAGCGCAGGTGACATGAGGCCTGAATCACACCGCCGAGCAGAGTTTCTACTCGCCCGGCAGGCAAATATTCGAGGCCAGTTCACAAAGTGCAGTCAGCTGCAGATGACCCCGAGCGAACGCTTCGGAAACACCGCCTGAATTAGCCATGATGCGTGACCTCCCCTTTCGGAGCTCACGGTAAATGCCAACCCGCTGCGGATTCTGCGCGCGGCAGCACCCGAATTATCAGGGATACGTGTAGGGTGGAGATGCACAACCGCTGGACTGTGTAGCAATAGGCTTTATCAAGACGCTTCATCTCGTCCACAGCCACGGTTGATTCCTCCTCCTGACTGAGTGCTTAAGTAGCCACAGCAAGCAGGACGCGTACGTCGCGGTATCGGCCCAATTGGTCGTACATCGCTGGACACGGGAATGGCCAACCACTCCCGACGCTCCTGACACCGACCGTGAGAAGTCGTGTGTGCCGAACGCCGTTTCCGGCAGCCCGGAAACCGACGGTACTACATGAAAAGAATGCTGATTAACGCAACTCAACCCGAAGAGGTGCGTGTTGCAGTGGTAGATGGCCCACGCGTCTACGCCCTGGACCTCGCATCCGGTGCACGCGAGC
>NZ_JBIUVJ010000135.1:0-4211 GCF_044742875.1 Pseudomonas sp. NPDC087817
CTGAGGACGTTCATCAGATACCGCATCGTGGCGGCAATCAGGCCGTTCTTGTCCTGAAAGTAATGACTGATGATGCCATTCGAGACACCGGCCAAACGGGCGATCAGCGCAATGCTGGCGTCCCCCATTCCGACCTGATCGACCGCTTGCAACGTGGCTTCGATCAGTTGTTGGCGGCGGATGGGTTGCATACCGACCTTGGGCATCTTGCACATCTCCTTAGGCCTTCCGAGCGGCTGATTACGCCTATCGGATTGAGGGCCAGTCTATTTTGTTTTGATTGAACGTTCAATCAACAAAGAATAAGATCTGCGACAAATCGTCGCTGCCTACAGATTTTTCCTACGTGTAAGTGGCGATAAAACCGACATCCGAAAATGCTTGAAACCTGTATGGGGCATGGCGCGGTTCGCGATTCGATGGACGTGTTGAAAGGGCAAGACGCTCAGGGCCAGGTTTCGGATGAACGTCCGGATGCCTTTGGCCACGAAAGCGATTCGCAGCGCCATTTCGGCAGGTTCGGGCTTTTTTCGGGGTGTCTTTATATCACCCGCCGGTCGGCTGCCAACTAACCGATTGGTCGGGTTCCGTGTTGCCTTGTGTTCTTCTCTCGCACTGCCTGGAGCATTTGTGCCATGAGTTCTGCCTCGCTTATAAAGACCCCGCCCGAGAAGGTGACGGTCAACGGTTGGGTGTTTTACACCTCTACCGCGCTGATTCTGTTGTTGACCGCCATTCTGATGATCGCCCCGAAAGAGGCTGGCAGTTTGTTGGGTGTGGCTCAGGCCTGGTTGTCGCGCAGCTTCGGCTGGTACTACATGGTGGTGATTGCCGCCTATCTGGTATTTGTCGTGGGCCTGGCGTTTTCCTCGTACGGCAAACTCAAACTGGGCAGCAAGGATGACACCCCGGATTTCAGTTACGGCGCCTGGGCGGGGATGCTCTTCTCGTCGGGTATCGGTATTTCGCTGCTGTATTTCGGCGCTTCCGAGCCACTGGATCACTACTTCAATCCGCCGGAAGGCGCAGCGGCCACCAACATGGCTGCGCGTCAGGCGGTACAACTGACTTTCCTGCACTGGGGCCTGCACGGCTGGGCGATCTATGCGCTGGTCGGTCTGGCCGTGGCGTACTTCGCGTACCGTCATAACCAGCCGCTGGCCCTGCGTTCGGCGCTGTATCCGCTGGTCGGTGAGCGTTGGGTCAAAGGCGCGGCCGGTCACGCGGTGGACGGCTTCGGCATGTTCGTGACCCTGCTGGGTCTGGTGACCAACCTGGGGATCGGCTCGCTGCAAGTGTCCTCCGGCCTGGAAAACCTGTTCGGCATGGAGCACAGCAACACCAACCTTTTGATCGTGATCATCGTCATGAGCACCGTGGCGACCATCGCTGCCGTGTCCGGTGTGGAAAACGGCATCCGTCGTCTGTCCAACCTGAACATCGTGCTGTTCAGCGGTCTGCTGATTTTCGTCCTGCTGTTCGGCCCGACCCTGCACCTGCTCAACGGCTTCGTGCAGAACATCGGCGACTACCTCAACGGCGTGGTGCTGAAGACGTTCGACCTGTACGTCTATGAAGGCGACAGCGCCAAGTCCGACCGCTGGTTGGGTCTGTGGACTCTGTTCTACTGGGCCTGGTGGATTTCCTGGGCCCCATTCGTAGGCATGTTCATCGCGCGTATTTCCCGTGGTCGTACCGTGCGTGAACTGGTGGCTGGCGTGCTGCTGATTCCGCTGGGCTTCACCCTGGCCTGGCTGTCGATCTTCGGTAACTCGGCACTGGACCTGGTGATGAACCAGGGGGCAGTCGAGCTTGGCAAGACGGCGCTGGAACAGCCGTCGATGGCGATCTATCAGTTGCTTGAGCATTACCCGGCGTCGAAAATCGTCATCGGTGTGTCGATCTTTGTTGGCTTCGTGCTGTTCCTGACCCCGGCCGACTCCGGCGCGGTGATGATGGCGAATCTGTCCTGCAAGGGCGGCAACGTCGACGAAGATGCGCCGCACTGGCTGCGAATCTTCTGGTCGGTCGTGATCACCCTGGTGACCATCGGCCTGCTGTTTGCCGGTAACTTCGAAGCCATGCAAACCATGGTGGTGCTGGCCGGTCTGCCGTTCTCGGTGGTGCTGGTGTTCTTCATGTTCGGCCTGCACAAGGCCATGCGTCAGGACGTGCAGATCGAACAGGAGCAGGCGCAACTGGCTGAACGCGGTCGTCGCGGTTTCAGCGAGCGTCTGACGCAACTGGACCTGCAACCGAGCCAATCGGTGGTGCAGCGTTTCATGGACAAGCAGGTCAGCCCGGCGCTGGAAGACGCTGCCGCGCAAATGCGTGCGCAGGGTCTGGAAGTGCAAACGCTTTTGGGTAAATCCAAGCGTTGCATGGGCGTGCGCATCGAGATGGAAGAGGGCAACCCTTTCGTTTACGAAGTGAGCCTGGACGGTTATCTGGCGACCCCGACCGAATCGGCCCAGTCCGATGAAGCGCGCCAGCGTTACTACCGCGCCGAGGTGTATTTGCACAACGGCAGCCAGGATTACGACCTGATGGGCTTCACGCAGGATCAGATCACACGCGATGTGCTCGATCAGTTTGAAAGCCATCGGCAGCTCCTTGGCCGGGTGTACAGCTAAACAGCTAAAACAAAAGGGGCTCGATTGAGCCCCTTTTGCATGATCGTTCCCACGCTCTGCGTGGGAATGTCTCAATGGACGCTCTGCGTCCGCTGTTGTGGGACGCGGAGCGTCCCGGGCTGCATTTCCACGCAGAGCGTGGGAACGATCACGCCGCGATCCTCTCGCGGCGTTTTTGTGTCCGGGGTTCTTACCCCAGGTTCTTGCCTAGCAACGCGTGATACAGCTCACTGTCGCCCAAGATTCCCACCACATGATTGTTATCGTGCAACACCAGTTTGTTGCCGGTCTGATAACGAATCTGCAACGCATCACGCATGCCGATATTCGAATCCACCAGCGTTGGCTTGCGCTCCAGCCCTTCCACCGCTTGCCCCGGTGCCCAGTTCTGCAGGTTCAGCACCGAACCGTTCTGCCGCGCACCCTTGATAGTGTTGCCTTCGGCCAGATCCAGCCACGAGTCGCCGCCCGGATCCAGACACACCGAGCCATTGATGCGTTTACACTTGTCCAGCGTGCGCATCAGGCTGCGACCGCAGAGCACGTTGAGCGGGTTGGTGTGGGCAACGAAGGTGCGCACATAGTCGTCCGCAGGGTTCAGCACAATCTCTTCCGGCACGCTGTACTGGATGATCCGGCCGTCTTTCATGATTGCGATACGGCTGCCGAGTTTCAGCGCTTCATCAAGGTCGTGACTCACGAAGACGATGGTCTTGCTCAACTTGCGTTGCAGTTCCAGCAGTTCATCCTGCAAGCCCTGACGAATCAGCGGGTCAAGTGCCGAAAACGGTTCGTCCATCAGCAAAATGTCGGCGTCCATCGCCAATGCTCGCGCCAGGCCCACGCGCTGTTGCATGCCGCCGGAGAGTTCATCCGGTTTCTTGTTACGCCACTGTGTCAGGCCCACCAGTTCGAGTTTTTCGTCGACCAGTTTCTTGCGTTCCTTCTCCGGGCGACCCTGCATTTCCAGACCGAAACTGATGTTTTCGCGCACCGTCAGCCACGGCATCAGGGCGAACTTCTGGAACACCATGGCGATGCGTTTGGTACGCATCATTTTCAGCTCTGCGGGAGTACAGGAGGCAATGTCGATCTGACGGTTTTCATGCTCGACGAACAGCTTGCCGCGGCTCACGGTGTTGAGGCCGTTGATGCAGCGCAGCAGGCTCGATTTGCCGGAACCGGACAGGCCCATCAGCACGCAGATCTCGCCTTTATTGATGTCCAGCGTGGCTTTTTCCACGCCGACAATCTGCCCGGTCTTTTTCAGGATCTCGTTGCGGGTCATGCCCTGATCCAGCAGCTTGAGTGCCTCGCGTGGATCCTTGGAGAAGATTACGTCGACGTCTTCGAAGCGAATTATGCTCATGCGTCACCCCCTACTTTGGCGTCGGGTTGTTTGCAGATACGGTCGAGCATGATCGCCAGCAGTACAATCGCCAGGCCTGCTTCGAAGCCCAGGGCGATATCAGCAGTGTTCAGTGCGTTGACCACCGGTTTGCCGAGTCCGTCGGCGCCCACCAGTGCCGCGATCACCACCATCGACAGCGACAGCATGATGCACTAAACACTGCTGAT
>NZ_JBIUVJ010000136.1:0-4056 GCF_044742875.1 Pseudomonas sp. NPDC087817
CATCATCCACGAAGTGACCTCGCCGCAAGCCTTTGAAGGCCTGCGTCTGGCCGGGCGCAAGCCTTGGCGCATCGATGCCAACATCGCGACCCCGGACCACAACGTACCGACCACGCCAGAGCGCAAGGGCGGCATCGAAGCGATTGCCGATCAGGTCTCGCGTTTGCAGGTTCAGACCCTTGATGACAACTGCGATGAATACGGCATCGTCGAGTTCAAGATGAACGACATCCGCCAAGGCATCGTCCACGTGATCAGCCCGGAGCAGGGCGCGACCTTGCCGGGCATGACCGTGGTCTGCGGCGACTCGCACACTTCGACCCACGGCGCTTTCGGTGCCTTGGCGCACGGTATCGGCACCTCCGAGGTCGAGCACGTGCTCGCCACCCAGTGCCTGGTCGCCAAGAAAATGAAAAACATGCTGGTGCGCGTCGAAGGGCAATTGCCGTTCGGTGTGACCGCCAAGGACATCGTCCTCGCCGTGATCGGCAAGATCGGCACGGCCGGCGGTAACGGCCACGCCATCGAATTCGCCGGCAGCGCGATCCGCGATTTGTCCGTCGAAGGCCGCATGACCATCTGCAACATGTCCATCGAAGCCGGCGCCCGTGTGGGTCTGGTGGCGGCGGACGAAAAGACTGTCGAATACGTCAAGGGTCGTCCGTTCGCTCCGAAAGGCGCGCAATGGGACATGGCCGTCGAAGCCTGGAAAGACCTGGTGTCCGACGCCGATGCCAAGTTCGACACCGTGGTTGAACTGGACGCCGCGCAGATCAAGCCGCAAGTCAGCTGGGGCACTTCGCCTGAGATGGTTCTGGCCGTTGATCAGAACGTGCCGGATCCGGCCAAAGAGATGGATCTGGTCAAACGCGACTCGATCGTCCGCGCCTTGAAATACATGGGTTTGACCGCCAATCAGGCGATTACCGACATTCAGCTGGATCGCGTGTTCATCGGTTCCTGCACCAACTCGCGCATCGAAGACTTGCGCGCTGCTGCCGTGATCGCCAAGGGCCGCAAAGTCGCTTCTACCATCAAGCAAGCCATCGTGGTGCCGGGTTCGGGTCTGGTGAAAGCGCAGGCTGAAGCCGAAGGTCTCGACAAGATTTTCCTCGAAGCCGGTTTCGAATGGCGTGAGCCGGGTTGCTCGATGTGCCTGGCGATGAACCCGGACCGTTTGGAGTCTGGCGAGCATTGCGCCTCGACCTCCAACCGTAACTTCGAAGGCCGTCAGGGCGCCGGTGGCCGTACCCACCTCGTCAGCCCGGCCATGGCGGCTGCGGCAGCGGTGAACGGTCGTTTCATCGACGTTCGTGAATTGATTTAAAGGAGCGCAGCATGAAAGCTTTTACTCAGCACACTGGTCTTGTCGCGCCTTTGGATCGTGCCAACGTCGACACCGACCAAATCATTCCGAAACAGTTTTTGAAGTCGATCAAGCGCACCGGTTTCGGTCCGAACCTGTTCGACGAATGGCGTTACCTCGATGTCGGCCAGCCGTATCAGGACAACTCCAAGCGTCCGCTGAACAAGGACTTCGTGCTCAACGCCGAGCGTTACCAAGGCGCCAGCGTGTTGCTGGCCCGGGAGAACTTCGGTTGCGGCTCCAGCCGTGAACATGCGCCATGGGCGCTAGAAGAGTACGGTTTCCGCAGCATCATCGCGCCGAGCTACGCCGACATCTTCTTCAACAACAGCTTCAAGAATGGCTTGCTGCCGATCATCTTGAGCGACGCTGAAGTCGATGAGTTGTTCAAGCAGGTCGAGGCCGAGCCGGGCTATCAATTGCAGGTTGATCTGCAGGCGCAGACCGTGACCCGTCCGGATGGCAAGGTGTACAGCTTTGAAATCGACGCGTTCCGTAAGCACTGCCTGTTGAATGGTCTGGACGATATCGGCCTGACCTTGCAGGACGGTGATGCGATTGCGACGTTTGAGGCCAAACATCGTGTGAGCCAGCCGTGGTTGTTCCGCGACGCGTAATTTGTGTACGGCGAATGACGCCATCGCGAGCAGGCTCACTCCTACATTTGAAATGCGTTCCCCTGTAGGAGTGAGCCTGCTCGCGATGAGGCCCGCAAAGGCAACACAAGACTCCAGCCAAAAAGGAAGTCCCCATGACCAGCACCGCCCAGCACAGTCAGGTTGTCCAGAAGCAATTCGGTGAACAGGCCGCCGCCTACCTGAGCAGCGCCGTTCACGCTCAAGGCACCGAATTTGCGCTGCTACAGGCCGAACTGGCCGGGCAGTGCGAGGCGCGGGTGCTGGATTTGGGTTGCGGCGCCGGTCATGTGAGTTTCCACGTCGCACCGCTGGTCAAGGAAGTGGTCGCCTACGACCTGTCGCAGCAAATGCTCGACGTGGTCGCTGCTGCCGCCGTAGATCGCGGCTTCAGCAACATTGTCACGGTCAACGGCGCCGTCGAGCGTCTGCCGTTTGCCGATGGCGAGTTTGATTTTGTGTTCAGCCGTTATTCGGCGCATCACTGGAGCGATCTCGGTGTGGCACTGCGCGAAGTGCGCCGGGTGCTGAAACCGGGCGGTGTGGCGGCGTTCGTGGACGTGTTGTCACCGGGCAGCCCGCTGTTCGACACTTACCTGCAAAGCGTCGAAGTGCTGCGCGACACCAGTCATGTGCGCGATTATTCCGCCGGCGAGTGGTTGCGTCAGGTCAGCGAGGCCGGTTTGCACACGCGCAGCACTACGCGTCAGCGCCTGCGTCTGGAGTACAGCAGTTGGGTCGAGCGCATGCGTACACCCGAAGTGATGCGCGCGGCGATCCGCCAGTTGCAGCAGTCGATGGGCAACGAAGTGCGCGAATATTTTGAGATTGATGCCGATGGCTCGTTCAGTACAGATGTAATCGTGCTGATGGCCGAGAAATAACAAATTTTCCGGGCGTGCCGGTAAAGGCGCACCGACTGAAGACACGAGGAAAGCATGAGCAAGCAGATTCTGATTCTCCCAGGTGATGGCATTGGTCCGGAAATCATGGCCGAAGCGGTCAAGGTGCTGGAACTGGCCAACGACAAGTACAGCCTGGGCTTTGAGCTGAGCCATGACGTGATCGGTGGCGCCGCCATCGACAAGCACGGCGTGCCGCTGGCCGACGAAACCCTGGACCGTGCCCGCGCCGCCGATGCTGTGCTGCTGGGCGCCGTAGGTGGCCCGAAATGGGACACCATCGAGCGTGACATCCGCCCTGAGCGCGGTCTGCTGAAAATCCGTGCGCAATTGGGTCTGTTCGGCAACCTGCGTCCGGCGATTCTCTATCCGCAACTGGCTGACGCTTCGAGCCTGAAGCCGGAAATCGTTGCCGGTCTGGATATCCTGATCGTGCGCGAGCTGACCGGCGGCATTTACTTCGGCGCGCCACGCGGCACCCGTACCCTGGAAAGCGGCGAGCGTCAGGCCTACGACACCCTGCCGTACAGCGAAAGCGAAATCCGCCGCATTGCCCGCGTCGGTTTCGACATGGCCATGGTTCGCGGCAAGAAGCTGTGCTCGGTGGACAAGGCCAACGTGTTGGCGTCCAGCCAGCTGTGGCGTGAAGTGGTCGAGCAAGTGGCCAAGGATTATCCGCAAGTCGAACTGAGCCACATGTACGTCGACAACGCCGCCATGCAACTGGTGCGCGCGCCGAAGCAGTTCGACGTGATCGTCACCGACAACCTGTTCGGCGACATCCTGTCCGACGAAGCGTCGATGCTCACCGGCTCCATTGGCATGCTGCCGTCGGCCTCGCTGGATTCGAACAACAAGGGCATGTATGAGCCTTGCCACGGTTCGGCGCCGGACATCGCCGGCAAAGGCATTGCCAACCCGCTGGCAACGATTCTGTCGGTGTCGATGATGCTGCGTTACAGCTTCAATCTGCACGACGCGGCCGATGCCATCGAGCAAGCCGTCAGCGTGGTGCTTGATCAAGGCTTGCGCACCGGCGACATCTATTCGGCCGGTTGCACCAAAGTCGGTACGCAGGAAATGGGCGACGCAGTAGTCGCCGCGCTGCGGAATCTGTAATCTCTCGGGCCCGCTGCGAAATTCAATACAAAGC
>NZ_JBIUVJ010000137.1:0-3833 GCF_044742875.1 Pseudomonas sp. NPDC087817
AGTCGCGACCGTGGCGGTCTTTGATGCGCAGCAGCTCAGGGCCGTATTCTTCCCAGCGCCCCGATTCCTGCCACAACTCGGCCGGTTGGGTGCTCGGCATCAACACTTCCAGAGAGCCGGCGGCGTTCATCTCTTCGCGAACGATGGCTTCAACCTTGCGCATGACTCGCAAGCCCATCGGCAGCCAGGTGTACAGGCCCGAGGCAAGTTTGCGGATCATGCCGGCGCGCAGCATCAGCTGGTGGCTGATCACGACCGCGTCGGAAGGCGTTTCTTTCTGTGTGGCGAGCAAAAATTGACTGGTGCGCATGGTTGGCCGTTGTCGGTTGCTATGACTGGAAATGACGGAGCAGTGTACCGGCGAGTTTTGCTGACGTACAGAAGTGTGGCCAGCGGAGGGGTCCAATGGCGGGATTCCTCCCGCCATTGGCGATTTGTCTTACGACTCTTCTGCGACCGGCGTCGGCACAGGCTCGGGCGTGGGTGTCGGGCCTTCGCGGCGACTTTCCTGGAACCAGTGCAAGGCGATCAGCAACAGCGTCGGCACGCCGAGCAAGGCCGTGATCAGGAAGAAGCTGTGATAACCGAACTTCTCGACCATAACCCCGGAGTAACCGCCCATCAGGCGCGGCAGCAGCAGCATGATCGAGCTGAGCAGGGCGTATTGCGTGGCGGAGAATTTGAGGTTGGTCAGACTCGACAGATAGGCCACGAACGCCGATGTCGCCAGGCCCGAGCTGAAGTTGTCGAGGGAAATGGTCACTACCAACATCTGCAGGTTCGGGCCCATGTCGGCGAGCATCACGAACAGCAGGTTGGTGGCCGCCGAGGCCGCGCCGCCGATGAACAGAATTGGCAGAATGCCGAAGCGCACGATCAGCAGGCCGCCCATGCCGGCGCCTACGAGGGTCATGATCAGACCAAAGATCTTGCTGACGCTGGCAATCTGATCCTTGGTGAAACCCTGATCGATGTAGAACACGTTGGCCATTACGCCCATCACCGTGTCCGACATCCGATACGTGGCAATCAGACCGAGCAGCAGCAGTGCCTGCCAGCGATAGCGCAGAATGAAGTCGTTGACCGGCGTCAGCACCGGTGCGAGGCCACGACGGCCCATGGTCGACAGGCACAGGCCGGTGAGCAGCGTATAGAGAATGGCGCGCAGGAAGGCACGGTCTTCAAGCAGCAGATCCAGTGGGCTCATACCGCCGAACAGCACGCTGGCGAAATCGGTGTTGTAGAGCTGGGTGAACATCGCCGGTACCGAGACCAGCAGGATGATCAGCACAAACACTGACATCAGTTGATGCATAAAAGTGTAGCGCCCGGCCTGCAATTGCGTGCGCAGCGGCACGGGCGGCTCGCGCATCAACAGGGTGGTCAGCAGAGCGGGAATCATCAGCGCGCCGAACAGCGCGTAAGTGCCGGCCCAGGCCGAGTGCTGATAGTTGAAGCCTGTAGAGCCGAAGCCTTCGGCGAAGAACAGGGCGCCGGCAGTGGCCAGCAGTGCCGCCACGCGATAGCCGGACATGTAGCTGGCGGCGAGGGCGGCCTGGCGGTTGTCTTCGGCGATTTCCAGGCGATAGGCATCTACCGCGATGTCTTGAGTGGCGGAGGCGAATGCGACGACAACGGCGATGGCGATCAACCACGACAGATGCTTCTGCGGATCGCAGAAACCCATGCCGATCAGCCCGAGAATCACCAGTGCCTGCGAGAGCACCAGCCACGAGCGGCGACGGCCAAGTTTGCCCAGCAATGGCAGACGCCATTGGTCGAGCAGCGGTGACCAGACCCATTTGAACGCGTAGGCGAGGCCGATCAGGCTGGCGTAGCCGATGGTTTCCCGGGCCACACCGGCTTCACGCAGCCAGACGGAAAGCGTTGAAAACACCAGCATGTACGGCAGGCCGGCGGCGAAACCCAGCAACAACAGCACGAGCGTCGAAGGACTGGCATAGGCGGCGAGCGCGGCGCGCCAGGTTTTACGGGGCATGGGCTGAAGTCTGCCTCAAGATTGCGGAAACAAAGCGCGCACTCTAACCGCTGTGCTCTACCGGACGCCAGCCATGGCGCTGAATATCCACACGATTGTTCAGGACGGTGATGCCTTCCATGCGTAATCGCGCCCGTTGTTCATCCCCGGATGGACTGCCCACTGGCAGGCTGATCCGACCACCGGCGCCCAACACGCGGTGCCAGGGCAGCTTGGTGTCGCCGGGTAACTGACTCAAGGTGCGACCGACCCAGCGGGCGGCGCGCCCCAGCCCGGCAAGATCAGCCAATTGACCATAGCTGACGACTTTGCCTTCGGGCACTTGTGCCAGGGTCGAGTAGAGCGCCGTGCGTCGGATTTGCGCTTCGCTGTCGACTTCGTGGATCGGGTCTGTCACGTACACGGTTCCTGAACATGATCGTTTGATTGCCTTAAGCGTAATCCCTCATCGGGCAGTTGAGAAATGAACTCAATAGAAATAGTCCGGTCAGTCCTTGTCAGGGAATTATTCCTACGGATAATGCCGACCCCTTTTTCGCAAACTTGAGCCTTCGATTCGCTTATGTTGTCCAGATCCTTGCTGTGCCTTGCTGTTTTCAGTGCGTCCACGCCCTTGCTTGCCGACACCGTGTGGTTGAAGAACGGTGACAAGTTGAGCGGCACCATCACCGTGTTCGATGGCGGCAAGCTGTTGATCCAGACCAAATATGCCGGTGCGGTCACCATTGACTGGAAAGAGGTCAAGACGCTGGACAGCGATCAGCACTTGCTGGTCAAGCAGGATGCCTACAGCGGTGAAGTCTCCAAGTCGCTGACGGCGGCCGAAGATGGCAAGGTCACCCTCGCCAACGGTGAAGCGCCGAAAACTGTGGAGCTGGCCAGTATTCAGCAAATCCTCAAGCCGAAGCCGGTGGTCGAGGATTTGGTGTGGAAGGGTAATGTCGATCTGGCGCTGGATTATCAGCGTGCGGAAAAAGACACCGACGACTACGACATTGGCTTCAAGACCTCGGCGCGTCATGGCCGTTGGCGTCACACCGCCGAGGGCGAATACAACCGTGAAGTGCAGGACGACGTAACCACCACGGACAACTGGCGCGCCGAGTACGCACTCGACCGCTTCCTGACAGATAAATGGTTCTGGCAGGGCCGTCTGAATTACAAGCGTGATCACATCGAAGAGCTGGCGCGTCAGCGTGTGGTCGGTACCGGTCCCGGCTACCAGTTCTGGGATGATGAGCTGGGCGCATTCTCGCTGGGCTCGTTGTTCAACCGCACCGATTACGAGTATCGCGATGGCAGCAAGGACAACTTCTATTCCGTCGCCATGAAGTGGGATTACAACCGTTACCTGATTGGCAAGAAAGTCGAGTTCTTCACTAACGGGGAAATCGGCAAGCCGCTATCCGACGTGGCCAATTACGCGCTGGATGCGGAAATGGGGCTGCGTTACAAGGTGACCGATTGGGCCTCGCTCAACCTCAAGGCCGAGCGCGACATCATCAGTGGCACCAACGATGCGGATTTGAACAAGACCCGTTACACCGCAGGATTTGGCGTGGCCTGGTAAGCCACCCACAAAAAATCGCAGCCTTGTCGGGCTGCGATTTTTTTTGCCTGAACAAAGCAGGCGCCCACAAAAAAGCCCCGCTTTTAAGGGCGGGGCTCTTTTCTAAAGAAGCTACAAGTTAGATAACTTGTACTTCTTCAGCTTGCATGCCTTTCTGACCGCGGGTAGCGATGAAAGAAACCTGTTGGCCTTCTTTCAGGCTTTTGAAGCCGTCGGATTGGATAGCTTTGAAGTGAACGAACCGATCGTCACCGGATTGTGGGG
>NZ_JBIUVJ010000138.1:0-2264 GCF_044742875.1 Pseudomonas sp. NPDC087817
TTTTTTCTCAGTATATGAGTAAGCCATCAGCGTTCCCCAGCTTGGTCACCTGCTTGTTTGGCCCCTCCCGACGGGAGCAGCCAGAAAATCGTGCAAACCCCATGGTTTGCGCCACCGCATCGGGTGGTTACAGCGCCCTTATCAGCGCCGACCCAGTCGGCTGCCAATAACGGAAAAAGGCCGGTGGCAAGAGCCACCAGCCATCAGCCTGTCGCTTGACGCTCGGGCTGGAGGAGCAAAGTCGATACTTATTTCAGCTCGACTTTAGCGCCTGCTTCTTCCAGCTTCTTCTTGGCGTCTTCAGCCGCTTCTTTCGAAACGCCTTCAGCTACAACCTGAGGAGCGCCGTCTACTTTCTCTTTGGCTTCTTTCAGGCCCAGACCAGTCAGTTCACGAACTGCCTTGATCACGTTAACCTTCTTCTCGCCAGCTTCCAGCAGAACAACGTTGAACTCGGTTTGCTCTTCAACAACAGCGGCAGCAGCAGCTGGACCAGCCGAAGCAGCAGCAGCGGTAACACCGAAGGTTTCTTCCATCGCTTTGATCAGCTCAACGATTTCCACTACGGATTTCTGGCCGATTGCTTCGATGATTTGTTCGTTAGTCAGAGACATGACTCAATTCCTGAATTGGGGGACGGCCTACGCGACCATCGAAATAAACAAAAAACGCGAGAAGTTGACGAGCCTTAGGCTGCGGCAGCTTCTTTCTGGTCGCGAATTGCCGCCAGAGTACGAGCCAATTTGCTGGTAGCGCCTTGAATCACGCTCATCAGCTGAGAAATTGCTTCGTCACGGGTCGGCAGAGTTGCCAGTACGTCGATCTGATTAGCTGCGAGGAACTTGCCCTCGAACGCAGCTGCCTTGATCTCGAACTTGTCCTGACCCTTGGCAAACTCTTTGAAGATACGAGCAGCAGCGCCCGGATGTTCGTTCGAGAATGCAATCAGGGTCGGGCCGGTGAACACGTCGTTGAGGACACTGTATTGAGTGTCAGCAACAGCGCGTTTGAGCAGGGTGTTACGTACAACACGTACGTAAACGCCAGCTTCACGAGCCTCTTTACGGAGTCCGGTCATTGCGCCTACTGTTACGCCACGTGCATCAACCACGACAGCGGACAGAGCGACTGTGGCAGCCTCGTTGACGGCAGCGACGATGGCCTTCTTGTCTTCGAGATTAATTGCCACGGGTTTAACTCCTGCTTGTTACCGTTTCATTCGATCGGAACCGAATGTCGTTTTGGTGTCTGATTCGGTAAGGAACCGGGAGCACCATCTGCGTAGGCTTATGGTTTAAGGCTTGCGCCGCCTACGGTCTTGGATAGCCCCCGCCAGGCAGGGACCCCAATTTTTCAATTGGCGCGAACAATCGCGCCAACCTTTGTCTTACGCGTCCAGCGAGCTCTGATCGATAACCAGACCTGGGCCCATAGTGGTGCTCAGGGTAACGCGCTTGACGTAGATACCTTTCGAAGAAGCAGGCTTGATACGCTTCAGATCAGCGATCAGCGCTTCAACGTTTTCCTTCAGCTTGACGGCATCGAAACCGATCTTGCCAACGGAGGTGTGAATGATGCCGTTTTTGTCGGTGCGATAACGAACCTGACCAGCCTTGGCGTTTTTAACCGCGGTAGCTACGTCTGGAGTTACGGTGCCGACCTTCGGGTTAGGCATCAGGCCGCGTGGACCGAGGATCTGACCCAACTGACCTACAACGCGCATGGCATCCGGGGATGCAATCACTACGTCATAGTTCAGGTCGCCGCCTTTCATTTCGGCAGCCAGGTCGTCCATGCCTACACGGTCAGCGCCGGCAGCCAGAGCGGCCTCAGCAGCTGGACCCTGGAACACAGCAACGCGAACGGTCTTGCCAGTGCCGTGTGGCAGCACAGTAGCGCTACGAACAACCTGGTCAGATTTACGCGGGTCAACACCCAGGTTTACAGCTACGTCAAACGACTCGCTGAACTTGACAGTCGACAGCTCAGCCAGCAGAGCAGCGGCGTCTACAATGTTGTAGGCCTTGCCTGCTTCGATTTTGCCGGCGATAGCCTTTTGACGCTTGGTCAGCTTAGCCATTACACACCCTCCCCGTTAAGGCCCATGCTACGCGCAGAACCGGCGATAGTACGCACGGCCGCATCCAGCTCAGCTGCAGTCAGATCCGCGGTTCGGGTTTTCGCGAGTTCGTCCCGCGGAGCACGGGTAACAGAGCCACCCTTACCGGTGTTCGGACGAGCGGAACCGCGGGTCAGACCGGCCG
>NZ_JBIUVJ010000138.1:2274-3732 GCF_044742875.1 Pseudomonas sp. NPDC087817
TTCTTCAGCAGAACCGCAGCAGGGGTGGATTTGGTTTCGAAAGTGAAGCTACGGTCGCTGTAGACAGTGATGATCACTGGAGTCGGCAGACCTGCTTCAAGACCCTGAGTACGGGCGTTGAAAGCCTTGCAGAATTCCATGATGTTCACGCCGTGCTGACCCAGAGCAGGACCAACAGGTGGACTTGGGTTAGCCTGAGCGGCCTTCACTTGCAGCTTGATGTAAGCGGTAATCTTCTTGGCCATGAGGCACTCCAATTACGGGTTCGAACGCCTCGGAAAGGCTCCCCGGTTACTTGCGCGTTTATCCCAGTGACGACAAAACCCCACAGCCTAGGGCTGCGGGGTTGGGATGCTTGTCCAGTTAGACCTTTTCGACCTGACTGAACTCCAGCTCTACCGGAGTAGAGCGACCGAAAATAAGCACTGCCACTTGGATCCGGCTCTTTTCGTAGTTAACTTCTTCAACAACGCCATTGAAATCAGCGAATGGACCGTCGTTGACTCGCACCGTTTCGCCTGGCTCGAAGAGAGTCTTCGGCTTCGGCTTGTCGCTACCATCAGCAACACGACGCAGAATTGCTTCCGCCTCTTTATCGGTGATCGGCGCAGGCTTATCAGCAGTACCGCCGATAAAACCCATCACCCGAGGAGTGTCCTTGACCAAGTGCCAAGTACCCTCGTTCATATCCATCTGCACCAGCACATAGCCTGGGAAGAACTTGCGTTCGCTCTTGCGCTTCTGGCCATTACGCATTTCAACCACTTCTTCAGTGGGAACCAGAATCTCGCCGAAGCCATCTTCCATGCCAGCCAGCTTTACGCGCTCGACCAGCGAGCGCATCACATGCTTCTCGTAACCCGAGTAAGCATGCACAACATACCAACGCTTAGCCACGGGACACCCTTAGCCGACAATCAAGGAAACAAGCCAACCGAGGAGGGAATCAAGCCCCCACAACAGCAACGCCATAACCAGAACAACAGCCACCACAATCAGGGTGGTCTGCGTGGTTTCTTGGCGAGTTGGCCACACGACTTTACGAATCTCGGTGCGAGCTTCCTTAACCAGTACAAAGAAAGACTTGCCCTTCGCAGTCTGCAGGCCTACAAAGGCAGCTACAGCAGCAATGACAAGCAAAGCGAGTACACGGTACAGGATCGGCGAAGCAGAGTAATACTGATTGCCAACAACGCCTACAACTACCAAAGCGACTACTACAAGCCACTTGAGCAGATCGAAGCGAGAGCCTTGTGCTTCAGCCTTAGGAGTCATCTATGAAGATCCTGTGAAAAGAAAGCCAGACACACTGAGTGAATCTGGCAGGTCAGGAGGGAATCGAACCCCCAACCTACGGTTTTGGGGTCCCTGGGGGGTGGCAAATTGGGGAATGGCAAATAAAAAAAAAGGGGGGGGGGATTGTGGGGGGGGGGTTGTTTTTTGTGGGGTTGGGGATTA
>NZ_JBIUVJ010000139.1:0-3692 GCF_044742875.1 Pseudomonas sp. NPDC087817
AGCAGATGCGAGAGGCAGGTCAGCCGCACACCGCCGCCGAAGAAAATGTGACTGACAGTGAGAAGCAATCCCTGCTGACTCACTTGAAGAGCAGCCACAAGGCGAAAGTGGAAGAACCACGCAAGATCACGCTGCAGCGTAAAACCACCAGCACCCTGCGTGTGGCTGGTAGCAAAAGCATCAGCGTAGAAGTTCGCAAAAAGAAAGTTTTCGTACAGCGTAGCCCGGAAGAAATCGAAGCCGAACGCAAGCGTGAACTGGATGAGCGTCGCGCAGTAGAAAATGCTGCCCGTCAGAAGGCTGAAGAAGAAGCCAAGCAGCGCGCCGAAGAAGAAGCGCGCCGCCAGCCTGCTGCTGCGCAGACCGCTTCCAGCGACGCCGTTGCTGCGCCGGCTGCAGCTGCCGAACCAGTACGCGAAAGCGCACCGATCGCCGCTGCTCCAGCACCGTCTGCTGACGTTCGTAACAAGCAGAACGAACAGCGCCGTCCGGACAAACCACGTGCCGACGACAACAATCGTCGCAGTGGCGGTGGTGATGGCGAGCGCAAAAACGCTCCGCATCGCGCATCGGTCAAAGAGAAAGCGCCAGCTCCACGTGTCGCGCCACGTACTACCGACGAAGAAAGCGATGGCTTCCGTCGTGGTGGTCGCGGCAAGGCCAAGCTGAAGAAGCGTAACGCCCACGGTTTCCAGAGCCCAACCGGCCCTGTCGTGCGTGATGTGCAGATCGGCGAGACCATCACTGTTGGCGATCTCGCCAATCAGATGTCGGTCAAGGCTGCTGAAATCATCAAGTTCATGTTCAAACTGGGTACTCCAGCGACCATCAACCAGGTGCTGGATCAGGAAACTGCTCAGCTGGTAGCCGAAGAACTGGGCCACAAAGTGACCCTGGTCAGCGACACCGCTCTGGAAGATTCCCTGGCCGAGTCCCTGAAGTTTGAAGGTGAGTCGTTCTCCCGTGCTCCAGTCGTGACCGTAATGGGCCACGTTGACCACGGTAAGACCTCGCTGCTCGACTACATCCGTCGCGCCAAGGTAGCTGCTGGCGAAGCCGGTGGTATCACCCAGCACATCGGTGCGTACCACGTTGAAACCGAACGCGGCATGGTCACCTTCCTCGACACCCCGGGTCACGCCGCGTTTACCGCAATGCGTGCTCGTGGTGCCAAGGCGACCGACATCGTGATCCTGGTAGTTGCAGCGGACGACGGCGTTATGCCGCAGACCATTGAAGCTGTTCAGCACGCTGTTGCGGCTGGCGTTCCACTGGTTGTTGCAGTGAACAAGATCGACAAGCCGGGCGCTGATCTCGATCGCATCCGTAGCGAACTGTCGGTTCACGGCGTGACTTCGGAAGAGTGGGGCGGTGATACGCCGTTCGTACCGGTTTCGGCGAAAGTCGGTACTGGCGTGGACGAGCTGCTCGAGGCTGTTCTGCTGCAAGCTGAAGTTCTCGAACTGAAAGCAACCCCGTCGGCTCCTGGCCGTGGTGTTGTGGTGGAATCGCGTCTCGACAAAGGTCGTGGCCCGGTTGCAACCGTTCTGGTTCAAGACGGTACCCTGCGCCAAGGCGACATGGTCCTGGTCGGTTCGAACTATGGCCGTGTTCGCGCCATGCTCGACGAGAACGGCAAGCCGATCAAGGAAGCCGGTCCTTCCATCCCTGTCGAGATCCTCGGCCTGGACGGTACCCCGGACGCTGGCGATGAGATGAGTGTGGTTGCCGACGAGAAGAAAGCCCGTGAAGTGGCTCTGTTCCGTCAAGGCAAGTTCCGCGAAGTCAAACTGGCTCGCGCTCACGCCGGCAAGCTGGAAAACATCTTCGAAAACATGGGTCAGGCAGAGAAGAAGACGCTCAACATCGTCCTCAAATCCGACGTCCGTGGTTCGCTGGAAGCTCTGCAGGGCGCTCTGAATGGCCTGGGCAACGACGAAGTGCAAGTGCGCGTAGTCGGCGGCGGTGTCGGTGGTATCACCGAATCCGACGCCAACCTGGCACTGGCTTCCAACGCTGTACTGTTCGGCTTCAACGTGCGTGCCGATGCTGGCGCACGGAAGATCGTCGAGCAGGAAGGTCTGGATATGCGTTACTACAACGTGATCTACGACATCATCGAAGACGTCAAGAAAGCCCTGACCGGTATGCTCGGCAGCGATGTTCGCGAGAACATCCTGGGTATCGCCGAAGTGCGTGACGTGTTCCGTTCGCCGAAGTTTGGCGCGATCGCAGGCTGCATGGTGATCGAAGGTGTTGTGCACCGTAACCGTCCGATCCGTGTACTGCGTGAAGACATCGTTATCTTCGAAGGCGAGCTGGAATCCCTGCGCCGCTTCAAGGATGACGCTTCCGAAGTACGTGCCGGCATGGAATGCGGTATCGGCGTGAAGAGCTACAACGACGTCAAAGTCGGTGACAAGATCGAAGTCTTCGAGAAGGTTCAGGTTGCTCGCAGCCTCTAACTCGCGCACTTCAGGAGCCGTGATGGTCGGCCGCACTGCAATGTGTGGCGCATCACCCGGACTCTAAACGCAACGCCCGGTCTGGCTTTTGTCAGGCCGGGCGTTTGCCGCTTTCAGACCTTGCGGGTTTCGCCGTGGGGCAGTAACAGGTAACAAATCATGGCAAAAGAATACAGCCGTACCCAACGTATCGGCGATCAGATGCAGCGCGAGCTGGCCCAACTGATCCGTCGTGAAGTCAAAGATCCACGCGTCGGTCTGGTCACCATTACCGCTGTGGAAGTCAGCCGTGACGTCGGTCACGCGAAGATTTTCATCACCGTGATGGGGCAGGACAACGCCGAAGACATCGCGCAAAGCATCAAGGTACTGAATGCCGCCGCAGGTTTCCTGCGTATGCAACTGGCCCGCGAAATGAAGCTTCGCAGCGTGCCGCAATTGCACTTCCATTACGACGAATCCGTCGTGCGTGGTGCGCATCTGTCGGCCCTGATCGAGCGCGCCGTGGCTGAAGACAATCAGCATCCGGTGGCCGCTGAACCTGAAGACACCAAGGAGTAATTCGGTGGCTCAGGTCAAACGTATCCGTCGTAACGTCAGTGGCATCATCCTGCTCGACAAGCCGCTGGGGTTCACCTCCAACGCCGCGTTGCAGAAGGTTCGCTGGCTGCTCAACGCCGAAAAGGCCGGTCACACCGGCAGTCTCGATCCGCTGGCCAGCGGCGTTCTGCCGCTGTGCTTCGGTGAGGCAACCAAGTTCTCGCAATATCTGCTCGATTCCGACAAGGCTTATGAAACCCTGGCGCAACTGGGCAAGACCACTACCACGGCCGATGCCGAAGGTGAGGTTTTGCAGGAACGCCCGGTGACCGTTGGTCGCTCCGATGTCGAGGCAGTCCTGCCGAAATTTCGTGGCCAAATCAGTCAGATACCGCCGATGTACTCGGCGCTCAAGCGTGATGGCCAGCCGCTGTACAAGCTGGCCCGTGCAGGTGAAGTAGTGGAGCGTGAACCGCGTTCTGTTACTATTGCGCGCTTGGAATTACTGGCCTTCGAAGGCGATACTGCGCGACTTGCGGTGGATTGCAGCAAAGGCACCTATATCCGCACCCTGGTGGAGGATATCGGTGAGCAACTCGGTTGTGGTGCGTACGTCGCAGAATTGCGCCGTACCCAGGCCGGGCCTTTCACCCTGGCGCAGACCGTGACCCTCGAAGAGCTGGAAGC
>NZ_JBIUVJ010000140.1:0-3655 GCF_044742875.1 Pseudomonas sp. NPDC087817
AATCAGAATACGTCAAACCACAAATACATCACTTACTTAACTTGGCAATAAACCTATTTACGAGATAGGTGAGGATATTTTGCGTCGTCGAATTCACCTCATCGTCATTAAGAGTGCGCGATGGATGCTGCCAGGTCAAGCCAACTGCAAGGCTTTTTCTATCAGGATCAATGCCTTTACCCTGATAAACGTCAAACAGCCTTAGATCTGTGAGCCATTCGCCTGCATTTTCACGGATTACGTCCAATACAGCCGAGGCTGCAACGTCTTTGTGCGCGATCAGTGCAAGATCACGACGCACTTCAGGAAAGCGCGACAACTCGTGGAATTTCGGCATTTTACCGAGTGCCACTTCCGCCAGAACCAGCTCGAAAACAAAGACTGGACGATCCAGACCCAAAGCTTTCGACAGTTCCGGGTGAATGGCGCCGATGAAGCCGACTTCACGCCCTTCGCGCTCAATGCGTGCAGTTTGACCCGGGTGCAGCGCCGGGTGTTTGCCCGGTGCGAAAGTGAACGAGTCCAGCGCACCGGCAAAACCCAGTACAGCTTCTACGTCAGCTTTGACGTCGAAGAAGTCCACAGTATCGCGACCCTGCGCCCAGCCTTCCGGCAGACGGCTACCGCAGACAACACCGGACAGCATCGGCTCTTGCTTCAGACCTTCCAGTTGACCAACGAAGCGCAGACCGCTTTCGAACAGACGCACGCGATCCTGCTGACGGTTCAAGTTGTGCTGCAACGCCTTGACCAGACCCGGCCACAACGACGAACGCATGGCGGCCATATCATTAGAGATCGGATTGGCCAGCAACAGCGGCTCGACGCCCGGATTGAACAGCTCGAACTGCTTTGGATCGATGAAGCTGTAAGTGATCGCTTCCTGATAACCGCGCGCCACCAGCAGACGGCGTAGCTCCGGCAGATCGCTACGCGCTTCAGCCTTGGCTTGTGGCGCCAGACGCGCTTGCGGGTAACGAACCGGCAGACGGTTGTAGCCGTACAGGCGAGCCAGCTCTTCGATCAGATCGACTTCCAGACTGATGTCGAAGCGATGGCTTGGCACTTCTACGCGCCACTGGCCTGCACCATCGGCGGAAATGTTCAGACCCAAGGCGCTGAGCAGACGCTCGACCTGTGCTGAATCCATTTCCATGCCGAGCATCTGAGTAATGCGCTGGGCACGCAGGGTGATCGGCGCGATCGACGGCAGATGTTGCTCGCTGACGGTCTCGATGATCGGGCCGGCTTCGCCGCCAGTGATTTCCAGCAGCAGGCCGGTAGCGCGCTCCATAGCTTCACGGGCCAGCTGCCAATCCACACCACGCTCGTAACGGTGCGAAGCATCGGTATGCAGGCCGTAGGAACGAGCTTTGCCCGCGACCGCGATCTGATCGAAGAACGCACTTTCCAGGAATACATCGCGAGTGGTCGCGGACACGCCGCTGTGCTCGCCACCCATCACACCGGCAATCGCCAGAGCGCGGGTGTGGTCAGCGATCACCAGCGTATCGCTACGCAGGCTGACTTCCTGACCGTCGAGCAGAACCAGTTTCTCGCCCTCTTCCGCCATGCGCACACGGATACCGCCATTGATTTCGGCAAGATCGAAAGCGTGCAGCGGCTGACCCAGTTCGAGCATCACGTAGTTGGTGATGTCGACGGCAGCGTCGATGCTGCGCACTTCAGCACGGCGCAGACGCTCAACCATCCACAGCGGCGTAGGTTTGGACAGGTCAACGTTGCGGATGACACGACCCAGGTAACGTGGGCATGCCGCTGGCGCCAGCACCTCCACCGAACGCACTTCATCGTGCACAGCGGGAATACTCATCACCACCGGACGGGTGACCGGAACGGCGTACAGTGCGCCGACTTCACGAGCCAAGCCGGCCAGGGACAGGCAGTCGCCACGGTTCGGGGTCAGGTCGACCTCGATGCTGGCGTCTTCCAGATCGAGATATACGCGGAAATCTTCGCCCACCGGCGCATCGGCCGGCAGCTCCATCAGACCGTCGTTGCCTTCACCGACTTGCAGCTCGGCTTGCGAGCAAAGCATGCCGTTGGACTCAACGCCGCGCAGCTTGGCCTTCTTGATCTTGAAGTCGCCTGGCAACTCGGCACCGATCATGGCGAACGGAATCTTCAGGCCCGGACGCACGTTTGGCGCACCGCATACGACCTGGAAGGTTTCCGCACCATTACTGACCTGGCACACGCGCAACTTGTCAGCGTCAGGGTGTTGCTCGGTGCTCAGCACCTCGCCCACCACCACGCCACTGAATACACCGGCGGCCGGCGTAACGCTATCGACCTCAAGACCGGCCATCGACAGACGAGCAACCAGCTCGTCGCGATCTACCTGCGGGCTAACCCAGCCACGCAGCCATTGTTCACTGAATTTCATCCTGCTCTCCTAAGAATTCGTTACGACTAGCGAAATTGCGCGAGGAACCGCAAGTCGTTGTCGAAGAACAGACGCAAGTCGTTCACGCCGTAACGGAGCATGGCCAGACGCTCGACGCCCATACCGAAAGCAAAGCCGGAGAACTCTTCCGGATCGATGCCGGACATGCGCAGCACGTTCGGGTGAACCATGCCGCAGCCCATCACTTCCAGCCAGCCGGTCTGCTTGCAGACGCGGCAGCCTTTACCGCTACACATCACGCATTCCATATCGACTTCAGCGGATGGCTCGGTGAACGGGAAGTACGAAGGACGGAAACGTACGGCCAGTTCTTTCTCGAAGAACACCCGCAGGAACTCTTCGATGGTGCCTTTGAGATCGGCAAAATTGATGTCGCGATCGACCAGCAGGCCTTCGACCTGGTGGAACATCGGCGAGTGGGTGATATCGGAGTCGCTACGGTACACACGGCCTGGGCAGACGATGCGGATTGGTGGCTGCTTCGATTCCATGGTGCGGACCTGTACCGGCGAGGTATGGGTGCGCAGCAGCATGTTGGCGTTGAAATAAAAGGTGTCATGCATCGACCGGGCCGGGTGATGGCCTGGGATGTTGAGCGCTTCAAAGTTGTGATAGTCGTCTTCGACCTCAGGACCTTCGGCGATGCCGTAGCCAATGCGAGTGAAGAACTGTTCAACACGCTCCAGAGTCCGGGTCACCGGATGCAGACCACCGGAGGTCTGACCACGGCCCGGCAACGTCACATCAATGGACTCGGCAGACAGTTTGGCAGCCAGTTCGGCTTCTTCAAACAGGGCCATGCGCGCATTGAGAACGCCTGTTACACGTTCCTTGGCAACGTTGATCAGGGCGCCAACTTGCGGACGCTCTTCTGCCGGCAAATTCCCCAGGGTCTTCATCACCTGAGTCAATTCGCCCTTTTTGCCAAGGTATTGAACCCGGATTTGCTCCAGGGCATTGATATCTTCAGCGCTTTGCACAGCCTCTAGAGCTTGAGAGACCAGCGCGTCCAGGTTTTCCATGTACAGACTCCAGATACAAAATAGGGGAAGAGCTTGAAGGCTCTTCCCCTATTTAAGACGTTTACCACCTGGCCCCACGGAAGTGAGACCGGGTGATTGTCGGGGGTACTTAAGCCAAGGTGGCTTTAGCTTTCTCGACAATCGCAGCAAACACCGCTTTTTCGTTCACTGCCAGATCAGCCAGAACCTTACGGTCGATCTCGAT
>NZ_JBIUVJ010000141.1:0-3623 GCF_044742875.1 Pseudomonas sp. NPDC087817
CCGGCGCGTATTGCAGCGCAATTTGCAGGACCTCGTCAATCCATTTAACCGGTTTAATCTGCAGATCCTGCTTGATATTGTCAGGAATCTCCTTCAGATCGCGCACGTTCTCTTCCGGAATAATCACAATCTTGATTCCACCGCGGTGGGCCGCTAGCAGTTTTTCCTTCAAACCACCAATTGCCAGCACCTGACCACGCAGAGTGATTTCACCGGTCATGGCAACATCGGCGCGCACCGGGATGCCGGTCAATGCCGACACCAGCGCCGTGCACATGCCCACACCGGCGCTAGGACCGTCTTTCGGCGTCGCCCCTTCCGGCATGTGAATGTGCGTGTCGCGCTTCTCGTGGAAGTCCAGAGGAATACCCAGGCTCTTCGCACGGCTGCGCACCACGGTCAGGGCCGCAGTGATCGATTCGACCATCACATCACCCAGCGAACCGGTCTTGATCAACTGTCCCTTGCCCGGTACGACCGCCGCTTCGATGGTCAGCAGTTCGCCCCCAACCTGAGTCCAGGCAAGCCCGGTCACCTGACCGATCTGATCTTGTTGCTCAGCCAGACCGTAGCGGAATTTGCGCACACCGAGGAAATGCTCCAGCAGATCAGCTGTCACTTTCACCGAGAAGCGTTTTTCCAGCGCGTGCTCTTTCACAGCCTTGCGGCAGACCTTGGCGATCTGACGTTCAAGGCCACGCACACCCGCTTCACGGGTGTAGTAACGAATGATGTCGCGGATCGCTTCTGCGTCGAATTCCAGCTCGCCCTTCTTCAGACCATTGGCGGCAATCTGTTTCGGCGACAGGTATTTGACTGCGATGTTGATCTTCTCGTCTTCGGTGTAGCCCGGCAGACGGATCACTTCCATCCGGTCGAGCAGCGCCGGCGGGATGTTCATCGAGTTCGAGGTGCAGAGGAACATCACATCCGACAGGTCGTAATCGACTTCAAGATAGTGATCGTTGAAGTTGTGGTTTTGCTCGGGATCGAGCACTTCCAGCAACGCCGACGCCGGATCGCCACGCATGTCGCTACCCATCTTGTCGATTTCATCGAGCAGGAACAGCGGGTTGCGTACGCCAACCTTTGTCATCTTTTGAATCAATCTTCCCGGCATCGAACCGATGTAAGTCCGGCGATGACCACGAATTTCCGCTTCATCACGTACGCCACCCAAGGCCATGCGCACGAATTTACGGTTGGTGGCGTGGGCAATCGACTCTGCCAGCGAGGTTTTACCCACGCCCGGAGGACCGACCAGGCACAACACCGGACCACGGATTTTCTTCACGCGTTTTTGTACGGCGAGGTATTCAAGGATACGTTCCTTGACCTCTTCGAGGCCGTAGTGATCGGCATCGAGAATGTCTTCAGCGCGCGCCAGGTCCAGACGTACCTTGCTCTGGGCCTTCCAAGGCACCTGCACCAGCCAGTCGATGTACGAGCGCACCACGGTGGCCTCAGCGGACATCGGCGACATTTGCTTGAGCTTGTTCAGCTCGGCAGTGGCCTTGGCCAACGCGTCTTTCGGCAGACCGGCAGCGTCGATACGCTTTTTCAGGTCTTCGATTTCGTTGTGGCCTTCGTCGCTGTCGCCGAGTTCTTTCTGAATGGCCTTCATCTGCTCGTTCAGGTAGTACTCGCGCTGACTGCGCTCCATTTGTTTTTTGACGCGACCACGAATACGTTTTTCGACTTGCAGCAGATCGATCTCGGCATCCAGCAACGCCAGAACGTGCTCGACCCGGGCAGACAAATCGATGATTTCGAGGATTTCCTGCTTCTGCTCGATCTTCAACGCCATGTGCGCAGCCATGGTGTCGACCAGGCGGCCCGGCTCATCGATGCTGTTGAGCGAAGACAGGACTTCAGCCGGGACTTTCTTGCCCAACTGTACATATTGTTCGAACTGCGACAGCAGCGTGCGCACGAACACTTCGGATTCGCGCTCGGCGGCGTCGACTTCTTCGATCAGCGAGACCTCGGCACGGCAGTGGCCGTCGACTTCGCTGAAGCGCTCGACGGTGCCGCGCTGCTCACCCTCGACCAGAACCTTGACGGTGCCGTCAGGCAGCTTGAGCAGCTGTAGAACAGTGGCGATGGTACCTACGCGATAGAGAGCGTCTTCACCGGGATCATCGTCAGCCGGGTTTCTCTGGGCCAGCAGAAGGATCTGCTTGTCGCCCGTCATCGCTGCCTCGAGGGCTTCGATGGATTTCTCGCGCCCCACGAACAGCGGGATAACCATGTGCGGATAAACCACGACATCACGCAATGGCAGGAGAGGCAATTCGATGGTTGTCTTCATGATTTCGCCTCTACGGCGGCCATATGGCCGTAATCAGATGGAATTAAGCTTGAAACCAAGATGGGGGCTGCCTTGAAAAAAAACAAGCGCAAAGCGGATGTAAAAAACGACATAAAAAAAAGAGGCCCGAAGGCCCCTTCTTTGTTGCGACGCGGTGGACACTTACGCGTCCGGCGCTGCCTTGGCCGTCGGCTCACTGTTTTCGTAGATATACAGTGGCTTGGACTTGCCTTCGATCACACTCTCGTCGATCACGACTTTACTCACCTCGGACTGCGAGGGGATTTCGTACATCGTGTCGAGTAGCACACCTTCGAGAATCGAGCGCAACCCACGGGCACCGGTTTTACGTTCCAGGGCACGTTTGGCGACAGATTTCAGCGCGTCGGAACGGAACTCCAGATCCACGCCTTCCATCTCGAACAGCTTGGCATACTGTTTGGTCAGAGCATTTTTCGGTTCGGTGAGGATCTGCATCAACGCAGCCTCATCCAGCTCGTCCAGCGTCGCGAGGACTGGCAGACGACCGACAAACTCAGGGATCAGACCGAACTTGACCAGATCGTCAGGCTCGACTTCACGCAGGGATTCGCCAACTTTCTTGCCTTCTTCCTTGCTGCGCACTTCCGCGTTGAAACCGATGCCACCTTTGGTGGAACGGTTCTGGATAACCTTCTCGAGACCCGAGAAAGCACCACCGCAGATGAACAGGATGTTACGGGTGTCGACCTGCAGGAATTCCTGCTGCGGATGCTTGCGGCCACCTTGCGGCGGAACGGAAGCGACCGTGCCTTCGATCAACTTGAGCAAGGCCTGCTGCACGCCTTCACCGGAAACATCGCGGGTGATCGACGGGTTGTCGGACTTGCGGGAAATCTTGTCGATTTCATCGATGTAGACAATACCCATCTGGGCTTTTTCTACGTCGTAATCGCACTTCTGCAGCAGTTTCTGAATGATGTTCTCGACATCTTCACCTACGTAACCCGCCTCGGTGAGGGTGGTTGCGTCAGCGATGGTGAACGGAACGTTCAGCAGGCGGGCCAGTGTTTCGGCCAGCAGGGTTTTACCGGAGCCTGTCGGGCCGATCAGCAGGATGTTGCTCTTGCCGAGTTCGACGTCGTCAGCCTTTTTGTCACGCTGGTTCAGGCGCTTGTAGTGGTTGTACACCGCTACGGCCAAAACCTTTTTCGCACGCTCCTGACCAATCACATACTGATCAAGGATGCCGCTGATTTCTTTAGGCGAAGGCAATTTATGCGCGCTGCTTTCGCCTAAAGAAATCAGCGGCATCCTTGATCAGAATGTGATT
>NZ_JBIUVJ010000142.1:0-3510 GCF_044742875.1 Pseudomonas sp. NPDC087817
AGGCCAAGGTTGCCCCGCCAGAACCTACGCTGGCAAGGCCATCCTGGCCGAAACGGCAGCATCACCATTGGCGAAGTTGCCGTAGGTGAACACGTAGAGAGGCTTGCCGTTGAGGACTTTCTTGAAATAACGGTACTCGCCGCCCTGCTCCTTGACGAAGTTTTGCGCGGTCGCTTCCGAACTGGTGCCGAGGATCTGCACCACGTAGTTGCTGGTCGGCTGCCCGGCGTACCAGCTGCTACCGGCGGCTTTGGCGACGGTAACCGGCTTCTCGGCCGGTTTGGCAGCGACAACTGGCTTGGCTGGCGCTGGAGCCGGTTTCGCCGCTGGCGCTGCCGGAGCAGGCTTGGCGGTGGCGATTTGCGTCGGTGCCGGGGTCGGTTTGGCTGCTGGCACTGGAACCGGGGTCGGTGCAGGACCGGCCGGAACGCCGGCAGGCGGTGCCGAAGTGGTCACGGTTGGCGGTGTATCGCTGGAACCTTCCAAAGGCACGCCGTCGTCACCCTCGGTGATCCCGCCAGCCGCTTCGGCCAACGGACCGCGCATCACCGGCTGCGAGTTGCCGACCAGCGGCAACGGCATCGGCTGCGTATTACCGGCGAACTCAACGTTCGGTGCGCCGCCATTCGCTGCGCCCTGACCCAATGGTAGTTGCGCCTGCTCGTTGGCTGGCGCGCCGGTGGTTGGCGCCTTGTTGCGACCCGGCATCAGCCAGGCGGCGGCGACCGCGACCACAACGACGGCGGAAATCGCCAATACGTGTTTCTTCGGCATGTTGAACCCCATACTTGGACGCTTGACCGCAGAGCGGCTGGCAATCATGACTTCGATCAGAGCATCGCGAGCGACCTGGTTGATGTTGCCCGGCCAACCCTCGGAGCTTTCGTGAATATCAGAGATCTGATCCGCGGTGAAAAGTTCGACACCCCGGCCTGCACCTTCCAGCCGTTGGTCGAGATACTCGCGGGTCTCTTCTTCGGTGTACGGCTGCAATTCGATGACGTGGAAACGCTCTTCCTCAAGGTGCAAAGCCTCAAGCTGAGCGATCAGCGACGACTCACCGAACAGGAACACATGCGGGCGACCTTCCGGCGCGCCAGCACCCAACGCCATCAGCGCTTCGAGAGCGGATTCGTCGAGCTGCTCGGCGTCGTCCACCAGCAGATAGACTTCCTGGCCGGTCAGCGCGAGTTGCACCACCTGATCCAGAATCGCACCGACTTCAGCCTGGGCCACGTTCAGCGCCTGAGCGACCTGACGCAGCACGCCCGCGGCATCGCCGGCACCGCGCGCGGAAACCACCACGCTCTGCACCGATTGCTTGTTGGTGCTGGCCACCAGCGCCTGACGCAGCAAAGTCTTGCCGCTGCCCTGCGGGCCGGTGACCACCAGCAGCAACTGGCTGTATCGCGCCAGGTGATGCAGTTGACCCAGCACCGGTTTGCGCTGGGCCGGGAAGAATTTAAAGCCCGGCACCCGCGGCGCGAAGGGGTCGTGACTTAACTGGAAATGGCCGAGAAACGCCTCGTCGGCATGCAAACTAGTCATCGGAATCTTATTAACCTTTAAGCTGAGCCAGGGCGCGGTAATCCGCTCCCAGCGTGGCCTGTAGAACCTCTTTCGGATAATCGGCGGTCACTACCGCTTCGCCCATCCGGCGCAGCAGCACCAGGCGCAGACGACCGTCGATCACTTTTTTGTCGATTGCCATGTGTTCGAGAAAATCGGCCTCGCTCATCTCTTCAGGCGGGATCACCGGCAGACCGGCGCGCTGGAACAGACGAATGCCGCGATCACGCTCCTGCTCGCTAATCCAGCCGAGACGCGCGGACATCTCCAGCGCCATCACGGTGCCAGCCGCCACCGCCTCACCATGCAACCAGACACCATAGCCCATGTGGGTCTCGATGGCGTGGCCGAAGGTGTGGCCGAGATTGAGCGTTGCGCGTACGCCGGTTTCTTTTTCATCGGCACCAACCACAGCAGCCTTGGCCGCGCAGGAGCGCTCGATGGCATACGTCAGAGCCTTTTGATCCAGTGCACGCAGGGCGTCGACATTGTCTTCGAGCCAGGTCAGGAACGGCTGGTCGCAGATCAGACCGTACTTGATGACTTCCGCCAGACCCGCCGACAGCTCGCGCTCTGGAAGGGTTTTCAGGGACGCGGTATCGATCAGCACGACGTTCGGCTGATAGAACGCACCGACCATATTCTTGCCCAGCGGATGGTTGATCCCGGTCTTGCCACCCACCGACGAATCGACCTGGGACAACAAGGTGGTAGGAATCTGGATGAAATCGACGCCGCGCTGGTAGCAAGCCGCAGCAAAACCGGCCATGTCGCCGATCACACCGCCGCCGAGGGCGATTACGGTGGTGCGGCGGTCATGACGAGCGGTCAGCAAGCCGTCAAAGATCAGTTGCAGGGTTTCCCAGTTCTTGAAGGCTTCGCCGTCGGGCAAAACCACGGAAATCACCGAAAACTGCGAAAGGCTGCGAGTCAGACGTTCGAGATAGAGCGGCGCAACGGTCTCGTTGGAGATGATTGCCACCTGCCGCCCATGAATATGCGGCGCCAGCAACTCGGGCTGATCCAACAAACCTTCGCCAATATGAATAGGGTAGCTGCGCTCGCCTAAATCGACCTTGAGTGTCTGCATGTGTCCCCACAGTGAAGATGGAAAGCAGGCGTCCTGCCCTGAATTATTGGTTGTCTGCGGCCTATAGCGGGTATGACGCCGCTCGCACGCCATCCGCCACAACCTCGGCGGGCGGTGACAGGACGCCGAGGATAGCGCATTTCAGGCGATGCTTTAACGGGGAGGAAGCTGCGCCAGGCGGTCGAGAATGTCGAGCACGACCATGCGCGGCGGCCGTTCGTCGGTTTCCACCACCAGATCGGCGATTTCCCGATAGAGCGGATCACGGATCGCGAGCAGATCACGCAGGGTTTTCGCCGGATCGGCAGTGCGCAGCAACGGCCGGTTGCGGTCGCGGGAGGTGCGGCCAACCTGCTGTTCGACGGAGGCGTGCAGATACACCACGCGACCGCCCTCATGCAGAGCCTTGCGATTGGCGTCACGCATCACCGCACCGCCGCCAGTCGCCAGTACCACGCCGTCGAACGCGCACAGCTCGGCGATCATCGCCTGCTCACGATCGCGAAAGCCGGGTTCGCCTTCCTTGTCGAAGATCCACGGGATATTGGCGCCCGTACGCAGTTCAATTTCCTTGTCGGAATCTTTGAACGGCAGGCGCAGCTCTTTGGCCAGTAATCGGCCGATGGTGCTTTTTCCAGCCCCCATCGGTCCTACAAGAATCAAATTTCGCACAGAATCAACGACTCACAGCAATCGCCTGGTTATTCATGATACGCGGAGTGAGAAATACCAGCAGCTCGGATTTTTTCTCCGAAACCACAGCACGCCGGACAAGGCGGCCAAGATACGGCCCATCGCCATGAATTGGCACCTTATCTACGACCTGGCTGTGTGTATGTGCGATAACGCCC
>NZ_JBIUVJ010000143.1:0-3410 GCF_044742875.1 Pseudomonas sp. NPDC087817
GCATTTCACTGGTGGAGTCATTTTCCCGCCCGGCCCCGTGGATCTATATCCACTTCGAATCCGGGGTTTGCCAGCGAACCGCTGATGACGGTTTTGAGATTTTCAGGTGGGGAGACTGGCGGATCACGCCAGCGCGGCCCTTACATTCGTAAAACAAAGCCCACGGCACGCCGTGGGCTTTATTGGCAGTCAGTCCGGCCGTGCCTTACTGAGGCGACACTTCGGTTTTCGGTTTGCCGTTGTGCCACTCGTAGACCACGAATTTGAAGTCTTTCAAGTCGCCCTTGGCGTCGAAGCTCAGATCGCCAGTCGGGGTCTTGAAGGTACCGGCGTGGATGGCTTCAGCCACTTTGGCCGCGTCTTCGGACTTGGCTGCCTTGATGCCTTCGGCAATCACTTCAACCGCCGAGTAGGACGGGAACACGAACGGGCCGCTCGGGTCTTCTTTCTTCGCTTTGAAAGCATCGGCCAGGGCGATGTTGGCAGGGTCCTGGTCGAAGGATTTCGGCAGGGTCACCAGCAGGCCTTCGGCAGCGTCTTTGGCGATCTGGGTGATCGAGTCGTTGCCCACGCCTTCTGGGCCCATGAACTTGGCTTTAAGGCCTTTTTCCTGGGCTTGACGCAGGATCAGACCCAGCTCCGGGTGGTAGCCGCCGTAGTAAACGAAGTCGACGTTGGCTTGCTTGAGTTTGGCAATGATCGCCGAGAAGTCTTTGTCGCCGGCGTTGACGCCTTCGAACACGGCAACTTTGGTGCCTTTCTTCTCAAGGGTCGATTTCACGGCGGTGGCGATGCCTTCACCGTACTGCTGCTTGTCGTGCAGGACGCCGACGATTTTCGGTTTGACGTGATCGGCAATGTAGTTACCGGCGGCAGGACCCTGGGCGCTGTCCAGACCGATAGTACGGAAGATCATTTTGTAACCACGGGCGGTGATGTCCGGGCTGGTGGCAGCCGGGGTGATCATGATCACGCCTTCGTCTTCGTAGATGTCCGAAGCAGGTTGAGTGGAGCTGGAGCACAGGTGACCGACCACGAACTTGACGCCGTCGTTGACGACCTTGTTCGCGACCGCTACGGCTTGTTTCGGATCGCAGGCATCGTCGTATTCAACGGCTTCGAGCTTCTTGCCGTCGACGCCGCCCTTGGCGTTGATTTGTTCGATGGCCATTTTCGCGCCACTGAACTGCATGTCGCCGTACTGGGCTACAGGACCGGTTTTAGGGCCGGCGATACCGAGTTTGATGGTGTCAGCTGCGAACGAATGGCTGGCAACCCCGGCCAGAACCATAGCGGCAAACAGTTTGGAAATCTGCTTAGTAGCCTTAGTCATAGTGCTCCACTCTTACTGTTGTAATTTTTTTGAGTTCTGGCGCCGTAGCAGCAGAACCGGGTCAGATATCTTTGCGATACCCTCCGGAAATGCCCCCGGCAACTGTACCGGTACAGTGTAGAGCGCCGGTTGTTGGCCTGGGAAGCGGGCGCCGAGGGGCAAAACTTGGGGGTGTCGCATTTTTGAATGAAAAAGACAGAATTGCGGCGGGGCGTTCGTGGGCATATATCCCAATCATCAGCATTCCCTGGCGTTCCTGCTCTTTTCGTTCGGTGCAGCCATTTGCAACCGGGTTTTTCTGGCGGACCACCGACGTTATCATTCGCGTCGATTTCTTTTCCGGACAGTTCCCATGAATCAAGAACCTAGCACCCTCTATGCCAAGCTGCTCGGCGAGACCGCATCTATTACTTGGAAAGAGTTGGAGCCGTTCTTCGCCAGGGGTGCCCTATTGTGGGTCGACCCTGCGCTGGATTTGATCGCCGCTGCCGAGGCCGTGGCGTCGGATGAAGGCGAGAAAGTCGCTGCCTGGCTGGCCGAAGACAAGGTCGCCAAGCTGTCTGAAACGCGGGCGCTGGATATTTTCGAGCGCGATCCACAGCTGTGGGCGGTGGTGGTGAGTCCGTGGATTTTGATCCAGGAAAGGGCGGCGGTCTGAATGCCTGCACTGATGTAGTGCATGCCAGCATCGTTGAAAAGTGTGTAGCCGAGTAGCGTGATGGCACGTTGCCGTAGAGAAACACCACAAGCGAGGGTGGCATCACGGTGACGTAAACGTAACGGGAACAGTTTAGTAAGCAGCCTAACGGCTGCTTAATTGTTTCTGGATATTGGAAAAGCTGAAATCTTCAGGGAATCTGAGGGCCCAATCGCTGGCAAGCCAGCTCCCACAAGGTTTGCGGTGAACACCAATATTGTGAACACCCGAAAACCTGTGGGAGCTGGCTTGCCAGCGATTAGGGCGACCCGGTCTGTGATCAGACCGAGAACGACTTGCCGGTATGGTTATTGAGGGAAATAACCTTGGTCTTGCCAATCCGGTGACGGTAGATCTCGCGCAGGTACTTGATCGCTTTCTTCACGCAATCGCGCGACAGGCGAATGTCATTGATCGAGACAAACTTGTCTTTGTCGTTGATCAGCTCGCGATACTTCTTCTCGTACATCGGCTTGATCGCGTACCAGTTGGTGTCGAGGATCTTCGCCGGGTTCTCGAATTCGTTGAGCAGGTCATCGATGCGGTCTTCGTCGAATTCTTCGTTGATGATGAAGTCGAGAATCGAGTTATCCAGCGTCTCGTCGAACCGGTACGGGTTCTTCGCGAAGCAACGCTTGATGAACGCCACGATCAGGGTCAGGAAGTCGTCCGACAGGCACGGGCTCTTGGCGATCAGGGTGGTCAGCGACAGGTTGGCCGAAGCACCGATCACCAACGCATAACGCTTGAGCGTGGTGTTGGGGAACAGGCTGTTGAGGTGGGTCTTCAACCGGTTCAGGTCCATGTACGACAGCTTGTAGTCTTTCGGCAGGGAGACGATCGAGACCACCGACGAGCAGTTCTTGAAGAAGTGCAGGTCGTGCAGCGCCGCAGCGTCGTAGCCGGAATTCTTGTACTGCTCCAGCGAGGCGCGATAGCGCTTGGACTCGATCGGCAGCAGGCTGATGCCTTCGATCGCCTGGGTGACCTTGTTGAAGTGCGGCAGGTCGATCGAGCGGAAGAACAGATCGTCGATGTTCAGGCGCTGCGGCTCTTTATCGAACACCTTGAACTTGTCGCTGCTCGGCGGCGGCGTTTCCGGCACCACCGATTCGGCGTAGGCAATCGCCACCGGGCCGGCCAGACTCATGAACAGGTCGTTGGCATCCAGGCGAATGGTTTCGCCGATGTCGATGCCGGCACGACGGAAGTAGTTCTGGTCGTAGTCAGTGGTGACGGCCTGCGCGGTCAGAATGTTGAAGATCTGCTGCGAGATGTACTGGTTGGCGTGCTTTTCCATCGCATTGACATCAATGTTCTGGATGTTGCCGTCATCGCTCTCTTCGGCGTATCGCATGATGTCGTTGGAAATCAGCATCA
>NZ_JBIUVJ010000144.1:0-3311 GCF_044742875.1 Pseudomonas sp. NPDC087817
CTGGTTTCGAAACCCTGGTTGAAGCTGGCTACGCGCCGGAAATGGCCTACTTCGAGTGCCTGCACGAACTGAAGCTGATCGTTGACCTCATGTACGAAGGCGGTATCGCCAACATGAACTACTCGATCTCCAACAACGCTGAATACGGCGAGTACGTGACCGGTCCGGAAGTGATCAACGCCGAATCTCGTCAGGCCATGCGCAACGCCCTGAAACGTATTCAGGACGGCGAATACGCCAAAATGTTCATCAGCGAAGGCGCAACCGGCTACCCTTCGATGACCGCCAAGCGTCGTAACAACGCCGCTCACGGTATCGAAATCATCGGCGAGCAACTGCGCTCCATGATGCCGTGGATCGGTGCCAACAAGATCGTCGACAAAGCCAAAAACTAAGTCGTCGTCCCTTGTACGAAAAACGCGGCCTCGGCCGCGTTTTTTCGTTTGCGCCGGTGGTTCTGGTATAAAGCTGCATCGTTTGTGGCCGAACCGTCGTCCCAGACACCTGTCGAATTTTTCCAAACCGTTGCAAGGTAATGTCCATGAGCGAACGTCCCGAAGAGCCGAACAAGGCTTCTGACGCCGAAAGCCTGCTGCCCATCGATGAACACATCGAAGAAGGGCACGACGCAGAAGGTCGTAAAGTCCGGCATCGTGGTATCTATCTGCTGCCGAATCTGTTCACCACTGCCAACCTATTCGCAGGCTTCTATTCCATCATCAACTCGATGAGTGCCCAGGCTGCCTTGAGCGCCGGGGACTCCGCCAACGCGAGCAAGTACTTCGCGTTTGCTGCGATCGCGATTTTCGTCGCCATGGTGCTCGACGGTCTCGACGGCCGCGTGGCGCGCATGACCAATACGCAAAGTGCGTTCGGCGCCGAGTATGACTCGCTGTCGGATATGGTTGCTTTTGGGGTTGCGCCGGCGTTGCTGGCGTTTGGCTGGGCATTGGGTGACATGGGCAAAGTCGGCTGGATGGTTGCCTTCATCTATGTAGCCGGTGCAGCCTTGCGCCTGGCGCGCTTCAACACTCAGGTTGGTACCGCGGACAAGCGTTACTTCATCGGTCTGGCCAGCCCCGCAGCGGCCGGAGTGGTGGCGGGCATCGTCTGGGCGTTCAGCGATTACGGCATTCAGGGTTCGAAGATGTCCTTCCTGGTCGCGCTGATGGTGGCGGCGGCCGGCATGCTGATGGTCAGCAACATCAAGTACAACAGCTTCAAGGAGCTGGACCTGAAAGGGCGCGTACCTTTCGTTGCGATTCTCGCAGTCGTGTTGGTGTTCGCCGTGGTCTTCAGCGATCCGCCGCGCATTCTACTGCTGGTGTTCCTCGCCTATGCGGCTTCGGGACCGATTCAGTACCTTTTACATCTTCGTCGGCACAAAAACGTCGAGTGATGTAATTTCCCTCATACTCCGCAGTCTATGGGTGCATCAGTCCTCCAAAGCTGCGGAGTTGTCATGTTGATCAAAATCCCTAAAGCGTCTGACTGCCACGAGTCGGATGTCACGCCTGAATCCATTTATCTGTCTCGCCGCCAATTGCTTGGGGCCACGGCTGCCGGTATCGCCGTCAGTAGTCTGCCTCGCTGGGCCAATGCCGACGACGCGGCGCAGTATGCCGATGTCGAGCCGGGCAAAGCGCCTGCATGGTTTGCCGAGAAACTGCCCTCTACTAAGTGGGGCGCAGTCAGCGTCAAGGATGAGGCGGTCACGCCTTATAAAGATGCAACCCATTACAACAACTTCTATGAGTTCGGCACCGACAAGGGCGATCCGGCGGCGAATGCTGGCTCGCTGAAAACCGAACCGTGGAGTGTGGTGGTTGACGGGGAGGTGGGTAAACCAGGGCGTTATGCGCTGGAAGACTTCATGAAACCGTATCAATTGGAGGAGCGTATCTATCGCCTGCGCTGTGTCGAGGCGTGGTCGATGGTCATTCCGTGGATCGGTTTTCCGATTTCGGCGTTGCTCAAGCAAGTCGAACCCACCTCCAATGCCAAATACATCCGCTTTGAAACCTTGCAGGATCCCAAGAGCATGCCGGGCCAGCGTTCCGGTTTTGCTTTGATCGATTGGCCTTATGTAGAGGGCTTGCGACTGGATGAGGCGATGCATCCTTTGGCGATTCTGGCGGTGGGCATGTATGGCCGCGAGCTGCCGAATCAAAATGGCGCGCCACTGCGTTTGGTGGTGCCATGGAAGTACGGCTTCAAAAGCGTGAAATCCATCGTGCGTATCAGTCTGGTCAGCGAGCAGCCGAAGACAACCTGGCAAAGTATTGCGGCCGATGAATACGGCTTCTACGCAAATGTTAACCCGACTGTTGATCACCCGCGTTGGACGCAGGCGCGTGAGCGCCGGCTACCAAACAGTCTGTTCAAGCCGAATGTGCGTGATACGCAAATGTTCAACGGCTACGCGGATGAAGTTGCTTCTTTATATACAGGGCTCGATCTGCGGAAGAACTACTGATGCGATATCCGTTATGGCGTATAGGCGTTTTCATTGCGGCGGCGGTCTGGCCATTGCTGTGGTTCTATCAGGCTTTTGCGGATTTGCTTGGGCCTGACCCTGGCAAGGTGCTGGTTGATCGCTTGGGGCTTGGGACATTGGTGCTGTTATTGATCACCTTGAGCATGACGCCTTTGCAGAAAATGACCGGTTGGGCGGGGTGGATCGCTGTTCGTCGGCAGTTGGGGCTTTGGTGTTTTGCCTATGTGGTTTTGCACTTGTGCAGCTATTTGGCATTTATCCTGGGATTTGATTGGTCACAACTGGGTGTTGAGCTGCGGAAGCGGCCGTACATTATTGTCGGGACGCTGGGTTTCCTTGGGCTGTTGGCTTTGGCGGTGACTTCCAATCGCTACAGTCAGCGCCGGTTAGGTGCTCGCTGGAAGAAGTTACATCGGCTGGTTTACGTGATTCTGGGGCTGGGATTGCTGCACATGCTGTGGATCGTTCGGGCTGATCTCAAGGAATGGGCAATTTATGCCTTTATCGGCGGACTGCTTCTTTTGCTGCGCCTTCCTCCTGTTGCACGTCGAATCCCGCGTTTATTGGCTAAAAAACAGATTCTGCAAGAAAAGCGAAATTAACGGTTGACGGCAGATTCTGGAGGTCTATAATTCGCCCCACTTCCGGCGCAGTCGAAACGAAAAACTCCTTGAGATTCAATGAGTTATACGGTTTTCGAGAGTGGGTCGCTTCAGTTAATCGAAGCCTGGAAGGAGTTGAAAGCGTCGTGATGTTTGACTCTTTTAACGGTTCGATCTTCTCGGTCGAAAGCGGAGAAAAAGAGGTGTTGACA
>NZ_JBIUVJ010000145.1:0-3189 GCF_044742875.1 Pseudomonas sp. NPDC087817
TCGATGTGTTTGGCTTCGCCAAACGGCGCTGCGCGCCTACCCCGGATGAACACCTCCGCTCGGCCTGCCGATGGGCCTGAAGATCAAGAGCAGGAGCAAAAGCCAGATCAAGAGCCAGATCAAGAGCCAGATCAAGAGCCCCTCACCCTAGTCCTCTCCCGGAGGGAGAGGGGACTGGCCGAGGTGTTTGGGAGAAGGACACCGACATGAAATACCGAGTCGAACTCAGATTCTGAAAGGCTCAAAAATCAGCTCCCTCTCCTTGGACCATAGCCATCTCCCGGAGGGAGAGAGGACTGACCGAGGTGTTTGAGAGAGCTACGCCGACATGAAATACCGAGTCGAACTCAGATTCTGAAAGATTCACAAATCGGCTCCCTCTCCTTGGGGAGAGGGCTGGGGTGAGGGGCAAACCCAACACAAAACCAAAGCCGACCGCACGCTTCTCACCACTCAACACAATGAGCGTCAGCTCAAGTACCGCTCTTGACCTTCACCAATCAACACAATGAGCGTTAGCTCAAGTACCGCTCCTGATCTTCACCACTCAACACAATGAGCGTCAGCTCGAGTACCGCTCTTGATCTTCACCACTCAACACAATGAGCGTTAGCTCAAGTACCGCTCTTGATCTTAAGCGCCCGTCGGAAGGCTGAGCGGAGGGATTGATCCGGGGTGGGAGCGCAGCGACCGTTTGGCGAAGCCAAACACATCGAGAGGAGGTGCAGCGAAGCAAACCGGAGGCGATGCCCCCCGGATCGATCCCGCAGCGAAGGAACCCGAGCCACAGCGAGGGCCGTACGTCAGGGTAAAGCCTTTTTGGTTACTTTTTCGGCGTCTGGAAAAAGTGACCCGCCGTAAGGGCGGAACCCTAAGCAGCCATCACCGCAGCAACGGATATACACCCAAAACCCAAAAACTCCAGACAACAAAAAGGCGCCCGAAGGCGCCTTTCGCTTACAACAGGCCGTCAGGCCATCTCAGCGGTAGTCTCAAAGTCAAAGGTCAACTCACCATCCTTGATGTCGATGTGAACCACACCGCCATGCTCGGCCAGCTCGCCAAACAGAATCTCCTCCGCCAACGGACGCTTGATCTTGTCCTGAATCAGACGCGCCATCGGACGCGCACCCATCGCCGAGTCATAACCACCCGCCGCCAACCAACTGCGCGCCGCATCAGTAACCTCAAGCAACACACGCTTGTCTTCCAGCTGCGCTTGAAGCTCGGTAAGGAACTTGTCCACCACACTTTTGATGACCTCATGACTGAGGCGACCAAACTGGATAATGGTGTCCAGACGGTTACGGAACTCCGGCGTGAAGCTCTTCTTGATCACTTCCATCGCATCAGACGAGTGGTCCTGATGAGTGAAACCGATCGAAGCACGCGCCGCCGTTTCGGCACCGGCGTTGGTCGTCATGATCACGATCACATTGCGGAAATCCGCCTTGCGCCCGTTGTTATCGGTCAGCGTGCCGTGATCCATGACCTGCAGCAGCAGGTTGAAGACTTCCGGATGCGCCTTCTCGATTTCATCGAGCAGCAATACGCAATGCGGTTGCTTGGTGATCGCTTCGGTCAACAGACCGCCCTGATCAAAACCGACATAGCCTGGAGGCGCACCAATCAGACGCGATACGGTGTGGCGCTCCATGTACTCGGACATGTCGAAGCGAACCAGCTCGATCCCCAAGGCCTTGGCCAATTGCCGCGCGGCCTCGGTTTTACCGACACCGGTCGGACCTGCGAACAGGAACGAACCGACTGGCTTGTCCGGCGACTTGAGGCCGGCACGGGACAGCTTGATCGCAGTCGAAAGCGAATCGATCGCGGCGTCCTGACCAAACACCGTCAGCTTCAGGTCACGCTCCAGATTACGCAGCAGTTCCTTGTCGGAACTGGTGACGTGCTTCGGCGGAATCCGCGCAATCTTCGCCACGATGTCTTCGACCTGTGGCACTTCAATGCGCTTCACACGTTTTTCGACCGGCTGCAGACGCTGGTAGGCGCCCGCCTCGTCGATCACGTCGATGGCCTTGTCCGGCATATGCCGGTCATTGATGTAGCGCGACGCCAGTTCAGCAGCGGCGCGCAACGACTCATCGCTGTATTCGATGTTGTGGTGCGCTTCAAAACGCCCTTTCAGGCCGCGCAGGATGCCGATAGTGTCTTCCACCGACGGCTCGACGACATCGACTTTCTGGAAGCGCCGCGCCAAGGCACGATCCTTCTCGAAGATGCCACGGAACTCCTGGAACGTAGTCGAACCGATGCAACGAATGTCGCCAGACGACAGCAGCGGCTTGAGCAGATTCGAGGCATCCATGACGCCACCGGACGCAGCGCCGGCACCAATAATGGTGTGGATCTCGTCGATGAACAGGATCGCCTGCGGACGCTTTTTCAGTTCATTGAGCAGCGCCTTGAAGCGCTTCTCGAAATCACCGCGATACTTGGTGCCCGCGAGCAAAGCACCAAGGTCGAGCGAGTAAACGACGCTGTTGGCCAGCAGATCCGGCACCTGGTTGTCGACAATGCGCTTGGCCAGACCTTCGGCAATCGCGGTTTTACCCACACCTGCCTCACCGACCAGCAGCGGATTGTTTTTGCGCCGACGCGCAAGAATCTGCGCGACACGCTCGACTTCCGATTCGCGGCCGACCAACGGATCGATGCGACCCTGGCGCGCGAGTTCGTTGAGGTTGCTGGCATAAGCATCCAGAGGATTGCCTGAGGAAGAAGACTCACCGCCCTCGTCGTCCTGCATATCTTGTTCACCTTCAGAGTGATCGCCATGCCCCGGCACTTTGGAAATGCCGTGTGCGATGTAATTGACGACATCGATGCGCGCAACGCTCTGCTGTTTCAGCAGGAACACTGCCTGACTCTCTTGCTCACTGAAGATTGCAACCAGCACATTGGCGCCAGTCACTTCGCGTTTGCCCGAGCTCTGTACGTGGAAAACAGCACGTTGCAGTACACGCTGGAAGCCCAGGGTTGGCTGGGTTTCGCGATCTTCGTCATGAACGGGGATCAATGGCGTGGTGGAGTCGATGAACTCCTGCAGGTCATGCTTGAGTTTGTCGAGGTTTGCGCCGCAGGCACGCAAAACGGTGGCGGCAGCCTCATTGTCCAATAGGGCCAGCAGCAGGTGTTCGACGGTCATGAATTCATGACGATTCGAAC
>NZ_JBIUVJ010000146.1:0-3064 GCF_044742875.1 Pseudomonas sp. NPDC087817
ATGTAAGCGGCTGGGGAAGTCACCTTCCGAACTCCAGCATTAAGGGCGATGGTGTCCGCGTATTTTTAAGCGGACGCGATCGCCCTTAACGTCAGGATTTCCATGCGCCAACGAAGCTCTTACCCGAAACTCTTCAAGGCCCAGGTTGTTCAGGAATGCCTGCAACCGGGCGCAACCCTATCCAGTGTTGCCATCAGCCACGGCATCAACGCCAACGTGATCCGCAAGTGGCTACCGCTTTACCGAGATCAGCCGCCAGCGGCGTTGCCCGCTTTCGTTCCGTTGAGAGCTACACCCAAACGGCAGGCAGAAGGGTCGGCGATTATTGAGCTGCCATTTGGCGAGCAGTCGATGTCAGTGAAATGGCCGACGTCTGATCCTGAAGGCTGCGCTCGTTTTGTCCGTGGACTCACGCAATGATTCGCATCGACGCCATCTGGCTTGCCACGGAGCCTATGGACATGCGTGCCGGCACTGAAACTGCGCTGGCCAGGGTGATCGCGGTGTTCGGTGCGGCGAAGCCGCACTGCGCTTATCTGTTTGCCAACCGCCGCGCCACTCGTATGAAAGTGCTGGTGCATGACGGGTTTGGAGTCTGGCTGGCTGCTCGCCGATTGAACCAAGGAAAGTTTCACTGGCCCGGCATTCGACAAGGCTGCGAGATGGAGCTGGATACCGAGCAACTTCAAGCCTTGGTGCTGGGCCTGCCTTGGCAGCGCGTAGGAGCTGGCGGCGCTATTACTATCCTTTAAAAGACGGTAATTAACTCCTGAGCCTGCTGCCGCAGCCGACCTGCTTTGGTAAAATCCAGGGCATGACTTCTACGCCCAACCTCGATCAGATGACCCCCGACCAACTGCGCGCATTCGCTGCGCAGTTGTTGTCGCAGGTTGATTCTCTCGGGCAGCAAGTCGACAGGATGGGCAAGAAGAACGACCGCGACCAAACCATCATCGAGCAACTCACCCACGAAATCGCATGGTTCAAACGTAACAAGTTTGCCAAGCGCAGTGAGCAATTGAGCCCCGACCAAGGTAGTTTGCTCGACGACTTGCTCGACACCGACATCGCGGCCATCGAAGCCGAGCTGAAAGCGTTGAATCCGCCGGCTGCGCCGGCCGAACCACGCAAGCAACCAAAGCGTGTTCCTTTGCCTGCGCAGTTTCCGCGCACCGTGATTTATCACGAACCCGACAACACCCAATGCCCCTGCGGCTGCCAGCTCCAGCGGATCGGCGAGGACGTCAGCGAGAAGCTGGATTACACGCCGGGCGTGTTCACCGTCGAGCAGCACGTGCGTGGGAAATGGGCCTGCCGCCAGTGCGAAACACTGATCCAGGCACCGGTGCCGGCCCAAGTAATCGACAAGGGCATCCCGACCGCAGGTCTGTTGGCTCACGTGATGGTGGCCAAATTCGCCGACCATTTGCCGCTGTACCGACAAGAGAAAATCTTTGGCCGCGCCGGCCTGGCTATCGCCCGCTCGACACTGGCGCAATGGGTCGGCCAAACCGGTGTGCAGCTCCAGCCCCTGGTTGATGCGCTGCGCGAAGCGGTACTTGCCCAAGGCGTGATTCACGCTGACGAAACTCCGGTGCAGATGCTCGCGCCGGGCGAAAAGAAAACCCATCGTGCTTATGTCTGGGCCTACTGCACAACGCCGTTTTCGGCACTTAAAGCAGTGGTTTATGACTTCAGCCCGAGCCGTGCGGGTGAGCACGCACGTAACTTCCTTGGGCAATGGAACGGCAAGCTGGTTTGCGATGATTTCGCCGGCTACAAAGCAAGCTTCCAGCAAGGCATCACTGAAGTCGGCTGCATGGCCCACGCCCGCCGTAAGTTCTTCGATTTGCACGCAACGAATAAAAGCCAGCTGGCCGAACAGGCACTGCATTCAATCGGCGGGTTGTACGAAATCGAACGGCAAGCCCGGGACATGACCGACGTGGATCGCTGGCGAATACGCCAGGAAAAAGCTGTGCCCGTTCTCAACGCACTGCACATCTGGATGCTGGCCCAGCGCAATCTCGTGCCCGAAGGATCGGCTATCGCCAAAGCTCTGGATTACAGCATCAAGCGCTGGGCAGCATTGGTTCGTTATGCCGATGATGGCGCTGTGCCGATAGACAACAATCAATGTGAGAACCAAATCCGACCTTGGGCTCTTGGACGCTCGAACTGGCTGTTTGCGGGCTCGTTACGTAGCGGCAAACGGGCTGCGGCGATCATGAGCTTGATCCAGTCGGCGCGCATTAATGGGCATGACCCTTATGCCTATCTCAAAGATGTGCTGACGCGACTGCCGACGCAACGTGCGAGTGAGATCGGGAAATTGCAGCCGCATCAGTGGGTACCAGCCTGACTTGCGTAGAGTAAGTTGCCGAACGCTTTCAGCCAGGCTGATATAATTTGCGCCTTTAGAATGTTTTAGGGGACTCTCATGCGCCAGGTTTTGCTCATTGTCGATGTTCAGTCCACCTTCAGCCCACCTGAGTGGCTAGTCGAAGGAATACGGGCTCTATCCGCAAAAATTCCTACGATCGCGTCTATTGAGCTTCACGATGAACAGGTAACTCCATTTCAAAGACAGCTTGGCTGGAGTCCTGCGAGCAAGGACGAAAGCCTTGTCGAGACAGACAGGGTCTTCGTAAAGCATGGCTACGGGCAGACCGTCGAAACGATCAAGTACATCAAAGAGTTGGGCGTTGAGAGGGTCTTGGTGTGTGGCATACAGACTGAGACCTGCGTGCTCGCAGCTGGCTTTGCACTATTCGACGCAGGCCTTACTCCTACGCTCGTAACCGATTTAACGGTGGGCTCTTCTCTAGATAGGTCTGGTCAACTTGGCATCGACCTATGGACGCATCACTTCCGCCAAGTCACTACAGTGGCTGAGGTAGTCGCGGGACTGTAGAGAGTTAGAAAGCTCGTAAGGATAGCCGTGTCCTATACGTAATGGTCATCACCTTAAACCAGTATCGATGATTGTAATGACGGCATGTTTGAGAGACTAAAGCGGGTATACACCATTACCATCAGAAGATGACTTCGCCGGACGCTTACA
>NZ_JBIUVJ010000147.1:0-3058 GCF_044742875.1 Pseudomonas sp. NPDC087817
CGTCAATTCGCAGGAAGTGGTTTCGACCGACTTCGTTGGCTCGCGCCACGCCGGTGTGGTCGACGCTGAAGCGACCATCGTTCAGGACAACCGCGTTGTTCTGTACGTTTGGTACGACAACGAGTTCGGTTACAGCTGCCAGGTAATCCGCGTAATGGAAGACATGGCCGGTGTAAACCCGCCTGCATTTCCGCGCTAAGCCTTAGCTGCACATGAAAACGCCCCGATCTTGGTCGGGGCGTTTTTTTATGCCTGGTAAATATCTGTTGCCTGTTGCGGCCTCATCGCTGGCAAGCCAGCTCCCACAGTGGTTTAGGTCGTTCACAAAGGTTGTGTACACCAAAGAAACCTGTGGGAGCTGGCTTGCCAGCGATGGCGTCCTATCGGGCGCCGCCAGGTACAGCCGCTTGCGCCGTGCGCAGCTCATGTTTGTTACCCCGGAACAACACCAGCGTCGCAATCAACCCCAGCACGGCCGCGCCACTGAGCCAGATCCCCGGCGCAGCCTTGTTATCCAGTACATGAATCAGATAAGTGCACGCTGCCGGTGTAAAGCCGCCGAAGGTCGCTGTCGCCAGGCTGTAGGCTAGCGAGAACCCGGTCGTCCGCACTTCCACCGGCATGATCTCGGTCAGCGCCACGACCATCGCGCCGTTGTACGAGCCGTACAGGAACGACAGCCACAACTCGACGATCAGCAAATGGCTGAAACTCGGGTTCGCCACCAGCCACGACAGGGCAGGGTAGGCCGTCAGAATCGCCAGAATCGTCGCCGCGAGCAGTAGGGGTTTACGGCCGATCTTGTCGAAAACCGAACCCATCACCGGCAGCCAGAAGAAGTTCGACAGGCCGATACACACCGTCACCAGCAAGGCATCGAAGTCCGACAAGTGCAGTTCGGCCTTGCCGAAGGTCGGGGTGTACGCGGTGATCAGATAGAAGGAAACCGTGGTCATCACCACAAGCGCCATACCGGCGATGACGATGCCAAAGTTCTGTCCGATCGAACGGACGATTTCCCGCAGGGTAGGGCGATGCTTGCGTGCCTGGAATTCAGGGGTTTCTTCCAGTGAGCGACGGATCACGAAAATGACCGGCACAATCATGCAACCGATCAGAAACGGCACACGCCAGCCCCAGTCACCCATTTGTTCCGGGCTCAGCCAATGGTTGAGAGCAACACCCAGCAGTCCGGCAAAGACCACCGCCGCTTGTTGGCTCGCGGATTGCCAACTGACGAAGAAGCCCTTGCGCCCCGGTGTGGCGATTTCTGCCAGATAAACCGACACACCACCCAACTCGACGCCAGCGGAGAAGCCTTGCAGCAAGCGGCCGAACAACACGATCAGCGGCGCGGCGACGCCGAGTGTGGCGTATCCCGGAACGCAGGCAATCAGCACGGTGCCGGCAGCCATCAGGGCCAGCGTGATGATCAGGCCCTGGCGGCGACCATGCCGGTCAATGTAGGCACCGAGGAAAATAGCCCCCAGCGGACGCATCAGAAACCCGGCGCCGAAGGTCGCGAGCGAAAGCATCAGCGAAGCGAAGGCACTGTCGGCCGGGAAGAAGGTCTTGGCGATCGCCGTGGCATAAAAGCCGTAGACCATGAAGTCGAACATTTCGAGGAAGTTGCCGCTGACAACGCGGAAAATCGCTTTGCCTTTGCCCGTGGTGGTGGACATGTTCAGTTACTCATTATTGGATTTTATAAACGCGTAGCATCCGTTGGGAGCGAGCGGGCCCTTTAATCCATAATGGCCGTCGCGGTTTTGCAGGGAGATGAATAATTGTTCACTGGACGGTGGTTTGGGCTTGTGATCTTGGCTGGCATATTGGCCGGCTGTGGCAGCGGCGACTCCATGGAGAGTTTCGCGGGTCCGACCATGGGCAGCACGTATTCGATCAAGTACGTGCGCCACGCAGGCCTTGCTGACCCCGCGCAGGTGCGCCACGAAGTGGAGGGCATCCTCGGCGAAGTCGACCGACAGATGTCTACTTATCGCAGCGACTCCGATATCGAACGCTTCAATGCATTGCCCGCTGGTCGCTGTCAGACCATGCCTGCGCCAATCCTCGAATTGATCCGCGTGGGCGAGCAACTGTCAGAGCAAAGCGAAGGTTCCTACGACCTCACTGTCGAGCCGCTGATGAACCTCTGGGGTTTTGGCCCGCAAGGACGCGAAGAAAAGGTCCCGAACGCTGCCGCACTGGCAGAGGTGTTGCAGAAAGTCGGCCATCAGCATCTGCACATCGACGGCGATCAGCTGTGCAAGGACGCCGCTGTCGAAGTCGACTTCAACAGCATCGCCGCCGGTTACGCTGTTGACACGATCGCCGCCAAGCTGGATGCCATGGGCATCCACGATTACCTCGCCGAAGCTACGGGTGAGCTGAAAGCCAAGGGCAAGAAGCTTGATGGCTCGCCGTGGCGCATTGCCCTGGAAGAGCCTCGCGATGATCAGCAAGTCGCCGAGCGCGTGATTAATGTCGACGGCTACGGCGTTTCCACCTCCGGCGACTACCGCAACTATTTCCTGCAGGGCGGGCGGCGCTATTCCCACACCTTCGATGCGCGTAGCGGCGCACCTGTCCTACACAACCTAGCGTCAGTCACGGTGATTCATCCTTCAGCGTTGATGGCCGATGGACTATCGACACTGTTGCTGATTCTCGGGCCTGAAAGGGCTTGGGACTATGCCGAAAAGCATGACATTGGTGCATTCTTCGTGATTCGTGCCGATACAGGTTTTGTCATCCGCACCAGCAAGGCTTTCGAGCGCCTCAGTGGCGCAAAAATTGACTGAGAACAGTACGAAAGCTGGCGTTGTAGTGCAGGCAAAAGTAGCCTACGACGCGACCAAGGGTTAATGTGCGCGGCGTTGACGCTTCTATAGACTGTGTCCGGGTTCTTGATTGACCCCCAATTGTTCCTTCGCGCCGCCGTTCGGCGTGATTTAGCCGCCGGTGCTGCTGGCACCGCGGCCTGTTCTGAGGAGTTAGCTTTTCTGTATACTTCTTATATGTTGTGTTTGTTGTTTATGTCGTTTGGGGTGTATTT
>NZ_JBIUVJ010000148.1:0-1305 GCF_044742875.1 Pseudomonas sp. NPDC087817
CTTCTTGGATGTGTCAGAAGGGGCTGGATCACGCATAGGGATTCAATGAGTGTCTTGAAAAAGGACGCGATTCTAGCAGGCTCGCGGCCTCAAGGCTAAAGAGAAGGGCGGATCAGTTCGAGGCTGAAGTGATGACCGGCCAGATAATCGTCGATGCAACGGATGATCAGCTCGCTGCGCCAGTTGTCGCGTTGGGCGATTAATTCACTGCGGGTCAGCCACTTGGCGCCGACGATGCCGTCGTCGAGTTGATAATCCGGGTGGTGTTTGACGGCTTTGGCGCTGAAGCACACGCGCTGATAAGTCACGCCGTTGCTCGGCGCGGTGTACAGGTAAATGCCGACCACGCCGGTGGGCTCGACGTCCCAGCCTGTTTCTTCGAGGGTTTCGCGGATGGCAGCCTCAATCAGGGTTTCATCCGGGTCGAGATGGCCGGCGGGCTGGTTCAGCACGTTACGTCCGGCCTTGTGTTCTTCGACCATCAGGAAACGGCCGTTGTCCTCGACGATAGTGGCGACGGTGATGTGGGGGAGCCATTCCATACGGTGTCCTCGTTTTTGAATATTGGAACCCGATCCCTGTGGGAGCTGGCTTGCCAGCGATGGCGGCCTATCATTCAGCATTGAAGGTGACTGATCCACCGCTATCGCTGGCAAGCCAGCTCCCACAGGGTTTTGTGGTGATCATAAAACCCGGAAACACAAACCCCGGCGCTGGGCCGGGGTTTGTGATGTTCCCTTTACAACCTTAAACCAGCGCAGCAATCGCCGCGTTGAAGGTTGCGCTTGGGCGCATGGCCTTGCTGATCAGCTCGGCGTCGGCGTGGTAGTAACCGCCGATGTCCACTGGCTTGCCCTGAACGGCATTGAGCTCGGCAACGATGGTTGCTTCGTTCTCGGTCAGGGTTTTGGCCAGGGTCGCGAACTGCGCTTGCAGTGCAGCGTCTTCGGTCTGGGCAGCCAGGGCCTGAGCCCAGTACAGCGCCAGGTAGAAGTGGCTGCCGCGGTTGTCGATGTTGCCGACTTTGCGCGATGGCGACTTGTTGTTGTCGAGGAACTGGCCGGTAGCCTGATCCAGGGTCTTGGACAGAACCAGTGCTTTCGGGTTGTTGTAGTTCACACCCAAATGCTCAAGGGACGCTGCCAGTGCGAGGAACTCGCCCAGCGAATCCCAGCGCAGGAAGTTCTCTTCAACCAGTTGCTGCACGTGCTTCGGAGCCGAACCGCCGGCACCGGTTTCGAACAAGCCACCGCCGTTCATCAGCGGCACGATCGACAGCATCTTGGCGCTGGTGCCCAGTTCCAT
>NZ_JBIUVJ010000148.1:1315-2950 GCF_044742875.1 Pseudomonas sp. NPDC087817
ACGTTGCCGGTCACCGAGATGGTCTCCTTGCATTAGCGGGTGCGCTGCAGGGTGTATTTCATGGCGTCGACCGGCGCCATGATCTGGATGTCCAGACCGGCAGTGTCGTGATCCTTCAGGTAAGCCTGAACTTTCTCGATCACTACGCCGTCGTGAGCGCGCATCGGGTCCAGCCAGAAAATAGCCGGGGTGCTGCTTGCGCGGGCACGGTTGACGGCCAGTTTGACCCAGTCCTGGATCGGCGCGTCTTTGGTCTGGCACATGCGGAAGATGTCGCCGGCTTCAACGGCCTGTTCCATCAGCAGGGTGCCTTTGCTGTCGGTCACGCGAACCACGCCGTCAGCCTTGATCTGGAAGGTCTTGTCGTGCGAGCCGTACTCTTCGGCTTTTTTCGCCATCAGACCAACGTTTGGCACGCTGCCCATGGTGGTCGGATCGAAAGCGCCGTTGGCTTTGCAATCTTCGATCACAGCCTGGTAGATGGTCGCGTAGCAACGATCCGGGATCACAGCCTTGGTGTCGTGCAACTGACCGTCGGTGCCCCACATCTTGCCGGAGTCACGGATCATCGCTGGCATCGAGGCGTCGACGATAACGTCGCTCGGCACGTGCAGGTTGGTGATGCCTTTGTCGGAGTTGACCATCGCCAGCGACGGACGAGCGGCGTAGACCGCGGCCATATCAGCTTCGATCTGTGCTTGCTGCTCGGCCGGCAGGGCCTTGATGCGCGCGTACAGATCGCCGATGCCGTTGTTCAGGTTGAAGCCGATCTGGGCCAGCACGTCAGCGTGCTTGGTCAGTGCGTCTTTATAGAACTCGGCAACGATCTGGCCGAACATGATCGGGTCGGAGACCTTCATCATGGTCGCTTTCAGGTGCACCGACAGCAGCACGCCTTGGGCCTTGGCGCTGTCGATTTCAGCAGCGATGAACGCGCGCAGAGCGTTTTTGCTCATCACGGCGCAGTCGAGGATCTCGCCAGCCTGAACGGTGGTTTTTTCTTTCAGGACGGTCACGGTGCCGTCTTTGGCGATCAGCTCGATCTTCACAGCGTCAGCGGCGTCGATCAGGGCAGCTTTTTCACTGCCGTAGAAATCGCCGGTGCTCATGTGAGCGACGTGGGACTTGGAGTCTTTGGCCCAGGCGCCCATTTTGTGCGGGTGCTTGCGAGCATAGTTTTTAACCGACAGCGGAGCGCGACGGTCGGAGTTGCCTTCACGCAGAACCGGGTTCACGGCGCTGCCCTTGACCTTGTCGTAACGCGCCTTGGCGTCTTTGTCGGCGTCGCTGGTCACGGTTTCCGGGTAGTCCGGCAGGTTGTAACCCTGAGCTTGCAGCTCTTTGATCGCGGCTTGCAGCTGTGGCACCGAAGCACTGATGTTCGGCAGCTTGATGATGTTGGCTTCAGGCGTAACGGCCAGGTCGCCCAGTTCGGCGAGGTGGTCGGCTACGGCTTTGTGACCCAGTTGCTCGGGGAAGCTGGCCAGACGGCGCGCTGCAAGAGAGATATCGCGGGTTTCCACGGCGATATCGGCCGAGGCGGTGTAAGCCTCGATGATCGGCAGCAGGGAATAGGTGGCGAGGGCTGGAGCTTCGTCGGTGAAGGTATAGATGATCTTCGAGCGGGTGGGCATA
>NZ_JBIUVJ010000149.1:0-2855 GCF_044742875.1 Pseudomonas sp. NPDC087817
CGAGGTGTCGCGCAGCCTGACGCCGGGCCCGGCGTTCGTGAAGATCGGCCAGGCCGAACTCGAACGCCTGATGGGCGCGGCCAACGAAGACTTGAACCTGAGCGCTGTGCCGCCAGCGGTCATTCTGATGGCCGGTCTGCAGGGTGCGGGTAAAACCACCACCGCCGGCAAACTTGCGCGTTTCCTGAAAGAGCGCAAGAAAAAGTCGGTCATGGTTGTGTCGGCGGACGTTTATCGCCCGGCAGCTATTAAACAGCTGGAAACCCTGGCCAACGACATCGGCGTGACGTTCTTCCCGTCCGACCTGAGCCAGAAACCGGTGGACATCGCCACCGCGGCTATTAAAGAAGCAAAACTGAAATTCATCGACGTGGTCATCGTCGACACCGCCGGTCGTCTGCACATCGACGAAGAGATGATGGGCGAGATCAAGGCGCTGCACGCCGCGATCAACCCGGTCGAAACCCTGTTCGTGGTCGACGCCATGACCGGTCAGGACGCCGCCAACACGGCCAAGGCCTTCGGCGATGCACTGCCGTTGACCGGTGTGATCCTGACCAAGGTCGACGGCGATGCCCGTGGCGGCGCCGCCCTGTCGGTGCGTGCCATCACTGGCAAGCCGATCAAGTTCATCGGTATGGGCGAGAAGAGCGAAGCGCTCGATCCGTTCCACCCTGAGCGTATCGCTTCGCGGATCCTCGGCATGGGCGACGTGCTCAGCCTGATCGAACAGGCTGAAGCGACCCTCGACAAGGACAAGGCCGACAAACTGGCCAAGAAGCTGAAGAAGGGCAAGGGCTTCGACCTCGAAGACTTCCGCGATCAGTTGCAACAGATGAAGAACATGGGCGGCCTTGGCGGCCTCATGGACAAACTGCCGAGCATCGGTGGCGTCAACCTGTCGCAAATGGGCAATGCCCAGAACGCCGCAGAGAAACAATTCAAACAGATGGAAGCCATCATCAATTCCATGACCCCGGCCGAGCGCCGCGACCCTGAGCTGATCAGCGGTTCGCGCAAGCGCCGGATCGCCATGGGTTCCGGCACGCAGGTGCAGGATATCGGTCGCTTGATCAAGCAGCACAAGCAGATGCAGAAGATGATGAAGAAATTCACCGCCAAAGGCGGAATGGCGAAAATGATGCGCGGCATGGGCGGTATGTTGCCCGGCGGCGGCATGCCAAAGATGTGAGGTGTCCCGTCTCACCCATTCTGCTCACTTATGGCGGCGCCTGATGCCCTCATGCTGCGTTGCCGCTCCTCACCATAGCGGGCTATGACTCGTCGCGGCGCCTTGCTTGAGGGCATCAGTCACTCGCCAAAAGTGAGCGAAATGGGTGACACAGGACACTAAGACTTCGCCGGTCGTCGCACCGGCGCAGGCCCCGCAAGGACGCGGGATCAACAGCAAACCCGCACTCGGCGGGAGCTGACTGGCCGTTTTCATCGACGGCTCTCTATGCAGATCTGCACGGCATGCCATAGGCGCCGGAAAAAGTCATTTGCAAAAGTCCGGATATTCCTTAGAATATGCGGCCTTTCGGGCACCCATGCCCGCTGTGCATTTAGATTTGCAGCACCGACTACAGGAACGATGTTCACATGCTAACAATCCGTCTTGCCCTTGGCGGCTCCAAAAAGCGCCCGTTTTACCACCTGACCGTAACCGACTCGCGTAACCCGCGTGACGGCTCCCACAAAGAACAGGTTGGTGTCTTCAACCCTGTTGCCCGTGGTCAGGAAATCCGTCTGTCCGTGAACCAAGAGCGCGTAGCCTACTGGCTGAGCGTTGGTGCACAGCCTTCTGAGCGTGTTGCTCAGTTGCTGAAGGAATCTGCAAAGGCTGCGGCCTGAGCAATATGAACGCGACGCCTGCTGTTGCCGATGATTTGATCGTTATTGGCAAAATTTATTCTGTTCATGGCGTTCGCGGCGAAGTGAAGGTTTATTCCTTTACTGATCCGACTGAAAACCTGTTGCAGTACAAAACCTGGACGCTCAAGCGCGAAGGCAATGTCAAACAGGTCGAGCTGGTCAGTGGACGCGGGAGCGACAAGTTCCTGGTCGCAAAGCTCAAGGGTCTTGATGATCGTGAAGAAGCTCGTCTTCTGGCCGGTTATGAGATCTGCGTGCCGCGCAACCTGTTCGCTGAATTGACCGAAGGTGAGTACTACTGGTACCAACTGGAAGGTCTGAAGGTCATCGACACCCTTGGGCAATTGCTCGGGGAAATCGATCATCTTCTGGAAACCGGCGCCAATGATGTAATGGTAGTCAAGCCTTGCGCTGGCAGCCTGGATGATCGCGAACGCCTGTTGCCCTATACGGAGCAATGCGTGTTGGCAGTCGACCTGGCAGCGGGCGAGATGAAGGTGGATTGGGACGCGGACTTCTAAGCGTGGCTAACTTGCGCGTAGAAGTGATCAGTTTGTTTCCCGAGATGTTTTCCGCCATCGGCGACTACGGCATCACCAGTCGAGCGGTCAAACAGGGGCTGTTGCAGCTGACCTGTTGGAATCCGCGGGATTACACGACGGATCGGCATCACACTGTGGACGATCGCCCGTTTGGCGGTGGTCCGGGCATGGTGATGAAGATCAAGCCCCTGGAAGATGCTCTGGTTCAGGCCAAGGCAGCAGCCGGGGAGGCGGCGACGGTGATTTACCTGTCCCCCCAAGGCCGTCAACTGAATCAGTCGGCGGTACGCGAGTTGGCAAAATCGGATGCATTGATCCTGATTGCCGGCCGCTATGAAGGCATTGACGAGCGCTTTATTGAGGCTCATGTCGATGAAGAGTGGTCAATTGGTGACTATGTGTTGTCTGGCGGTGAGCTGCCGGCCATGGTCCTGATCG
>NZ_JBIUVJ010000150.1:0-2725 GCF_044742875.1 Pseudomonas sp. NPDC087817
CCTGGGCAGTCAACGTGAGCGTAGTGACGAATAGTCGAGTTGTACTCAACGTGAGCGGTGTTGATGGTGATACCGCGAGCTTTTTCTTCTGGAGCGCTGTCGATCTTGTCGAAGTCAACTACGGCCGAACCGAAAACTTCGGAGCAGACGCGAGTCAGAGCAGCGGTCAGAGTGGTTTTACCGTGGTCAACGTGACCAATGGTCCCAACGTTGACGTGGGGCAGGGAACGATCAAATTTTTCCTTAGCCATCGATATCACCCTCAAACAGAAGAATTAGACAAACAATATCAACCATTAAAACAAAGGCAGATATTTTCATATCTGCCTTGTTATATGGAGCTCTTGAGCGGATTTGAACCGCTGACCTCACCCTTACCAAGGGTGTGCTCTACCAACTGAGCTACAAGAGCAAAACACTTTGCACAACCTGCAAACTTGGAGCGGGTAGCGGGAATCGAACCCGCATCATCAGCTTGGAAGGCTGAGGTTCTACCACTAAACTATACCCGCGGAGCCTGCAGCTCACGCTCAACTCTGGTGGAGGGAGAAGGATTCGAACCTTCGAAGTCGTAGACGTCAGATTTACAGTCTGATCCCTTTGGCCGCTCGGGAACCCCTCCTAATCAGGCCGGCATTCTATACTATGCCAAACCCTTGTCAAGCATTTTCTCATTTAAAAACCTGAGGTTAGCTGCATTGACATCACTTCACTTTGACAACCTGTTGGGGTCTTCACTGTGGAGCGGGCGCCATTCTATGCAAACTATTCAGTAGGTGCAACCCCCTCGCACAGCATTATTTTATGTTTTAACTCATTGAATTCGTTGGAAAGGTTTTGCAATTGAGGATCACCCAGAAATCGCTGGCTTTCAGGAGCAACACGCAGCCAAAATCCGGATGCAGGAATGCCGCTAGGGAGAGGTTGAGCTTTGATATCCATCTCAGACAAGCGCCGACTCAGCGCCACAACCAGCTCCTGACGAACAAATCCCCCCACATAAAGACACTGCTCCTCAGACCGTTGCAACTCCGACCTCCCACGAGAAGCAGCTGCCGTCTCGCTGAGCAGACGTATATCTTGCTGCGAACCCTTATACAAACTGAGAGGAGTTACGTCCTTTGCTCGCAAAGGTGCTTCCTGCTGATGCCAGACGTAGTAAAAAACATTGAGAACAACCAGCAACAGGAACAACCAACGCATACATACCTCTAGATAAGGACACGCCACGGCGAAAGCTCGAACACCAGGTTAGGCACAATCCTAACTTCTGGCACGACATCAGCTACCACCCAGCATTGACATCGCACGACAGAGCCAAAAAGCCCGTAATCTTCATAACCGCTCTGACATCAGTTATTTCATACGAAGACATTTCACAACCAAGCGATGCACAAAGCTCCCGCCCAAGCATTTAAATCGGCTCATCACTATCACGGCGGTACAAATACTATCCAACCGACACTCGCTCGATAACACTCTATTCTGCCCCGCAGGCCCACACGCAAGGCCTCCTCGGAGCCCTGCTCTGAAACCAAAGTAGCAGGGGGCGATATTCAATACTCGCAGCTCTATAAAGCTGTTGTCGCAATCGTACTCACCTATCATCACGCAACCTCAAGCTGAGTTCCCCACCACTAAAAACCTTTTCTACGCCATTCACCATCAATCGCAGTGCACCCTGATTATCAATTCCGAGTACGACTCCATCTACCTGGCTGACGCCAGCAATCAACGACACCGATCGATCCTGCCACAAATGATTTTCTTCCCACTCTGCTTGGAGTACCGAAAAACCATCTGCCTGCTGACGCCGTATATAAGCTTGCAGTTGCTCACTCAACTCAGTTGCCAGAACGTTACGATCACAGGTTTCCCCAGACTCCAACCGGATGGATGTCCATTGCTGGTCGACCTCATCGGCAATCTGCATGTTCACGTTAATGCCTATGCCCAATACCACATGACACACATCTGCCGGATCCCCAACAAGCTCCAACAGAATTCCGGCAATTTTCTTATTGCCAACAAGAACATCGTTCGGCCACTTCAAACCCGCATCAGGTACTCCCAACTTTCGCAGAGTTTGCATAACGGCCAGCCCAACAACCAGACTCAAGCCCTCTAGCTGGCGCATCCCACCGTCAATGCGCAGCACAAGACTGTAATAAAGGTTTTCGGCAAACGGACTAACCCACTTGCGCCCTCTTCGTCCGCGCCCAGATAACTGTCGCTCGGCCAGTACCAAAAATGGCGCCGTTCTCCCCTGAGCGATAGCGCGTAGCGCCTCAGCGTTCGTGGAGTCTATAGAATTGAAGGTCGTGATCGGCCAGCCCGTCTTCATCCCACCTATTTTTAAAGAATCGAGCAGCATCAACGGCGCAGACAACTGATAGCCGCGCCCCCGAACTTTGTGGATAGATAGCCCAAGCTCAGCCTCAAGATGCTGAAGCTGCTTCCATACGGCACTTCGACTAATTCCCAAGGCAGCGCCCAGGTCCTGGCCAGAATGGAATCGCCCGTCCTTCAGTAGATTCAACAACGTCAACATGCAGATTTCGCCTCACAATGAGGTCCGAATAATAGCCACGCACCGCGCAACTGCATAGAAATCAAGCAAACACATTTCTTGCGGGCAAAACAAAACCCCAACTGCTTTCGCAATTGGGGTTTCGGAATTTAATCTTGACGATGACCTACTCTCACATGGGGAAACCCCACACTA
>NZ_JBIUVJ010000151.1:0-2687 GCF_044742875.1 Pseudomonas sp. NPDC087817
AAGAATACGTACCCCTCAGCAATGTACATGCCAGCCTTGCTTGCCTTTCTGCTACGCCCTCGCTGCACCTGACCCTTGTCGGTCAACCCTCCCTTCTTGAAGAATTGATCAACGGCCAATCGGCTGCCGATCGCGCGCGCCTGACGATTGTTGCGGCGAGCGAAGTCATCACCATGGACGAAAAACCGACCCAGGCGCTGCGTGGCAAGCCGGATTCGTCGATGCGTGTCGCCCTTGAGCTGGTGCGCGATGGCAAGGCGCAAGCCTGCGTCAGTGCCGGCAATACCGGTGCGTTGATGGCCTTGTCGCGGTTCGTTTTGAAAACTCTGCCGGGTATTGATCGTCCCGCCATGGTTGCCGCGATCCCGACGCAAAAGGGTTATTGCCAGTTGCTCGACCTTGGCGCCAACGTCGATTGCAGTGCTGAGCATTTATTGCAGTTCGCGGTGATGGGCTCGGTGGCAGCTCAAACGCTGGGTATCGCTCGTCCGCGCGTGGCGTTGCTGAATATCGGCACCGAAGACATCAAGGGTAATCAGCAGGTAAAACTGGCGGCAACGCTGCTGCAGGCTGCTCGTGGCATCAACTACATCGGGTTTGTCGAGGGCGATGGTCTGTATCGCGGCGAAGCGGATGTGGTGGTCTGTGACGGTTTTGTCGGCAATATCCTGCTCAAGTCCAGCGAAGGGTTGGCAACGATGATTGCTGCACGGATCGAAGCGCTGTTCAAAAAGAACTTTGCCTCGCGTGCGGTCGGCGCCTTGGCGTTGCCGCTGATGAAACGCTTGCAGGCTGATCTGGCGCCGGCGCGACATAATGGCGCAAGCTTCCTCGGCTTGCAGGGTATCGTCGTGAAAAGTCACGGTTCGGCCGGGGTTCAGGGCTTTCAGAGTGCGATTCAGCGCGCATTGATCGAGATTCAGGAGAATCTTCCCGAGCGCCTCCACGGTCGTCTGGAGGATTTGTTGTCTTAGGCGTTTTCGTCCGACAATGCTTAAATGTGACCGCCCGGTTCAAAGGGCCATCCAACTGTCAGTTTCTTGCGTCCCCAAGCGGGGCGTCATTTTCCGACGACAAGATCATTAGGGGCTTGTTACATGTCTGCTTCCCTCGCATTCGTCTTTCCAGGACAGGGTTCGCAGTCCCTCGGCATGCTGGCCGAGCTGGGCGCGCAACATCCACTGATCCTCGAAACTTTCCAAGAAGCCTCTGCTGCTCTGGGCTATGACCTGTGGGCGTTGACCCAGCAGGGCCCGGAAGAGCTGCTCAATCAAACCGATAAAACCCAACCGGCCATTCTGACCGCCTCGATTGCCCTGTGGCGTCTGTGGCTGGCGGAAGGTGGCGCGCGTCCGGCATTTGTTGCCGGTCACAGCCTGGGTGAATACAGTGCACTGGTCGCTGCCGGCAGCCTGACGTTGGCTGACGCGGTCAAGCTCGTTGAGCGCCGTGGTCAACTGATGCAGGAAGCGGTTCCAGCGGGGCAGGGCGGCATGGCTGCCATTCTCGGTCTGGAGGACGCTGATGTGCTGGCAGCCTGCGCTGAAGCGGCGCAGGGTGAAGTGGTCAGCGCCGTCAACTTCAACTCGCCGGGCCAAGTGGTCATCGCCGGTGCCAAGGCTGCCGTTGAGCGCGCCATCGAAGGCTGCAAGGCCCGTGGCGCCAAACGTGCCATGCCGTTGCCAGTGAGCGTGCCATCGCACTGCGAACTGATGCGTCCGGCTGCCGAGCGCTTTGCCGAATCCATCGCCGCCATCGACTGGCAGGCGCCGCAGATCCCGGTGGTACAGAACGTCAGCGCGCAAGTGCCGGCCGATCTGGAAACCCTCAAGCGTGATCTGCTCGAACAACTCTACAAACCAGTACGCTGGGTCGAATCCGTTCAGACCCTTGCAGCCAAGGGCGCGACCAATCTGGTCGAGTGCGGCCCGGGCAAAGTCCTGGCCGGCCTGAACAAGCGTTGCGCCGAAGGCGTTGCGACTTCCAACCTCAATACCCCAGACGCTTTCGCTGCCGCTCGCGCAGCGCAAGCCTGAATCAGGAGAAACTTGCATGAGTCTGCAAGGTAAAGTTGCACTGGTCACCGGTGCAAGCCGCGGTATCGGCCAGGCTATCGCACTGGAGCTGGGCCGTCAGGGCGCCATCGTGGTTGGCACCGCGACCTCCGCCAAGGGCGCCGAGGCGATTGCTGCCACGCTGAAAGAGCATGGCATTCAGGGTACTGGTCTGGAACTCAATGTCACCAGCGACGAGTCGGTCAGCAAAGTCATCGCGAGCATTCAGGAGCAGTTCGGCGCGCCGGCAATTCTGGTCAATAATGCCGGCATCACCCGCGATAACCTGATGATGCGCATGAAAGATGACGAATGGTATGACGTCATCGATACCAACCTGAACAGTCTGTATCGCCTGTCCAAGGGCGTTCTGCGCGGTATGACCAAGGCCCGTTGGGGTCGAATTATCAGTATTGGCTCGGTGGTGGGTGCCATGGGCAACGCAGGCCAAGTAAACTATGCAGCCGCCAAGGCCGGTCTGGAAGGTTTCAGCCGTGCAATGGCGCGTGAAGTCGGTTCGCGTTCGATTACGGTCAACTCGGTAACCCCAGGGTTTATCGACACTGAAATGACGCGCGAGCTGCCTGAAGCACAGCGTGAAGCCTAGCACACGCAGATTACGCTGGGTCGTCT
>NZ_JBIUVJ010000152.1:0-2671 GCF_044742875.1 Pseudomonas sp. NPDC087817
AATTATACGTAAAACAAGAATTACATCATTAACACGAAAACACACGTCTCCACATGCTATATAAAAGAGCTCTTGATGGTGCCGTAGCGCGCCGGGTCTTCGCCGCCTTCGCCGGAGTTGGAACGCGCACCGAGACGGTTCATGGCTTCGGCCAGGGCTTCGTGAGCTTCCGGTGACAGTGCGCCCAGCGAGATGCCGGCGGAGTCGAAGCGCTTGAGCACCGATTCCAGCGGTTCGATTTCGCTGATGTCCAGCGGCGTGTCGAGGGTCTTGACCTTGAGCAGGTCACGGATCATCGACACCGGACGGTTGTCCACCAGCGAGGTGTATTCCTTGAACTTGGCGTAGTCGCCCTGCTGCACAGCGGCTTGCAGGGTGTTAACCACGTCCGGGTTGTAGGCGTGATATTCGCCACCGTGGACGAACTTCAGCAGACCGCCCTGCTGGATCGGCTTGCGCGGGCTCCAGGCTTCGGTGGCGAGTGCTTTCTGCTCGGCTTCGATGTCGACGAAACGCGCGCCCTTGATGCGGCTCGGCACGCCACGGAAGCTCAGGTCGCAAACCTCTTCGGACAGACCGATGGCTTCGAACAGCTGCGCACCACGGTACGAAGCGATGGTCGAGATACCCATCTTCGACAGAATCTTCAGCAGACCTTTGGTGATGCCTTTGCGGTAGTTCTTGAACACCTCGTAGAGGTCGCCCAGCACTTCACCGGTACGGATCAGGTCACCCAGCACTTCGTAAGCCAGGAACGGATACACCGCCGAGGCGCCGAAACCGATCAGCACCGCAAAGTGATGCGGGTCACGGGCGGTCGCAGTTTCAACAAGGATGTTGGAGTCGCAGCGCAGGCCTTTTTCGGTCAGACGGTGATGCACTGCACCGGTCGCCAGCGAAGCGTGGATCGGCAGCTTGCCCGGGGCGATATGGCGGTCGCTCAGAACGATCTGGGTACGCCCGGCTCGCACGGCTTCTTCAGCCTGATCGGCAACGTTGCGGATCGCCGCTTCGAGGCCGACGCTTTCGTCGTAGTTGAGGTCGATGATCTGCCGCTCGAAACCCGGGCGGTCGAGGTTCATCAGCGAGCGCCACTTGGCCGGGGAAATAACCGGCGAGCTGAGGATCACGCGCGAGGCATGTTCCGGCGACTCCTGGAAAATGTTGCGCTCGGCACCGAGGCAGATTTCCAGCGACATCACGATCGCTTCCCGCAGCGGGTCGATCGGCGGGTTGGTGACCTGCGCGAACTGCTGACGGAAATAGTCGTACGGCGTGCGTACGCGCTGGGACAGCACGGCCATCGGCGTGTCATCGCCCATCGAACCCACGGCTTCGTAGCCTTGTTCGCCGAGCGGGCGCAGTACCTGATCACGCTCTTCGAACGTGACCTGATACATCTTCATGTACTGCTTGAGCTGATCGACGTCGTAGAACGCCGAACCGTGGTCGTTGTCTTCCATGGTCGCCTGGATGCGCAGGGCATTCTTGCGCAGCCATTGCTTGTACGGATGACGGGATTTCAGACGGTTGTCGATCGCGTCAGTGTCGAGGATCTGCCCGGTTTCGGTGTCCACGGCGAGGATCTGCCCCGGACCGACACGGCCCTTGGCGATCACGTCTTCGGGCTGGTAGTTCCACACGCCGATTTCCGAAGCAACAGTGATGAAACCGTTGGTGGTGGTGACCCAGCGCGCCGGGCGCAGACCGTTACGGTCGAGCAGGCACACTGCGTAGCGACCGTCGGTCATGACCACGCCGGCCGGGCCGTCCCACGGTTCCATGTGCATCGAGTTGTACTCGTAGAACGCACGCAGATCCGGGTCCATTGTTTCGACGTTCTGCCACGCAGGCGGAATGATCATCCGCACGCCACGGAACAGGTCGATGCCGCCGGTGACCATCAGCTCCAGCATGTTGTCCATGCTCGAGGAGTCGGAACCGACACGGTTGACCAGCGGGCCGAGCTCTTCCAGATCCATCAGATCATTGGTGAACTTGGTCCGTCGGGCCTGTGCCCAGTTGCGGTTACCAGTAATGGTGTTGATCTCGCCGTTGTGGGCGAGGAAGCGGAATGGCTGCGCCAGCGGCCACTTCGGCAAGGTGTTGGTGGAGAAGCGCTGGTGGAACACGCAGATCGCGGTTTGCAGGCGCTCGTCACTCAGGTCTGGATAGAACGCGGCCAGATCGGCCGGCATCATCAGCCCTTTATAAATGATGGTCTTGTGCGAAAAGCTGCAGATGTAGTGGTCGGAATCGACGGCATTGGAGACCGACGAGCGACGACGGGCGCTGAACAGCTTGACCGCCATGTCCTGATCGCTCAGGCCTTCACCGCCGATGTACACCTGCTCGATCTGCGGCAGGCGCTCAAGGGCCAGGCGGCCGAGGACGCTGGTGTCGATCGGCACTTTGCGCCAGCCGATCAGTTGCAGGCCTTCGGCAAGGATCTCGCGATTCATGTTTTCGCGAGCGGCTTCGGCCTTGGCCGGATCCTGGTTGAAGAAGACCATGCCCACAGCGTATTGCTTGGGCAACTCGACACTGAAGGTTTCCTGAGCAATGGCGCGCAGGAACGCATCAGGCTTTTGAATCAGCAGACCGCAACCGTCACCGGTCTTGCCGTCGGCATTAATCCCACCGCGGTGGGTCATGCAGGTCAGGGCCTCAA
>NZ_JBIUVJ010000153.1:0-2646 GCF_044742875.1 Pseudomonas sp. NPDC087817
CCGGACAATGCGGCCTCTTTTTCTAACGCTTGGGCGTGATAAACGATGTCGACAGACAAGGTTTCTGTCCACGGCAGTTGGGCTAGCCGCTGGGTATTCATACTCGCCGCGACCGGTTCGGCCGTGGGACTGGGTAGTATCTGGAAGTTCCCCTACATGGTCGGGGTCTACGGCGGCGGCGCCTTTGTGCTGATGTTTCTGGCGTGCATCGCACTGATCGGGATCCCGGTCATGCTCGCTGAAACCCTGATCGGCCGGCGCGCTCGGCAGAGTCCGGCGAACGCCTTGAAGGTGCTGGCACTGGAAGCCGGGCACTCGGCCAAGTGGTCTTGGGGCGCGTTTGCCGGGATGATCACGGCATTGTTGATCCTGTCTTTCTATAGCGTGGTCGGCGGCTGGTCGCTGGATTACATCGTCGATATGGGGCGCGGTGATTTTCAGGGTGCCAGCGCCGATCAAGTCGGTGCCTATTTCGGTAATGTCATCGCCGACCCATGGCGTCTGACACTTTGGCACACAGTTTTCATGCTTTTGTCGGCGCTGGTGATCGCCAAAGGTGTGGTCGCCGGGCTGGAGCGCAGTTTGCGCATCATGATGCCGCTACTGTTCGTGATGGTGCTGGTGCTGCTGGGTTACAGCATGACCACCGGGCATTTCATGGAGGGCGTGCATTTCATGTTCGATTTCCACCCGGAAAAGGTCCTCGACGGCTTGTTGCCGGCCATGGGGCACGCGTTTTTCTCGCTGAGCGTAGGCGTGGGCTCGATCATGATCTACGGTGCTTACATGCCGAAGAACACGTCGCTGTCCGGCACGGTGGTTGGCGTAGCGCTGCTTGATACCTTCGTGTCGCTGGTGGCCGGCCTGGCCTTGTTCCCGATTGTATTCGCTGGCGGGCTGAACCCTAGCGAAGGGCCTGGCCTGATGTTCGTCAGTCTGCCATTTGCTTTCGGTAACGTGGCTTTTGGCCAACTGATGGGCGTTGTGTTCTTTGTTCTGGTGGCGATTGCTGCCTGGAGTTCGGCGATTTCTCTGCTGGAGCCGATGGTTGCCTATCTGGTTGAACGCACGAAAGTCAGCCGTGCCTGGGTGACGTTCTGGTTGGCATTCATTTGCTGGTTCGTCGGTCTGGGCACGGTGTTTTCCTTCAATATCTGGAAGGAAGCCAAATTTTTCGTGAACGAAGGCGGGATGTTCCATCTCTACCAATGGGGTGCAGCGGGCGGTCTGGATTTCTTCGGCGTGATCGACTTCTTCACCTCGCGAATCATGTTGCCACTCGGCGGATTGTGCTTCGTGCTGTTCGCCGGTTGGGTGATGGGGCGTGAAGCGGTACGTGACGAGTTGTCTATCCGTCACCCGGCATTGTTTGCCCTGTCCTTGTTTTTGATGCGCTACGTGGCGCCCATCGGCATTGTTGTAGTGTTTGCCGCTCAGCTCTGGAAGTAACGCTCACATGACGACACATATTCAACGATCTGCCCTGCTGCCTTATCCGGCGCAGTTCCTTTATGACCTGGTCAACGACGTGGCGCGGTACCCGGAGTTCTTGCCGTGGTGCTCGTCTGCTGAAGTGCTGGAAAGTTCGCCCGAGCATATGCGTGCCAGTGTGGGAGTGGCCAAGGGCGGGCTCAGTCAGCATTTCGTGACACGCAACACGCTGGTGCCGGGGCAGTCGATCGAGATGAACCTCGAAGAAGGGCCTTTCAATCAGTTGCACGGTGTCTGGGTGTTCAAGGCGTTGAACGAGAAGGCGTGCAAGATCAGTCTGGATCTGTCCTTCGATTACGCGGGCCCGCTGGTGCGAGCTACGCTGGGACCGTTGTTCAATCAGGCAGCGAACACGCTGGTGGATGCATTCTGCCAGCGCGCCAAGCAGATGCATGGTTGAGTCGGTGATCGGGATAGAGGTCGTGTATGCGGCCGTGGATCGTCAGGTCTTGCGCGCGGTCAGTGTTCCCGAAGGGATTACCGTACGGGAGGCGTTGCTCAAGTCGGGCATTGGCAACGAGTTCCCGGAGCTTGATCTGACGGAGTGCCCGGTGGGTATCTTTGGCAAAGTGATTGCCGATCCTCAGGTTCGTCTGATTCAAGCGGGGGATCGCATCGAAATTTATCGCCCGCTGCTCGCCGATCCCAAGGAAGTGCGGCGCTTGCGTGCCGCCAAGGCTGCGGCGGCGAAAGCTCGAGAGCAGTAATCAAGCTGAATTGCAGGCAATAAAAAACCCGGAATCTCCGGGTTTTTTATTGCGTCGCAAATTATTGCGGCGAGGTATCCAGCGGCTCTGGTGTCGGAACCGGAACGGTTTCCACACCATCGACGTCCTTCTGGATCTGATCCAGCAAGGAACCTGGCTTGACCGGTTTTTCCGGTTTTGGCTTCTCGGCGTTTTCAGCAGGAGCGGTCACGGTAGTGCCACTGTCCTTGCCGAGAATGGCTTCGTCACGGCTTACGCCCGGCATGAAGTCACCGGACAGGCTGACAAGCTGGTCGTTTGAGTTGAAAATAACGCTGATGCGTTCCTGTTGGCGTTCACCGCCACCCGGTTGCAGGCTGTACAGATAATCCCAGCGATCGGCATGGAACGTGTCGGCAAGCAGAGGGTTGCCCATGATAAACCGTACTTGCGGCCGGGTCATTCCCGG
>NZ_JBIUVJ010000154.1:0-2581 GCF_044742875.1 Pseudomonas sp. NPDC087817
AGGCCTGGTACCCGCCATCGAAGGCGAGCAGATCCCGCTGCGTGACACTTCTTTCGTTTACACCCGTCGCGAGCCGCTGGGCGTGGTGGCCGGTATCGGCGCGTGGAACTACCCGATCCAGATTGCTCTGTGGAAATCCGCTCCAGCCTTGGCGGCCGGTAACGCGATGATATTCAAGCCAAGCGAAGTCACCTCGCTGACCACCCTGAAACTGGCCGAGATCTACACCGAAGCCGGCGTTCCGAATGGCGTGTTCAACGTTCTGACCGGCAGCGGCCGTGAAGTCGGCACCTGGCTGACCGAGCACCCGCGCATCGAAAAAATCTCCTTCACTGGCGGCACCGACACTGGCAAGAAAGTCATGGCCAGCGCTTCGGCTTCGTCGCTGAAAGACGTGACCATGGAACTGGGCGGCAAATCCCCGCTGATCATCTGCGACGACGCCGATCTGGATCGCGCTGCCGACACCGCGATGATGGCCAACTTCTACAGCTCCGGTCAGGTCTGCACCAACGGCACTCGCGTGTTCGTACCGGCTCATCTGAAAGCCGCCTTCGAAGCCAAGATCGTTGAGCGCGTTGCGCGCATCCGCATCGGCAACCCGGAAGACGAAAACACCAACTTCGGCCCGCTGGTCAGCTTCCCGCACATGGAAAGCGTGTTGGGTTACATCGCCAAGGGTAAAGAAGAAGGTGCCCGCGTGCTGTGCGGCGGCGAGCGTCTGACCGACGGCGAATTCGCCAAAGGCGCATTCGTTGCTCCGACCGTGTTCACCGATTGCACCGACGACATGACCATCGTTCGTGAAGAAATCTTTGGCCCGGTCATGGCGATCCTCTCCTACGAAACCGAAGAAGAAGTGATCCGCCGCGCCAACGACACCGACTTCGGCCTGGCCGCCGGTATCGTCACCAAAGACCTGAACCGCGCACACCGCGTGATTCATCAACTGGAAGCCGGTATCTGCTGGATCAACGCCTGGGGCGAGTCCGACGCAAAAATGCCGGTGGGCGGTTACAAGCAGTCGGGTGTTGGCCGTGAGAACGGGATCAGCTCGCTGAACAACTTCACCCGCATCAAATCGGTACAGGTCGAGCTGGGCGATTACGTCTCGGTGTTCTGATCTGACGCAGAGTCTGGATGGGCCCTTGTGGCGAGGGGATTCATCCCCGATGGGCTGCAAAGCAGCCCCCTCCAGACACTGCAATTCTCCAGACAGAACCCAGTCGCTGACTTAACGACTGCTGCGCAGCCGGTCGGGGATAAATCCCCTCACCACAGAGGATCTTCTCCACAGGGAGTTTCCTCCTCTGCTTAGGTTTTGCAGCGTCCCGGCGATCTTGACCTGACCAACTTCAAAGAGGGTGCATTCAATGTCCCAAGAATTCGATTACATCATCATCGGTGCCGGCTCGGCCGGTAACACCCTGGCGACCCGTCTGACTGAAGACGCCGGCGTCACCGTTCTGCTGCTCGAAGCCGGCGGCCCGGACTATCGTTTCGACTTCCGCACGCAAATGCCCGCCGCACTGGCGTTCCCGCTGCAGGGTCGTCGCTACAACTGGGCGTACGAAACCGATCCAGAGCCACACATGGACGGTCGCCGGATGGAATGCGGTCGCGGCAAAGGCCTCGGCGGTTCCTCGTTGATCAACGGCATGTGCTACATCCGTGGTAACGCGATGGACTACGACGGCTGGGCAAAACTGCCAGGCCTGGAAGACTGGAGCTACCTCGACTGCCTGCCGTACTTCCGCAAAGCGGAAACCCGCGACATCGGCCCGAACGACTACCACGGTGGCGACGGTCCGGTCAGCGTGACCACGCCGAAGGCTGGCAACAACCCGCTGTTCCACGCCATGGTTGAAGCTGGCGTGCAGGCCGGTTACCCGCGCACCGAAGACCTGAACGGCTACCAGCAGGAAGGCTTCGGTCCGATGGACCGCACCGTGACGCCGAACGGCCGCCGTGCTTCCACCGCCCGTGGCTACCTCGATGTCGCCAAGAAGCGTTCGACCCTGACCATCGTCACTCACGCTCTGACCGACAAGATCCTGTTCGAAGGCAAGCGTGCCGTTGGCGTGCGTTACCTGGTCGGCGACGCTGAAGAGCGCGTTGAAGTCAAAGCGCGCAAAGAAGTCCTGCTGTGCTCCGGCGCCATTGCTTCGCCGCAGATTCTGCAACGTTCCGGTGTTGGCCCGGCAAAATTGCTGGAAAGCCTCGACATCCCGGTCGTACACGATCTGCCGGGTGTCGGTGAAAACCTGCAGGATCACCTTGAGTTGTACCTGCAATACGCCTGCACTCAGCCGGTTTCGCTGTACCCGTCGCTGCTCTGGTACAACCAGCCAGCCATTGGTGCCGAGTGGCTGTTCAACGGCACCGGCATCGGCGCCAGCAACCAGTTCGAAGCCGGCGGTTTCATCCGCTCGCGTCCGGAATTCGAATGGCCGAACATCCAGTACCACTTCCTGCCGGTGGCGATTAACTACAACGGCAGCAACGGTGTGATATATATCGGTTTGCATGCGCACATGTGTTAAATGCTTTCTCTGATGTGCTTTTGGTTTGAGGTATAATT
>NZ_JBIUVJ010000155.1:0-2533 GCF_044742875.1 Pseudomonas sp. NPDC087817
GCCGCGAATTTTACGAGAAGCCAACTTCTGAGCGTAAGCGCAAAGCAGCAGCCGCTGTTAAGCGTCACGCCAAGAAAGTTCAGCGCGAACAGCGCCGCGCCGTTCGTCTGTACTAATACACAGACGTTCGTAGCAAGCTTCTTGCCTAAGCCCGGCCCTCAGCCGGGCTAATGGCATTTGCGTAAAACGCTTGATGCTTCACCGTCGAAGCCGCACACGCGACCGAGACAAACCTGCTTCACGCGTCAGACCTGGCTCTTTTGCCAGCGGTGCACGTCTTTTCTGACGAGCCTTTCAAGGCTACTGACGAGCACACCCACTGATTCCTCTTACGACGATCAGCCCAAGGCACCTGCATGCGTGCCCGCTTTATTGAGCTATCCGAGGCCCTTTATCGGCCGTCAGCGGATTCAGCGAAACACTTTCAAATAGTCGAAGACTGATCGGTACTAACGTCAGTGGATTTTCGGCAGATACACTTCCCGACAGCGATAACGCAGACGACACCGGTCGAGCCGCATATTTTGCGTGCCTACAGTAACGACCCGCGTCCGACAGCCTTTCGTATCGGACCCATTACAGCGCAGACGACGAGAACGCCATGGCCGGGCTGATTCCCCAGAGCTTCATTGACGACCTGCTGAACCGCACCGACATCGTCGATGTGGTCAGCTCGCGCGTGCAATTGAAGAAGGCCGGCAAGAACTACACCGCCTGTTGCCCGTTTCACAAAGAAAAAACCCCGTCTTTCAGCGTCAGCCCCGACAAACAGTTCTACTACTGTTTCGGCTGCGGCGCTGGCGGCAACGCCCTCGGCTTCCTCATGGATCACGACAATCTGGATTTCCCCCAGGCAGTCGAGGATCTGGCGAAAGCCGCTGGCATGGAAATTCCCCGCGAAGAAAGCGGCCGTCCGCACAAACCGCGCCAGCCGACCGATTCGCCGCTGTATCCGCTGCTGACCGCCGCTGCCGACTTTTATCGGCAGGCACTCAAGAGCCACCCAGCGCGCAAAGCCGCCGTGGATTACCTCAAGGGCCGCGGACTGACCGGCGAGATCGCCCGGGACTTCGGTCTCGGCTTCGCCCCGCCGGGCTGGGACAACCTGTTCAAACACTTGAGCAGCGACACGCTTCAGCAAAAAGCCATGATCGATGCCGGCCTGCTGATCGAAAACGCCGAAACCGGCAAACGCTACGACCGCTTCCGCGATCGCGTGATGTTCCCGATCCGCGATACCCGGGGCCGCATCATCGCTTTTGGCGGTCGCGTCCTCGGCGACGACAAGCCGAAATACCTGAACTCACCGGAAACCCCGGTATTCCATAAAGGCCAGGAACTCTACGGCCTTTATGAAGCGCGCAAGAACAACCGCAACCTCGATGAAATCATCGTCGTCGAAGGTTATATGGACGTCATCGCCCTCGCCCAGCAAGGCCTGAAGAATGCCGTCGCAACACTGGGCACCGCGACCAGCGAAGAACATATGAAGCGCCTGTTCCGAGTCGTACCGAACGTATTGTTCTGTTTCGACGGCGACCAGGCCGGCCGTAACGCCGCATGGCGGGCACTGGAAGCTACGCTTTCAAGCCTGCAGGACGGACGCCGTGCGCGCTTCCTGTTTCTGCCCGAAGGCGAAGACCCGGATACCCTGGTGCGCGCCGAAGGCACTGACGCGTTCAAGGCACGGATCAATCAGCACGCCCAGCCACTGGCAGATTACTTTTTCCAGCAACTGACGGAAGAAGCCGACCCGCGCTCGCTCGAAGGCAAGGCCCATATGGCCACCCTCGCGGCACCATTGATTGACAAAGTGCCGGGCGCCAACCTGCGCATCCTGATGCGCCAGCGCCTGACCGAAATCACCGGCCTGAGCAGCGAAACCGTCAGTCAACTCGCCCAAAGTGCGCCGCAGGAAGCGCCGCCCGCTTACGATCCGGGCATCGATTACGACGCAATGCCGGATTACAGCGACTACCATCAGCCGCAGGCACAGGACATGTATGTGCCGCAGCAGGAATGGACGCCGAAGAAACCCGGCGCCGGCGGCAAGAAATGGGACAAGAAACCCTGGGACAAGAATGGCAAGCGTGGCGGCGATCGCGACCAGCAGCGCCCGCGCACGCCGATTGGCGTCGAATCGCCGACCCTGACCGCCCTGCGCACACTGCTTCATCACCCGCAACTGGCCGAGCGCGTCGAAGATGCCGGGCACATTGCGGACGAAAATCAGACCAACGCCCAGTTGCTTGTGGCGTTGCTCGAAGCCGTACAGAAGAATCCCAAGCTAAACTCATTTCAGTTGATCGCGCGATGGCACGGCACTGAACAGGGTCGATTGCTCAAGGCACTGGCAGAAAAGGAATGGCTGATTGACGGAGATAACCTTGAACAACAGTTTTTCGACACCATTACTAGCTTGTCAGCCCGCCAACGCGAGCGAAATCTGGAACAACTGCTCAGGACAGCGCGTCAAAGCGAACTGAGCCTGGAAGAGAAAAATCAACTGCGCGACCTTGTAAGTCGCACTGTT
>NZ_JBIUVJ010000156.1:0-1314 GCF_044742875.1 Pseudomonas sp. NPDC087817
GGCGGGCCGGGGGGGGCCCCCCCCCCCCCCCCCCGCGCCACCATCCCGTCCAAGGCACTGCGTCACTCGGTGCGGCAGATCATGCAGTTCAACACCAATCCGATGTTCCGGGCGATCGGCGAGCCACGCTGGTTCTCCTTCCCGGACGTGTTGAAAAGCGCCGAGAAAGTCATTTCCAAACAAGTCGCTTCGCGTACCGGCTACTACGCCCGTAACCGCGTCGACGTGTTCTTCGGCACCGGCAGCTTCGCCGACGAGCAAACCATCGAAGTGGTTTGCGCCAACGGCGTGGTCGAAAAACTGGTGGCCAAGCACATCATCATCGCCACCGGCTCGCGCCCGTATCGTCCGGCTGACATCGATTTCCACCACCCGCGCATCTACGATAGCGACACCATCCTCAGTCTCGGCCACACCCCGCGTAAGCTGATCGTTTACGGCGCCGGCGTAATCGGTTGCGAATATGCTTCGATCTTCAGTGGTCTGGGTGTATTGGTCGAGTTGGTCGACAACCGCGGTCAGCTGCTGAGCTTCCTCGACTCGGAAATCTCCCAGGCGTTGAGCTACCACTTCAGCAACAACAACATCACCGTGCGCCATAACGAAGACTACGATCGCGTCGAAGGCGTGGACAACGGCGTGATCCTGCACCTCAAGTCCGGCAAGAAGATCAAGGCTGACGCCTTGCTCTGGTGCAACGGCCGTACTGGCAACACCGATCAGTTGGGTCTGGAAAACATCGGCGTCAAGGTCAACAGCCGCGGTCAGATCGAAGTCGACGAGAACTACCGCACCTGCGTGCCGAACATTTATGGCGCAGGCGACGTGATCGGCTGGCCGAGCCTGGCCAGTGCCGCCCACGACCAGGGTCGTTCGGCCGCTGGCAGCATCGTCGACAACGGTAGCTGGCGCTTTGTGAATGACGTGCCGACCGGCATCTACACCATTCCGGAGATCAGCTCGATCGGCAAGAACGAGCAGGAACTGACCCAGGCCAAAGTGCCGTACGAAGTCGGCAAGGCGTTCTTCAAGAGCATGGCGCGTGCGCAGATTGCCGGCGAGCCGCAAGGCATGCTGAAGATCCTGTTCCACCGTGAAACCCTGGAAGTGCTGGGCGTTCACTGCTTCGGTTATCAGGCGTCGGAGATCGTCCACATCGGTCAGGCGATCATGAGCCAGCCGGGCGAACTGAACACCCTGAAATACTTCGTCAACACCACGTTCAACTACCCGACCATGGCCGAAGCCTATCGGGTAGCGGCGTACGACGGCCTCAACCGGCTTTTTTGACGGGCTCCGGCCGGTGGCCTGAGC
>NZ_JBIUVJ010000156.1:1324-2531 GCF_044742875.1 Pseudomonas sp. NPDC087817
GCCGGCACCGCCCAACCCCGGCAAGACAGGAATCACCCTGTCAACGCCGAAGTCGGCGAGTCTGCGCATCAGCGCAGGCTCGTTGACGGTCCACACCGACACATGCAGCCCCTGACGCTGCGCCTTCTGCAGGCGTTCCGGCGTACACAGCGTCCAGTTCAGCGCGAGAATTTCGCAGCCATAGCTTGCCGCGACCTTCAACGGGTCGAGCCAGGCGTATTCGGCCACCAGTCCCCGTGACACATCCGGCACCAGATCCAGCGCCGCTTTCAAGACTTCCCGCGAACTCGAGGTGATTGTCACCTTGTCCAGCAGGCCATGTCGCTGCGCCATTTCACGAATGGCCAGCACGGTGGTTGCCGCGCGAGTACGCGAAGCGCTTTTGACCTCAAGCTGCCAGTGCTCGAAATCACACTTCTCGAACAACTCCTCCAGTGTTGGAATCGGGCACGGCTTGATCCAGCCGGGGCCGCCCTTGCGTGCGTCGTAGGTCACCAGTTCGGCGGCGGTATGCTCGACGACTTTGCCACGGCGGTCGGTGGTGCGCTTGAGGGTCGGGTCGTGAATGACCATCAACTCGCCGTCCTTGGACAGGTGGAGGTCCAGTTCGCAACGGCGCACGCCGTGCTTGAGACATTCCTGAAAACTGCTCAGGGTGTTTTCCGGTGCTTCGCCCTTGGCGCCGCGGTGGCCGTAGATGAGGGTCACGGTTCTTCCTTAATTTAAATGCCTGATTCGTTCTGTTCGCGGGCCAGACGTCGTTCCTGGGCCTGCTTCTGCAAGATATAGCGGGCGAGCAACTGGCGCTGGGCATCGGTCAAGTGTTCGAACTCGGTACCGACGTCATAACCCTCGCCCTTGCGGTCGCAATGGGTGACGCGGGCGCGCAGCAACAGGCCCAGTGCCTGCGGCATGAGCACCAGTTTCACTGACAGGTGTGCACCCGTGGCGATCGGCGTCGGGTACTGAAAGTCGATCCCGCCTTCGGAGATGATCACCGGTTGCGGCTCGCCGATATGGCCGAGCACGGTCAGGGCGACCACCTGACTGAGCAGGTCGATGCGTTTGTTCTGGGATTTCAGAAACGCGGCGATGGCCCGGTCGCGTTCACTGATCTGGCGCAGCAGGTGCTGCGACTCGAATTCGCTCAGGTGCAGTTCGCTGAGCAGGTTGAACAGCGGGGAAGCATCCTGCAACACTTGGTGGC
>NZ_JBIUVJ010000157.1:0-2504 GCF_044742875.1 Pseudomonas sp. NPDC087817
GTTCCTGATGGCTTACAACACCTGGCGCACCGTGCGGGCCTCGCAGCCTGCTGACGTCGTTGCCGCCGCGCAGATGGCCTGAGGAGTCCGCCATGAAACACGACACGATTGAAAAAAACGTCGGCCTGTTGATGTTGCTCATGGTGTTCGCCGTGAGCATCGGCGGCCTGACCCAGATCGTCCCGCTGTTCTTCCAGGACGTCACCAACAAACCGGTGGAAGGCATGAAGCCCTACACCGCGCTGCAACTGGAAGGCCGCGACATCTATATCCGCGAAGGCTGCGTCGGTTGCCATTCGCAGATGATCCGGCCGTTCCGCGCCGAAACCGAGCGCTACGGGCACTACTCGGTGGCCGGTGAAAGCGTCTGGGATCACCCATTCCTGTGGGGTTCGAAACGCACCGGTCCGGATTTGGCCCGGGTCGGCGCGCGCTACTCGGATGACTGGCACCGCGCGCACTTGTACAACCCGCGCAACGTCGTGCCTGAGTCGAAAATGCCGGCCTATCCATGGCTGGTCACGCAAGCGGTCGACAGCAGCCACACCGAAACCAAGCTCAAGACCATGCGCACCCTCGGCGTGCCGTACACCGACGACGACATCAACGGCGCGGTGGCCAGCCTCAAGGGCAAGACCGAAATGGACGCCCTCGTCTCCTACCTGCAAGTGCTCGGCACTGCGATCAAGAGCAAGAGGTGAGCCATGGTCATTGAAATGAGTGCAGGCCTGATTCGCGGCCTCGGCACGGTCGTGGTGTTCGTCGCCTTCGTCGGGCTGACGCTGTGGGTGTTCAACCGCAAGCGCACCCCGGAATTTGCCGAAGCGCGATTGCTGCCATTCGCCGACGAACCGCTACCCGACACAACCCCAGTATCTGAACCAAGGAGTACCCGGCCATGACCACCTTCTGGAGTACGTGGATCTGCGTACTGACCATCGGCAGCCTGATCGGCCTGACATGGCTGCTGGTCGGCACCCGCCGGGGCGAGACCAAGGGCAGTGTCGACCAGACCATGGGCCACAGCTTTGACGGCATCGAGGAGTACGACAACCCGCTGCCGCAGTGGTGGTTCATGCTGTTCGCCGGCACGCTGGTGTTTTCCGTGGGCTATCTGATCCTGTATCCGGGCCTCGGTAACTGGAAAGGCATCCTGCCCGGTTACGAGGACGGCTGGACCGGCGTCCACGAGTGGGAAAAGGAAATGAACAAGGCCGACGCCAAGTTCGGGCCGATCTTCGCCAAGTTCGCCGCCATGCCGGTAGAGGAAGTGGCGAAGGATCCGCAGGCGCTGAAAATGGGCGGTCGTCTGTTCGCCTCAAACTGCTCGGTGTGCCACGGCTCGGACGCCAAAGGCGCGTTCGGTTTCCCTAACCTGGCTGACAGCGACTGGCGCTGGGGCGGCGACGCCGAGACCATCAAGACCACCATCATGGGTGGCCGGATGGCGGCGATGCCGGCCTGGGGCGAAGTGCTCGGTGAGGCCGGGGTGAAGAACGTCGCCGCCTACGTGCGTCACGAACTGGCCGGCCTGCCGCTGCCAGCGGACAACAAGGCTGATCTGCAAGCCGGACAACAAGCGTTCAGCACCACTTGCACAGCCTGTCATGGGGCCACCGGCCACGGCACTGAAGCCATGGGCGCACCGAATCTGACGCACCCGGCCGGATTTATCTATGGCACCAGCCTGACGCAGCTTGAGCAGACCATCCGCCATGGTCGTCAGGGCCACATGCCGGCGCAGAACGAACTGCTGGGTAACGATAAAGTGCAATTGCTGGCCGCTTATGTGTACAGCCTGTCTCACGGATTGAATACAGAAAAACTTATTACTGAAGACAATAAACAATAAGCATTGCGCAACATCTGCCGCACCTTTCTCGGTGCGGCAGCATCCAGCCTCTTTGCGACGCATTGTCGCACCCCTTTTTACCCTCTCCTTTCGGTTCCCCGGATTCGGGTCTACGCTTGGTCGATGCGGACTGGCTCGTGCCGGTTCCAGGTCAACGCTAACCGCTGTGTTCTCCGAACCGGCTGACTGACGTGGCCGCAAACGCCGGTAGATACCGGCTGTCGTGCCATTTGCCGTCCGTCACCCGAACAGGCCGTTTGAACACACCCCGTTACAAGCGACCTGAACCCCTCGCTTTTTTCGTCCGCTGCGACATTTTGTCCGAGGCCAATTTTGACCTTACGCGGCGCATGGAAAGGCCGCAGAATCAGCGTTGGAAAGCATTGACCCAGGTCATGGCGCGTTGCAATGACCCCCTGCTCTCTGCATACTTGCGGCCGATTTTAATCCTACTCAAACACCCACACCGTGGAACCTTAGAATGAGCACAGCAATCAGTCCGACTGCTTATAACTATAAGGTAGTCCGCCAGTTCGCCATCATGACGGTGGTCTGGGGGATCCTTGGCAGGGGGCTCGGTGTCTTCATCGCCTCGCAACTGGTCTGGCCGGAATTGAACTTCGGTCTGCCGTGGACGAGCATTGGTCGCCTG
>NZ_JBIUVJ010000158.1:0-1194 GCF_044742875.1 Pseudomonas sp. NPDC087817
TCTATGATACCTGTTTATGCCCATCGCTACGGCGGTTGTTGGTATGACTGGCCCTGTTAATTTAGGGCCCGCACCACGACCTGACCGTTGATGGCCATAGGACGCTGGATGATGTTGTGCATGCCCAGAATCGCTGCCTGCGGCGGGTTGACGATCGGGGTCGACATCATCGAACCGAAGGTACCACCGTTAGTGATGGTGAAGGTACCACCGGTCATCTCGTCCATCGACAGTTTGCCGTCACGGGCTTTCTTGCCGAAAGTGGCGATGCCGCCTTCGATTTCAGCCAGGCTCATCAGCTCGGCGTTACGCAGAACCGGTACCACCAGGCCACGGTCGCTGGAAACGGCAACGCCGATGTCCGCGTAGCCGTGGTAAACGATGTCGCCGCCGTCGATCGACGCGTTGACAGCCGGGAAGCGTTTCAGCGCTTCGGTAGCTGCTTTCACGAAGAACGACATGAAGCCCAGGCGTACGCCGTTGTGGGACTTCTCGAACAGGTCCTTGTACTTCGAACGCAGAGCCATGACTTCGGTCATGTCGACTTCGTTGAAAGTGGTCAGCATCGCCATGTTCGACTGAGCTTCAACCAGACGCTTGGCCACGGTGGCACGAACGCGGGTCATCGGTACGCGCTTCTCGATGCGGTCGCCAGCGGCGAACACAGGAGCGGCAGCCGAAGGAGCAGCAGCCTTGGCAGGCGCGGCAGCCGGAGCGGCTTTCTTGGCAGCAACAGCTGCAACCACGTCTTCCTTGGTAACACGACCGCCTTTGCCGGTGCCGGCAACGGAAGCGATGTTGATGCCGTTTTCTTCAGCCAGCTTGCGCGCAGCCGGTGCAGCAACAGGATCGTCTTCGCCTTCGGCAGCAGCCGGTGCAGCGGCAGCAGCGGCCGGAGCAGCAGCGGCGGCTGGAGCAGCGGCAGCAGCGCCGCCCGCTTCGATGGAGCCCAGGACTTCGTCGGACAGAACGGTGTCGCCTTCGTTCTTGACGATTGCGCCCAGCACGCCGTCGGCAGTTGCCAGAACTTCCAGTACGACTTTGTCAGTTTCGATGTCTACGATCAGATCGTCGCGCTTGACAGCGTCGCCCGGTTTTTTGTGCCAGGTGGCAACGGTGCCATCGGCAACCGATTCCGGGAAAGTGGGGGCTTTGATCTCGATAGCCATTATCTGTGGTTCCTTAAATTCGGTT
>NZ_JBIUVJ010000158.1:1204-2438 GCF_044742875.1 Pseudomonas sp. NPDC087817
TTTGTTGGGTGTTTGTTATGGTTAGCTTTTTTGTGTGTTTTCTTTTTTTCGGTTTCTTGTGCGCGTTTTAGTTAAAGTGTGAACGCGTCTTGCAGCAGTTTTTCCTGCTGCTCGGCGTGCATCGATGCGTAACCACAAGCAGGTGCAGCAGAAGCCTCACGGCCCGCGTACTCAAGTACGAGGGATTTGTTGAGGTTGCTGATGCTGCGACGCAAGTGGTGCTGGCTGCAGTACCAGGCGCCCTGGTTCATCGGCTCTTCCTGACACCAAACGGCATGTTTGACGTTGGTATAAGGAGCCAGGACTTCTTTCAAGTCGTCCTCAGGGAATGGGTACAACTGCTCGATACGCACGATGGCGATATCTTCGCGGCCTTCGGCACGGCGTTTTTCCAGCAGGTCGTAGTAAACCTTGCCGCTGCACAGAACAACGCGCTCGACCTTTTTCGGGTCCAGGGCATCGATTTCCGGGATCACGGTCTGGAACGAACCTTCGGCCAGATCTTCCAGCGTCGAGATGGCCAGCTTGTGGCGCAGCAGCGACTTCGGCGTCAGCACGACCAGCGGCTTGCGCAGCGGGCGAATCACCTGACGACGCAGCAAGTGGTAGATCTGTGCCGGCGTGGTTGGTACGGCTACCTGAATGTTGTGCTCGGCGCACAGCTGCAGGTAACGCTCCAGACGTGCCGAGGAGTGCTCGGGACCCTGGCCTTCGTAACCGTGTGGCAGCAACATGGTCAGACCGCAGAGACGGCCCCACTTGTGTTCGCCGCTGGTGATGAACTGGTCGATAACAACCTGTGCACCGTTGGCGAAGTCGCCGAACTGGGCTTCCCAGATCACCAACGCATTTGGCGTGGTGGTCGAGTAACCGTATTCGAACGCCAATACCGCTTCTTCCGACAGGAACGAGTCGTACAGGTCGAAACGTGGCTGACCGTCGTACAGGTGCTGCAGCGGAATGTAGGTGCCGGCATCTTTCTGGTTGTGCAGAACAGCGTGACGGTGCGAGAACGTACCGCGGCCGATGTCCTGACCCGTCATGCGGATCGGGTGACCTTCGAACGCCAGGGTCGCGTATGCCATGGTTTCGGCGTAACCCCAGTTGATCGGCAGGCCGCCGGCTTGCATCTTCTGACGGTCTTCGTAGATCTTCGCAACCTGACGCTGAACCACGAAGCCTTCCGGAATTTCCAGCAGCTTGGCAGACAGTTCTTGCAGGGTCTTCAGATCAA
>NZ_JBIUVJ010000159.1:0-2391 GCF_044742875.1 Pseudomonas sp. NPDC087817
TAGTCCCGTGCCTTAATACGCTGCGCTGGTGTTCATCAAGTGGTCAGTGTACGCAGCAGGGTCTTGTAGTCCTCGCGGATGTCCGCGTCGGATTCCTTAAGTTCGTTGATCTTGCGGCAGGCGTGCAAAACCGTCGTGTGGTCGCGACCGCCAAACACATCGCCGATTTCCGGCAGGCTGTGGTTGGTCAGTTCCTTGGACAAGGCCATGGCCACTTGACGCGGACGCGCCACCGAGCGCGAACGGCGCTTGGACAACAGGTCCGAGATCTTGATCTTGTAGTACTCGGCGACGGTTCGCTGAATGTTATCCACAGAGACCAGTTTGTCCTGCAATGCCAACAAGTCTTTCAGGGATTCGCGAATCAACTCGATGGTGATGTCGCGACCCATGAAGTGCGAGTGGGCGATCACGCGTTTCAGCGCACCTTCCAGCTCACGGACGTTGGAGCGAATTCGCTGGGCAATGAAGAACGCGGCGTCGTGTGGCAACTCGACTTTGGCCTGATCGGCCTTCTTCATCAGAATCGCGACACGGGTTTCCAGTTCCGGCGGTTCGACGGCAACCGTCAGACCCCAGCCAAAACGCGATTTGAGGCGTTCTTCCAGGCCTTCAATTTCTTTCGGGTAGCGGTCACTGGTGAGAATGACCTGCTGACCACCTTCAAGCAGGGCGTTGAAGGTGTGGAAAAACTCCTCCTGCGAACGCTCCTTGCGGGCGAAGAACTGAATATCGTCGATGAGCAATGCATCCACCGAACGGTAGAAACGCTTGAACTCATTGATCGCGTTCAGTTGCAGCGCCTTGACCATGTCGGCCACGAAACGCTCGGAATGCAGGTACACGACCTTGGCATTCGGGTTCTTCTTTAATAGATGGTTACCCACCGCGTGCATCAAGTGGGTCTTACCCAGGCCGACGCCGCCATAAAGGAAGAGGGGGTTGTAGCCGTGCTTGGGGTTATCCGCCACTTGCCAGGCCGCCGCGCGGGCGAGCTGGTTGGATTTACCTTCGACGAAGTTTTCAAAGGTAAAGGTGCGGTTCAGGTAACTGGTGTGCTTGAGCGCGCCTTCAACCTGAACAGTGCGCTGTTCGGCGCGAACCGGTGCCTGTTGCGAAGCGGCACCGGACATCGGGTCGAAACTGTCGCGAGACGGTTCATCGCTGATTTCGGGGCTTTTCTGCGTCGAGCGCTTGGCCGCCGGTGCTGGCGACTGAACGGATGGCGTACTCACAGGCGCGGAATTTGCCTGGGCCTGGGACACCTGCGCAGCAGCCAGCGGCGCGTTCGGTGCAGCACGCGGAGCCGAACTGCGTTTGCTGCCTATTAATAAGGAAAGCGCCGGCGCCATGCCGTTGCCGTGCTCATCCAGCAGTTCAAGGACACGGCCCAGGTACTTTTCGTTGACCCAGTCCAGCACAAAACGGTTCGGTGCGTAGACGCGCAACTCGTCGCCTTCGGCTTCGACCTGTAGTGGACGGATCCAGGTGTTGAATTGTTGGGCAGGCAGCTCCTCGCGCAAAAGCTCCACGCACTGCTGCCAAAGTTCCACTGACACGGATATCCCCTAAGTTGAAAGCCGGTGAGGCAAAAACAAGCGGCCATTGTAGCGGCGAGCCGCCCACTTATCCACATGCAGGTTGTGCGGTCACCATGATTTATCAATGCGTTAACCGGGAAAAAGGCGACCAACGGTGTGTGAATAAGCTCTGTGGATAACCGCCTCTGAGGGCACTGGACAACTGGGGGCGAAACTCGGTGGATAACCTGCCTGTGGATAACAGACCATTCCACACACAGGTTATCCGATAGCGCAGCACAGGCTGAACACGGTTTTCCACTGTAGTTGTCATTCTCTGTACATCACGAAAAATAAGGCCTCATGGCACTTATCCACAGATGATGCCGTGCCTAGCTTTTATAAGCTTTACAGAAAAGCTTTAAATAATTCCCTTCTTTATTTTTATGTATGGCGAACAGGCTTTCAGCCAAAGAAGCCCCGAAGATCTATTTATAAGGAAACGCTGGTTGGAAATTGACCTGAAGGCTTGCTTTCTCTAGAATCCCCGGTCTCTTAAAACGGGGGCCATTCCGGCCCGTTGTGGACGAACCAGGTAACACGACATGAAACGTACTTTCCAACCAAGCACTATCAAACGCGCTCGTACCCACGGTTTCCGTGCTCGCATGGCTACCAAGAACGGCCGCGCAGTCCTGTCGCGTCGTCGCGCCAAAGGTCGTGCGCGTCTGGCAGTTTGATAATCCGGTACTGGAGGTGAGTCAGGACTTCAGTCGGGAAAAGCGTCTGCTTACTCCCCGGCATTTCAAGGCAGTCTTTCACTCCCCTACCGGCAAGGTTCCGGGGAAAAAAAACCTGCTCCTTGCACTCA
>NZ_JBIUVJ010000160.1:0-2374 GCF_044742875.1 Pseudomonas sp. NPDC087817
CGTCGCATCGAAAACCGTTTCAACGGTTCGGTGAACCAGTACTTCCTGTGCGACCGTGGCCGTTTCGGTTATGGCTACGTCAACCGCACCGACCGTCCACGTCAGCCGCTGCTGGCCGACGGCACCAAGCTGGGCCTCGACGCCGCACTGGATAAAGCCGCTGATCTGCTGCGCGGGCGCAACATCGTCGGTATCGGTTCGCCGCGTGCCAGCCTCGAAAGCAACTACGCGTTGCGCGAACTGGTCGGCGCCGAGCACTTCTACTCCGGTATCGAAGCCTCCGAGCTGGAGCGCATCCGTCTGGTCCTGCAAGTGCTCAAAGACAGCCCGCTGCCAGTGCCGAACATGCGCGACATCGAAGACCACGACGCCATTTTCGTCCTCGGTGAAGACCTGACCCAGACCGCCGCCCGTATGGCCCTGGCCCTGCGTCAATCGGTCAAAGGCAAAGCCGAAGACATGGCCGAGGCCATGCGCGTTCAGCCTTGGCTCGACGCCGCAGTGAAGAACATCGGTCAGCACGCGCTGAACCCGCTGTTCATCGCCAGCCTGGCGGAAACCAAGCTCGACGACGTTGCCGAAGAATGCGTACACGCCGCTCCAGACGATCTGGCGCGCATCGGTTTCGCCGTGGCTCACGCTCTGGATGCCAGCGCCCCGGCCGTCGAAGGTCTGGACGCCGAAGCACTGGAACTGGCCAAGCGCATTGCTGATGCCCTGCTCGCGGCCAAACGTCCGCTGATCATTGCCGGTACTTCGCTGGGCTCCAAAGCCCTGATCGAAGCGGCGGCGAACATCGCCAAAGCCCTGAAGCTGCGCGAGAAGAACGGTTCGATCAGCCTGATCGTGCCGGAAGCCAACAGCCTCGGCCTGGCCATGCTCGGTGGCGAATCGGTTGATGCGGCGCTGCAAGCCGTCATCGACGGCAAGGCTGACGCGATCGTTGTGCTGGAAAACGATCTGTACACCCGCACCTCGAAAGCCAAGGTCGATGCGGCATTGAACGCTGCGAAAGTAGTGATCGTTGCTGATCATCAGAAGACCGCCACCAGCGACCGCGCACATCTGGTTCTGCCAGCGGCGAGCTTCGCTGAAGGCGACGGTACGCTGGTCAGCCAGGAAGGTCGCGCCCAGCGCTTCTTCCAGGTTTTCGATCCGCAATACCTGGACGCAAGCATTCTGGTTCACGAAGGCTGGCGCTGGCTGCACGCCCTGCGCGCCACCCTGCTGAACCAGCCGATCGACTGGACGCAACTCGACCACGTCACCGCTGCCGTGGCTTCGAGCACCGAGCAACTGGCACGTATCGTCGACGCTGCACCGTCCGCCGCGTTCCGCATCAAGGGTCTGAAACTGGCGCGTGAGCCGCTGCGTTATTCCGGTCGCACCGCGATGCGCGCCGACATCAGCGTTCACGAACCACGCACCCCGCAAGACAAAGACACCGCGTTCGCCTTCTCCATGGAAGGTTACTCGGGTTCGGCTGAGCCACGTCAGCAAGTGCCATTCGCCTGGTCCCCGGGCTGGAACTCGCCACAAGCGTGGAACAAGTTCCAGGACGAAGTCGGTGGTCACCTGCGCGCTGGCGACCCGGGCACCCGCCTGATCGAAAGCACTGGCGATTCGCTGAACTGGTTCGCTGCCGCTCCGCGTGCATTCAACCCGGCGCCGGGCACCTGGCAAGCCGTGCCGTTCTACCACCTGTTCGGCAGCGACGAGAACTCGTCGAAAGCCGCGCCGGTGCAAGAGCGCATTCCGGCTCCGTACGTCGCTCTGGCCAAATCCGAAGCGGATCGTCTGGGCGTCAACGACGGTGCTCTGCTGAGCCTGAACGTCGCCGGCCAGACCCTGCGTCTGCCGCTGCGTATCAATGAAGAACTGGGCGCAGGTCTGGTGGCATTGCCTGCGGGCATCGCCGGCATTCCACCGGCATTCGCCGGCGTATCCGTCGACGGTCTGCAGGAGGCAGCGCAATGACCTGGTTCACCCCTGAAGTGATCGATGTGATCCTGACGGTCATCAAAGCCATCGTGATTCTGCTGGCCGTTGTGGTCGCAGGCGCGTTGCTCAGCTTTGTCGAACGTCGCCTGCTGGGCTGGTGGCAGGACCGTTACGGTCCGAACCGCGTTGGCCCGTTTGGTATGTTCCAGATCGCCGCCGACATGCTGAAGATGTTTTTCAAGGAAGACTGGACCCCGCCGTTCGCCGATAAAGTGATCTTCACTTTGGCACCGGTGGTGGCCATGTCCGCCCTGCTGATCGCGTTTGCGATTATCCCGATCACCCCGACCTGGGGCGTCGCGGATCTGAACATCGGCCTGCTGTTCTTCTTCGCCATGGCCGGTCTGTCGGTCTACGCGGTGTTGTTCGCCGG
>NZ_JBIUVJ010000161.1:0-2339 GCF_044742875.1 Pseudomonas sp. NPDC087817
AAACAATAAGAAGCCAAAACAAATCCAAAACAGACACTGTAGATGAATCGTATGCTCAACAAATCTATTGCGTTATCACTCGCGCCCGGGTTGCCCGCGAGCATTTCAGTAAAATCCTGGCCCGCAGGGCCTATGTGGACGCTATGAATTCCAACGATCTGATCTTCCTGGCTCAACCTGGTGGCCGCCTGTCCGGTCGGATTCGCGTACCGGGTGACAAATCCATTTCCCACCGTTCGATCATGCTCGGCTCGCTGGCCGAAGGCGTCACCGAAGTCGAAGGTTTCCTTGAGGGCGAAGACGCCCTGGCAACCTTGCAGGCATTCCGCGACATGGGCGTGGTCATCGAAGGCCCGCACCACGGCCGCGTGACCATTCACGGTGTTGGCCTGCACGGCCTGAAACCTGCGCCGGGCCCGATCTATCTGGGCAACTCCGGTACCTCGATGCGTCTGCTGTCCGGTCTGTTGGCCGCGCAGGACTTCGACAGCACCCTGACCGGTGATGCTTCGCTGTCCAAGCGTCCGATGAATCGCGTGGCCAATCCACTGCGTGAAATGGGCGCCGTGATCGAAACTGCCGCTGAAGGTCGTCCGCCGATGATCATTCGTGGTGGCCACAAGCTCAAAGGTCTGACCTACACCATGCCGATGGCCAGTGCTCAGGTGAAATCCTGCCTGCTGCTCGCCGGTCTGTACGCTGAAGGCAAGACCACGGTTACCGAGCCTGCGCCGACCCGCGACCATACCGAGCGCATGCTGCGTGGCTTTGGCTACCCGGTGAGCGTTGATGGTGCGACGGCTTCGGTCGAGTCCGGCGGCAAGCTGACCGCTACTCATATCGAAGTACCAGGCGACATCTCGTCGTCGGCGTTCTTCCTGGTGGCTGCTTCGATTGCCGAAGGTTCGGAGTTGGTGCTTGAACACGTCGGCATCAACCCGACCCGTACCGGCGTCATCGACATCCTCCGTCTGATGGGCGCGGACATCACTCTGGAAAACCAACGTGAAGTCGGCGGCGAACCTGTGGCTGACCTGCGCGTGCGGGCAGCTAAACTCAAGGGTATCGAGATTCCCGAAGCGCTGGTTCCGCTGGCCATCGATGAATTCCCGGTACTGTTCGTGGCCGCTGCCTGTGCCGAAGGGCGCACCGTGCTGACTGGTGCCGAAGAGCTGCGGGTCAAGGAATCGGATCGCATTCAGGTGATGGCGGACGGTTTGCTGGCGCTGGGCGTCAAATGTCAGCCAACTCCGGACGGCATCATCATCGACGGCGGCCAGATTGGCGGCGGCGAAGTGCATGGTCACGGCGATCACCGTATCGCGATGGCCTTCAGCGTTGCATCCTTGCGCGCCACTGCACCGATCCGCATCCATGATTGCGCCAACGTCGCGACGTCGTTCCCGAACTTCCTCGCGTTGTGCGGTCAGGTCGGTATTCGTGTGGCACAAGAGGCTCAGTCGTGAAGAACATTGCACCGGTCATCACCATCGATGGGCCAAGCGGCTCGGGCAAAGGCACCGTTGCCGGGATTCTGGCCAAGCGTCTTGGCTGGAATCTGCTGGATTCCGGTGCGCTTTACCGTTTGCTGGCGTTTGCTGCGCACAACCATGGTGTCGACCTGACCAATGAAGAGCTGTTGAAGAAACTTGCCGCTCATCTGGATGTTCAATTCATTGCGGCGACCGACGGTCAATTGCAACGGATCATTCTGGAAGGGGACGAGGTCAGCGATGTCATTCGCACCGAAAGCGTCGGCTCCGGCGCTTCGCAAGTGGCTGCATTGCCGGCTGTGCGCGAGGCGCTGCTGCAGCGCCAGCGTGCTTTCCAGGAGGCGCCGGGCCTTGTAGCCGACGGTCGCGACATGGGTACGGTGGTTTTTCCCGATGCACCGCTGAAGATTTTCCTGACTGCCAGTGCCGAGGAACGGGCGCGCCGTCGATATTTGCAGTTGAAGGGCAAAGTCGAGGGTGTTAGTCTGTCGAGTCTGCTAGATGAGATCCGTGCACGCGACGAGCGTGACACCCAGCGCGCAGTGGCCCCGCTCAAACCGGCGGCCGACGCGATACAGCTGGATTCCACGGAGTTGTCCATCGATCAGGTGCTTGAACGCATCATGAGCGAGATCGCCATTCGCGATATCGCCGGGTGACCAAGAAGGCCGCAGGGGACCAGTCATAGTCCTGCAGCGCTTCTTTTAAATGAAACTAACCCACACCGTCTGGGGTGTGGAGATGGGCGTATTCTTCGCCCTCATCTACAGGAATTAAAATGAGCGAAAGCTTTGCGGAACTCTTTGAAGAAAGCCTAAAAACCCTGAACCTTCAGGCAGGCTCCAA
>NZ_JBIUVJ010000162.1:0-2242 GCF_044742875.1 Pseudomonas sp. NPDC087817
AAGGCCCGAACTTCCTGGTGATTCACCCGGATGAGTGCATCGACTGCGCCCTGTGCGAGCCGGAATGCCCGGCCGTGGCCATTTTCTCCGAGGACGAAGTTCCGGAAGAGATGCAGGAGTTCATTCAACTGAACGTGGAGTTGGCCGAGATCTGGCCAAACATCACCGAGAAGAAAGAATCGCTGCCGGACGCTGAAGAGTGGGATGGCGTCAAAGGCAAGATCAAAGACCTCGAACGCTGATTTGTTGCGCGCTCGATAAAAAGGCCCTTCGGGGCCTTTTTTGTTTTCTGCATTTTGCTTTTCTACAGACAAAAAAAGGGGCGGTTTGACCCGCCCACATTTTTTCCCTATTCCCTGTGTTCCTTTTCATCGTCCTGATGAATCGCGTCCTGCGATGTCCATTCCCCTCATCCTTGAAGGGCGTGTCTGTCCGTCGACACAGCCCTGATACTAAAGAGTTCCCCGCCAGGAGCAACGGGCCGAATACGCTTTGAGGCGCTGTCATAAGCACTTCATATTAGAAAATAAATAAGTAAATCAATAAGTTAAATATGATGGAAGTGGCGAATGGACGTCTACCGCATTGTAAAAATAACGAACACTTACGAAAGAGTAAGTAAAGGCTTACATCTCGAGACTACAAAGGTACTGACACCGACCGAAAGTCGAGCACTAAACGTGTGGCGAGGGAGCTTGCTCCCGCTTGAGTGCGTTTGGGGCTGCTGCGCAGCCCAGCGGGAGCAAGCTTCCTCGCCACAGGGGTATCGTTGAGCCACTAAATCGCGAGCAACAAAAAGCCCCGAACCAGTCGGGGCTTTTGCGGGCGTTGGAGGCGCCTACTGAAACAGCGACTCGCTCGACAGGCCATTCTTCTCGAGAATTTCCCGTAGGCGCTTGAGGCCTTCCACCTGGATCTGTCTTACCCGTTCCCGGGTCAGGCCGATCTCCAGGCCTACATCTTCCAGCGTGCTGCTCTCGTGACCGCGCAGGCCGAAGCGGCGTATCACCACCTCACGCTGCTTGTCGGTCAATTCGGACAGCCATTGATCGATGCTCTGCGACAAATCGTCGTCCTGCAGCAGTTCGCATGGATCGGTAGGACGATCATCCGTCAGGGTGTCCAGCAGGGTTTTATCCGAATCCGGACCCAGCGAGACGTCGACCGAAGAAACCCGTTCATTCAGGCCCAGCATGCGCTTGACCTCGCCTACCGGTTTTTCCAGCAGGTTGGCGATTTCTTCGGGTGAAGGTTCGTGGTCGTGCTTTTGCGTCAGCTCCCGTGCAGCCCGCAGGTACACGTTGAGCTCCTTGACCACATGGATCGGCAACCGGATGGTCCGGGTCTGATTCATGATTGCACGCTCGATGGTCTGACGAATCCACCAGGTTGCGTAGGTCGAGAAGCGGAAGCCGCGCTCGGGATCGAACTTTTCCACCGCACGGATCAAGCCGAGGTTGCCCTCTTCAATCAGATCCAGCAGCGACAGCCCCCGATTGACGTAACGCCGGGCGATTTTGACCACCAGCCGCAGGTTACTTTCAATCATGCGCTTGCGTCCGGCGGGATCGCCACTTTGCGACAAACGCGCAAAATGAACTTCTTCCTCCGGGGAGAGCAGTGGGGAAAAGCCGATTTCGTTGAGATACAACTGCGTGGCATCAAGTGCACGCGTGTAGTCGATGTACTTATGTTGTTTAAGTGAAGCGGAGTGTTTGGATTTGGAACGAACGGAAGGTGGAGCAGCCCCTTCATCATTCGACATCGAAGATTCCGAATCGATGCCGGCCTCCATAAGGAGAACCTCATCGTCGATGTCAAACTCCGGCACTTCTTTACTGAGAGCCATTGTTATAGTCCTTTGGTGAGTTCGACCCCAAGCTCAAGCGACGCCTTTATCCTTGGCAGCGCTGGAGCCTGTCCCCTCTACGAGACGGAACAGGCTGGCTTACAAATCAACGTCTTGGCAGGAACTGCAGCGGATCTACAGGTTTACCTTGGCGGCGAATCTCAAAATGCAGTTTCACCCGGTCTGTACCCGTTGACCCCATTTCGGCAATTGTCTGTCCGACCTTGACCTGCTGTCCCTCCCGAACCAACAGCCGACGGTTGTGACCGTAAGCACTGACGTAGGTTTCGCTGTGTTTGATGATGACTAATTCGCCGTAGCCCCTTAAGCCACTCCCGGCGTATACCACCGACCCAACAGACGCAGCTAAAACAGGCAGTACCAAATCCCCCG
>NZ_JBIUVJ010000163.1:0-2239 GCF_044742875.1 Pseudomonas sp. NPDC087817
GTGGCTAATGGAATCTTGTTATCCGTCCGAATCCAGTCAGCCCCGAAAGGCGTCATCGGACGAAAGGCGAAGGGCACGGACCCTTCGCCTTTTTAAGCGTTTACGCGCCGACTACGATCGGCCTTGCCAGAGGCGGGACGGCGCTTACAGGCGCAATACCGGCTTCGAACTCTGGACGGAAGTATTTGATGGCACTGCCCAACGGCTCCACGGCACCTGGTGCGTGAGCACAGAAGGTCTTGCCCGGGCCGAGGAAGTTGACCAGACCCAGCAGGGTCTCGATGTCGCCTGGCTGACCGCGGCCTTCTTCGATGGCCATCAAGAGCTTGACGCTCCATGGCAAACCATCACGGCACGGGGTGCAGAAGCCGCACGACTCGCGAGCGAAGAACTGCTCCATGTTGCGCAGCAGGGAAACCATGTTGACGCTGTCATCCACCGCCATGGCCAGGCCGGTACCCATACGGGTGCCCACTTTGGCGATGCCGCCGGCGAACATTTGTGCGTCGAGGTGCTCAGGCAGGAGGAAACCGGTACCGGCACCACCTGGCTGCCAGGCCTTGAGCTTGAAGCCGTCGCGCATGCCGCCGGCGTAGTCTTCGAACAACTCGCGACCGGTGACGCCGAATGGCAGTTCCCACAGGCCCGGGTTTTTCACTTTGCCGGAGAAGCCCATGAGCTTGGTGCCCATGTCTTCGCTGCCTTCGCGGGCCAACGATTTGTACCAGTCAACGCCGTCGGCAATGATCGCCGGCACGTTGCACAGGGTTTCCACGTTGTTCACGCAAGTCGGCTTGCCCCACACGGCGGCAGGGAAGGGCGGCTTGGAGCGCGGGTTGGCGCGGCGACCTTCGAGGGAGTTGATCAGTGCGGTTTCTTCACCGCAGATGTAACGCCCGGCGCCGGTGTGGACGAACAGTTCGAAATCAAAACCGCTGCCCAGAATGTTTTTGCCCAGCAGGCCCGCTGCCTTGGCTTCTTCCACGGCACGGTTGAGGTGCTTGGCGGCGGTGGTGTACTCGCCACGCAGGAAGATGTAGCCACGGTAGGTTTTCAGTGCGCGGGCACTGATCAGCATGCCTTCGATCAGCAGATGGGGCAGTTGCTCCATCAGCATGCGGTCTTTCCAGGTGTTCGGCTCCATCTCGTCCGCGTTGCACAGCAGGTAGCGGATGTTGATGGATTCGTCTTTGGGCATCAGGCCCCACTTCACACCCGTGGGGAAGCCTGCACCACCGCGACCTTTCAAACCTGCGTCTTTCACGGTCTGGACGATGGCGTCCTGATCCATGTCGGCGAAGGCTTTGCGTGCTGCGGCGTAACCGTTCTTGGCCTGGTACTCGTCGAGCCACACGGCTTCGCCGTCGTCACGCAGACGCCAGGTCAGCGGGTGAGTCTCGGCCGAACGCTGAATGCGGTTGGCAGGACCGAAAGATGTCAGGGTCATACGTAGCCCTCGAGCAGTTTGGCGACGCCAGCAGGTTGCACGTCGCCAAAGGTGTCGTCGTCGATCATCAGCGCCGGAGCCTTGTCGCAGTTGCCGAGGCAGCAGACAGGCAGCAGGGTGAAACGACCGTCGGTGGTGGTCTGACCCAGGCCGATGCCCAGATTGTTCTGGATTTCGCTGACCACCGACTCGTGGCCGCCGATGTAGCAGACCATGCTGTCGCAGACGCGAATGATGTGACGGCCAACCGGTTGACGGAAGATCTGGCTATAGAACGTCGCCACACCTTCAACGTCGCTGGCCGGAATGCCGAGGATCTCGCCGATCGCGTACAGGGCGCCATCCGGCACCCAGCCGCGTTCTTTCTGAACGATCTTCAGGGCTTCGATCGACGCCGCGCGCGGGTCTTCGTAGTGATGCAGCTCGTGCTCGATGGCCGAGCGCTCGGTTTCACTCAGGGTGAAACGGTCTGTCTGGATAAGCGTGCTGTTCATGCTTAGCGGTCCACGTCGGCCATAACGAAGTCGATACGCCCCAGGTACGCAATCAAGTCCGCGACCATGCTGCCTTTGATCACCGAAGGGATCTGTTGCAGATGCGGGAAGCTCGGAGTACGGATCCGGGTACGGTAGCTCGAGGTGCCGCCGTCGCTCGTCAGGGAATAACTGTTGATGCCCTTGGTCGCTTCGATCATCTGGAAGGATTCGTTGGCCGGCATGACCGGGCCCCACGAAACTTGCAGGAAGTGGGGGGTGGGGGGGTGGGTTTGGTGGGGGGGGGGGGGGGGGGGGG
>NZ_JBIUVJ010000164.1:0-2188 GCF_044742875.1 Pseudomonas sp. NPDC087817
AACGCCGTAGCCGAACTCGGCTGCGTGGTCCAACATCTGGCGCATGCTGATAAGTGCCATTGTGTGTGTCTCTCCCGGTTTGGGTCGTTAATCGTGCCAGCCTGCCGGAGCGGCGGCGGCTATTCAAGTGATTGCAGATCGGGGGTCGAAGCCCGGTCTGGTGATTCGATAAAGCAAATTCTGTTTGTCACTGAAACTCTGTGGCGAGGGGGCTTGCCCCCGTTCGGCTGCGCAGCAGTCGTAAATAGCTTTGGGAGCGCTTCGCACTCCAACGGGGGCAAGCCCCCTCGCCACAAAAGCCCCCCACATTAGAGTGGTGGTGTGTCAGTTATTGCGCTTTGCAGCCGCGGCCAATCAAGTCATTGGTGGCGACCCAGTACACCAGGCCTTCGTCACCCTTGACGTGAAACGCCAGCATGCCATCGCTGTACAACGTGCCCGAGGCGCCCGGCTCTTCTTTCAGGCGATAGACCTGATCGCCGCCACCCAGTCGAACATCGACTTCCTTCTGGTTGGCATCGGCGTAACGCCACAGCACTTTGGCCTGGCTGTCGCAGGTCCAGGTGGTCCAGTTATCCGCCGGGGCGGACGACTGAAACAGGTTCAACTGCGCGCAACCGCCCAACAATGCCAACGCCGCAATGGCGATCAAGCCTTTCATCCGTGTTCCTCGGCTGACGGCGCATGCCGCCAGCCCTGAGTTAAAGAGTCAGACCCGTCAAGGACAACCATGTTCCTTGGCCGGGGTTTGCGTCTCGTATTTGTCCAGGCCGTCCGGCCCCGAGCGCTTGTTCAGCACCGGGTTGGTTTCGGCCTGCCAGTCGGCCTGATAACAGCCCTTCTGCGACTCGCTGGGTGCTGGCGTCGCTTCGGCCTTCGGGTTACTCCCGCAGGCCGCCAGCGAACCGGTCAGCAACAACAGTGCTAACGACTTGACCATGTGACCACTCCTTTGCCTGGCCAATCGGGCGGCCTCAGGCCTTGGCCCGGCTTTCCAGGACTTCTACGGCTGGCAGCACTTTGCCCTCGACGAATTCGAGGAACGCGCCGCCACCGGTGGAAATGTAGGAGATTTGCTCAGCCACGCCATATTTATCGATAGCGGCCAGGGTGTCGCCACCGCCAGCAATGGAGAACGCCGAGCTTTCAGCGATGGCCTGAGCCAGCACTTTGGTGCCGTTGCCGAACTGGTCGAATTCGAACACGCCGACCGGGCCGTTCCACAGAATGGTTTTCGACGATTTCAACAGTTCAGCGAAGTTGGCAGCGGTCTGCGGGCCGATGTCCAGAATCATGTCGTCAGCGGCAACGTCAGCGATCAGCTTGACGGTGGCTTCTGCGGTTTCGGCGAATTCTTTGGCAACCACCACGTCAACCGGCAGCGGCACGCTGACTTTGGCAGCGATGGCGCGCGCGGTGTCGAGCAGGTCCGGCTCGTACAGCGATTTGCCCACCGGGTGACCGGCCGCAGCGAGGAAAGTGTTGGCGATACCACCGCCGACGATCAGTTGATCGCAGATCTGGCTCAGGCTGTTCAGCACGTCGAGTTTGGTCGACACCTTGGAGCCGGCAACGATCGCAGCCATTGGCTTGGCCGGCGCGCCAAGGGCTTTGCCCAGCGCATCCAGTTCGGCAGCCAGCAGAGGGCCGGCGGCGGCGACCTTGGCGAACTTGGCCACGCCGTGGGTCGAACCTTCGGCGCGGTGAGCGGTGCCGAAGGCGTCCATCACGAACACGTCGCACAGGGCCGCGTATTGCTGGGCCAGTTCGTCAGCGTTCTTTTTCTCGCCCTTGTTGAAGCGCACGTTTTCGAACAGCACGATGTCGCCGGCCTTGACGTCTACACCGCCCAGGTAATCGGCCACCAGTGGCACTTCGCGACCCAGAGCCTTGCTCAGGTAGTCGGCGACTGGCTTGAGGCTGTTCTCGGCGGAGAACTCGCCCTCGGTCGGACGGCCCAGGTGCGAGCAAACCATCACCGCCGCACCTTTTTCCAGGGCCAGCTTGATGGTCGGCAGCGAAGCCAGGATACGCGCGTCGCTGGTGACAACACCGTCCTTGACTGGGACGTTGAGGTCTTCGCGGATCAATACGCGCTTTGCTTGCAGATCGAGGTCGGACTTCTTCAACACGGTCATGGGTCGCTCGTCCTACGGTTTTTGTGACGTTGCTGTTTGCAGCTAGTGTG
>NZ_JBIUVJ010000165.1:0-2183 GCF_044742875.1 Pseudomonas sp. NPDC087817
AATGATAACCACAACCACATCTAAATAAGTCAATGGACTAGACAATTCATTTCAACATAAAACGAGAAGCCCACAAGAAACCCCTGCAACTGGTCGCAGGCGTCGTCGAGCGCCGACAGACCTTGCCGGTACTCTCCAACGTGCTGTTGGTTGTCGAAGGCCAGCAATTGTCGCTGACCGGTACCGACCTGGAAGTCGAGCTGGTCGGTCGTGTGCAACTCGAAGAGCCGGCTGAAACAGGCTCCATCACCGTGCCTGCGCGCAAGCTGATGGACATCTGCAAAAGCCTGCCCAACGATGCGCTGATCGATATCAAGGTCGACGAGCAGAAGCTGGTCGTGAAGGCCGGTCGTAGCCGTTTCACCCTGTCCACTCTGCCGGCCAACGACTTCCCGACTGTCGAAGAAGGTCCGGGTTCGCTGACTTGCAGCCTGGAACAAAGCAAACTGCGTCGCCTGATCGAACGCACCAGCTTCGCCATGGCCCAGCAGGACGTGCGTTATTACCTCAACGGTATGCTGCTGGAAGTTTCCGAAGGCATTATCCGCGCTGTGGCTACCGACGGGCACCGTCTGGCCATGTGCTCGATGAAAGCCGATATCGGTCAGCCGGATCGTCACCAGGTCATTGTGCCGCGCAAAGGTATTCTCGAACTGGCGCGTCTGCTCACCGAGCCAGACGGTAACGTCAGCATCGTTCTGGGCCAGCACCACATCCGCGCCACCACCGGCGAATTCACCTTCACCTCGAAACTTGTCGACGGCAAGTTCCCGGATTACGAGCGCGTTCTGCCGAAGGGTGGCGACAAGCTGGTGTTGGGCGATCGTCAGGCACTGCGTGAAGCTTTCAGCCGTACCGCGATTCTGTCCAACGAGAAGTACCGTGGTATTCGTCTGCAACTGGCGAGCGGTCAGTTGAAGATCCAGGCCAATAACCCGGAGCAGGAAGAAGCGGAAGAGGAAGTGGGCGTTGAATACAACGGCGGCTCCCTGGAAATCGGCTTCAACGTGAGCTACTTGCTCGACGTGCTGGGCGTGATGACCACCGAGCAGGTTCGCCTGATCCTGTCCGACTCCAACAGCAGTGCGCTGGTGCAAGAGTCCGACAATGACGACTCGGCTTACGTTGTCATGCCGATGCGTCTGTAATCAGCTGACCCTGGATGTCCTTAAGTCGTGTTTCGGTCACCGCGGTGCGCAATCTGCACCCGGTGACCTTCTCCCCCTCCCCCCGCATCAACATCCTTTACGGCGCCAACGGCAGCGGCAAAACCAGTGTTCTGGAAGCCATTCATCTGCTGGGGCTTGCCCGTTCGTTTCGTAGCACGCGCCTGTTGCCGGTCATCCAGTACGAGCAACTCGCCTGCACCGTATTCGGTCAGGTCGAATTGGCCGAGGGTGGCCACAGCGCGCTGGGGATTTCGCGGGACCGTCAGGGCGAGTTCCAGATCCGTATCGACGGCCAGAACGCCCGCAGCGCCGCACAACTGGCGGAGATCCTGCCGCTGCAATTGATCAACCCGGACAGTTTCCGCCTGCTGGAAGGTGCGCCGAAGATTCGCCGGCAGTTTCTCGATTGGGGCGTGTTCCACGTCGAACCGCGTTTTATGGCGACCTGGCAGCGTTTGCAGAAGGCCTTGCGCCAGAGAAACTCCTGGCTGCGGCATGGTACACTTGACGCCGTTTCGCAAGCGGTTTGGGACAGGGAACTGTGCCAGGCCAGCGCTGAAATCGATGAATACCGCCGCGCTTACATCAATGCCTTGAAACCAGTCTTTGAACAAACCTTGAGCGAACTGGTTGAGCTTGAAGGTTTGACGCTCAGCTATTACCGAGGCTGGGACAAAGACCGGGAATTGAGCGCCGTATTGGCCGGATCCCTGCAACGGGATCAGCAAATGGGTCATACCCAGGCCGGACCGCAACGGGCTGATTTGCGTCTTAGATTGGGCGCACACAACGCCGCGGACATCTTGTCCCGGGGTCAGCAGAAGTTGGTGGTCTGTGCTCTGCGGATTGCCCAAGGGCATCTGGTCAGCCAGGCCCGACGCGGTCAGTGTATTTATCTGGTGGATGACTTGCCGTCCGAACTGGACGAGAGCCACCGTCGCGCGCTGTGCCGCTTGCTGGAAGACTTACGCTGCCAGGTGTTCATCACCTGTGTAGATCACGAATTATTGAGGG
>NZ_JBIUVJ010000166.1:0-2039 GCF_044742875.1 Pseudomonas sp. NPDC087817
TGACAACCCACTCGCTGCCGCCGTTTTTGTCGCACGCGGCTGCTGCTGCTTCCGGGGTGTCTACTGCGTAACCAGTGGAAACTGGCAGGCCGTATTCAGCGAACAGCTGCTTACCCTGATACTCGTGAAGATTCATGCTTTTTACCGTCTTCGTTAGGTACTGCGCATTCGGCGCTGCGCTCATTTGAGTGCCGCGCCACCTGTGACTGCTGCTTGCGTAGCCTTTCCGGATACCCGGTGCAGCTACGCAAGACTGCGTCCAGCGGACATTCCGCGGTGAGACTTGCTCGCAAGGCTCACGACGGGCCGTTACCGCCGTGGTTTCTTATTGTGTCTTAACGCTTCTTGCGGTTGGCAATGTGGATGGCGCCGCCATTCACAGCCAAAGCAGCTTCGTGCAAGGCTTCAGACAGGGTCGGATGGGAGAAAACCATCATGCCCAGGTCTTCAGCGCTGGTGCCGAATTCCATACCGATCGCGCCCTGCTGAACCAGTTCGGCAGCGCTCGGGCCCCTCCCGGGCACGCCCAATACGCGGTCAGTCTTGGCATCAGCGATGACCTTGACGAAACCACCGGTATCGTTGGCGGCCATGGCACGGCCGGAAGCGGCGAACGGGAAGGTGCCGACGTTAACTTCAACGCCTTCAGCTTTCAAGGCCTGCTCGGTTTTGCCAACCCACGCGATTTCCGGGTGAGTATAAATAACCGAAGGGATCAGGTCATAGTTCATCTGGGCTTTGTGGCCCTTGATGCGCTCGACAACCATGATGCCTTCTTCGGATGCCTTGTGAGCCAGCATCATGCCGCGAACCACGTCTCCAATGGCGAAAACGCCCGGTACGGTGGTGGCGCAGTGATCATCAACGTGCACGAAACCGCGCTCGTCGAGGGTCACGCCGCTGTCGGCAGCCAGCAGATCAGTGGTCACCGGACGGCGACCAACGGCTACGATCAGCTTGTCGAAAGTGATGGTCTGTTCGCCGTTAGCATCGGTGTAGTTGACAACGACTTCGTCGCCGTTGACTTTCGAACCGGTTACGCGAGCGCCCAGCTTGATGTCCAGACCTTGTTTGGTCAGGGTTTTCAGCGCTTCCTTGGAAACAGCGGTGTCCGCTGCCATCAGGAAGGTGTCCAGTGCTTCGAGAACAACGACTTCGGAGCCCAGACGCGACCATACCGAACCCAGTTCCAGGCCGATCACGCCAGCGCCGATCACGCCCAGACGTTTAGGTACGGTCTGGAATTCCAGTGCGCCAGTCGAATCAACGATGACTTTCTGGTCAACCGGAGCCGGTGGAATGTCGATTGGACGCGAGCCTGGAGCCAGGATCACGTTTTCAGCTTCGATGACTTCAACCGAGCCGTCGGGCTTGGTGACTTCGACTTTCTTGCCAGCCAGCAGTTTGCCGTGGCCCTGGATCGAAGTAACGCCGTTGGCCTTGAACAGAGTGGCAACGCCGCCGGTCAGGTTCTTGACGATGCCAGCCTTGCGGCCAACCATCGCAGCGACGTCCATTTTGACTTCGCCAGTCGAGATACCGTGAACGTTGAAGCTTTCTTTGGCTTCCTTGTATTTCCAGGAGCTGTCCAGCAGCGCCTTGGAAGGAATGCAGCCGACGTTCAGGCAGGTACCGCCCAAGGCTTGCTTGCCTTCGGCGTCGGTGTACTTCTCGATGCAGGCAGTGGTCAGACCCAGCTGCGCGGCCTTGATGGCAGCTACGTAACCGCCAGGGCCGGCACCGATCACTACTACGTCAAATTTCTGCGACATTCAAAAAATCCTCTTTAGCGAAAAGCTTCAAGCCGCGCGCTCCAAGCCAAGCTGCCCTTTCCTGCAGCTTGAAACTTGAAGCCCGCGACTGCTTCTATCAGATATCCAGCAACAGACGAGCCGGATCTTCCAGCAGGTTCTTGATGGTCACCAGGAAGGTTACAGCTTCTTTGCCATCGATCAGACGGTGATCGTAGGACAGCGCCAGGTACATCATCGGGCGGATAACCACTTGGCCGTTGATCGCCATAGGACGCTGCAGAATGT
>NZ_JBIUVJ010000167.1:0-1958 GCF_044742875.1 Pseudomonas sp. NPDC087817
TGGTCAGCCAGGGCAACGAACTCGGCAACACCGATCGAATCGATGTAGCGCAGTGCACCGCCACGGAATGGAGGGAAACCGATACCGTAGACCAGACCCATGTCGGCTTCGGCGGCAGTTTCAACGATGCCGTCTTCCAGGCAACGCACGGTTTCCAGGCACAGCGGGATCATCATCCAGTTGATGATGTCTTCGTCGGTGACTTCGCGTTGCTCGTAAACGATCGGCTTGAGCACTTCCAGCACCGACGGATCGGCAACCTTCTTCTGCTTGCCTTTCTTGTCGGCCTCGTAGGCATAGAAGCCCTTGCCGTTCTTCTGGCCCAGGCGCTTGGCTTCGTAAAGCACGTCGATGGCCGAGCGACGGTCATCTTTCATGCGATCCGGGAAGCCTTCAGCCATCACGTCACGACCGTGGTGACCGGTGTCGATGCCGACCACGTCCATCAGGTATGCCGGGCCCATTGGCCAGCCGAATTTTTCCATGACTTTGTCGATACGGACGAAGTCGACACCGGCGCTGACCAGTTTGGCGAAACCGCCGAAGTACGGGAACAGCACGCGGTTGACCAGGAAGCCCGGGCAGTCATTGACGACGATCGGGTTCTTGCCCATTTTCTTGGCGTAAGCAACAGTGGTGGCAACGGCCAGCTCACTGGACTTCTCGCCACGGATCACTTCCACCAGCGGCATCATGTGCACCGGGTTGAAGAAGTGCATGCCGACGAAGTTTTCCGGACGCTTGAGGGCCTTGGCCAGCAAGCTGATGGAAATGGTCGAGGTGTTGGACGCGAGGATGGTGTCCTCTTTGACCTGGGCTTCGACTTCAGCCAGTACGGCTTGCTTTACCTTCGGGTTCTCGACCACAGCTTCGACAACCAGATCAACGTGACCGAAGTCGCCGTAGGACAGGGTCGGACGAATGCCGTTGAGCACTTCAGCCATTTTCGCAGCGGTCATGCGACCTTTATCAACGCGGCCAACCAGCAGCTTGGCAGCTTCGGCCAGACCCTGCTCGATACCGTGCTCGTTGATGTCCTTCATCAGGATCGGCGTGCCTTTGGAGGCAGACTGGTAGGCGATACCGCCACCCATGATGCCAGCACCAAGCACAGCGGCCTGCTTCACGTCTTTGGCGATTTCGTCGTAGGCCTTGGCCTTTTTCTTCAGTTCCTGATCATTCAGGAACAGGCCGATCAAGCTCTGCGCGGCAGAGGTCTTGGCCAGCTTGACGAAACCTGCAGCTTCGATTTCCAGCGCCTTGTCACGACCGAAGTTCGCGGCTTTCTGGATGGTCTTGATTGCTTCAACCGGCGCCGGGTAGTTCGGGCCAGCTTGACCGGCGACGAAACCTTTGGCGGTTTCGAAAGCCATCATCTGTTCAATGGCGTTCAGCTTGAGTTTTTCAAGTTTCGGCTGACGCTTGGCCTTGAAGTCGAACTCGCCGGAGATAGCGCGCTTGATCAGTTCCAGGGCAGCTTCCTGCAGCTTCTCAGGAGCAACCACGGCGTCGACGGCGCTGACTTTCAGGGCGTCTTCAGGGCGGTTTTCCTTGCCGGCGGCAATCCATTCGATGGCGTTGTCGACACCGATCAGACGCGGTAGACGCACGGTGCCGCCGAAGCCTGGGTAGATGCCCAGTTTGACTTCCGGCAGACCGATCTTGGCCTTGGTCGACATGACGCGATAGTCAGCCGCCAGGCACATTTCCAGACCACCACCGAGAGCAATGCCGTTGATCGCGGCTACTGTCGGAACGTTGAGGTCTTCGAAATCGCTGAAGATCTTGTTGGCTTCGAGATTGCCAGCAACCAGCTCGGCATCCGGCAGCTTGAAGTTGTCGACAAATTCGGTGATGTCGGCGCCGACGATGAACACGTCCTTGCCACTGCTATGCTCGCGAACGCCAGCGAAACCCTCGGCTCGGCCAGCGAAATGCTCATCAACTTCGCCGCTTCG
>NZ_JBIUVJ010000168.1:0-1936 GCF_044742875.1 Pseudomonas sp. NPDC087817
CCCGCCCCCCCCCCCCGCGGTGGGGGGCTGCTCCCGGCGCCCCCCCCCCCCCCCCCCCCGGGGGGGGGGGCGCCCCCCCGAAGCGCTCACCCATCCAGCACAGCAGGCCGCCGATGAAGGGGATCAGGATTAGCCAAGGCAGAATCATGACGGGCTCGTTTCCTTTCGCAAATTCGCAAGGTTCATATCAGACCGCTACCAGCACGATGGCGCCCGAGGCGATTTCCAGACTGTGCTTGGCTTCGCCGCCGGCATGGCCGACGCTTTCCGGCAGAACGCCGTGCAGCGGTGGCACGATCATCGCGCCGACGAAGGTCGACAGCACGATCAGCACCGACAGTGGCAGCCAGTGAGCGATGCCGTGACCGGCGTGGGCTTCGGTCTTGGCTTCACCGTGGAACGTGATGAAGATCAGGCGGAAGGTGTACAGCGAAGTCATGAACGCGCCGACCAGACCTGCGTAGAGCAGACCGTGGTTGCCGCTGGCAAACGCTTCCCAAAGGATTTCGTCCTTGGAGTAGAAGCCTGCGGTGACCAGTGGCAGAGCGGCCAGGGCAGCACCACCGACGATGAAGCTGGCGTAGGCCAGTGGCAGTTTTTTCCACAGACCGCCCATCTTGAAGATGTTCTGCTCGTGGTGGCAGGCAACGATCACCGCACCGGAAGCAAGGAACAGCAGGGCCTTGAAGAAGGCGTGGGTCATCAGGTGGAAAATCGCGCCATCCCATGCACCAACGCCCAGCGCCAGGAACATGTAGCCGATCTGGCTCATGGTCGAGTAGGCGAGGATACGTTTGATGTCGGTTTGTACCAGTGCGGCGAAACCGGCCAGAACCAGAGTCACGCCGCCGACGATGCCGACCAGGTGCAGGATGTCCGGCGCCAGGGTGAACAAGCCGTGGGTACGGGCGATCAGGTAAACACCTGCGGTCACCATGGTCGCCGCGTGGATCAGTGCCGAAACCGGGGTAGGACCGGCCATCGCGTCCGCGAGCCAGGTTTGCAGTGGCAGTTGTGCCGATTTACCGACTGCGCCACCCAGCAGCATCAGAGTCGCCAGGGTGATCCAGAAGTCACCGACCTGGAATTTCTGTGGTGCCAGCACCAGCAGTTCCTGGATGTTCAGCGTGCCCACTTGCTGGAACAGGATGAACAGGCCGATGGCCATGAACACGTCGCCGATCCGGGTCACGATGAAGGCCTTGAGTGCGGCGTTACCGTTGTTGCGGTTGCTGTAGTAGAAACCGATCAACAGGTACGAGCACAGGCCTACGCCTTCCCAGCCGAAGTACAGGAACAACAGGTTATCGCCCAGGACGAGGAACAGCATGCTGGCGATAAACAGGTTGGTGTACGAGAAGAAGCGCGAGTAACCCGCTTCACCGCGCATGTACCAGGAGGCGAACAGGTGGATCAGGAAACCGACGCCCACCACCACGCCGAGCATGGTGATCGACAGGCCGTCGACGTAGAGGGCGAAGTCAGGCTTGAAGCCTTCGACCGCCATCCACTGCCAGAGCACCAGGGTGTAGTGACCGCCTTCGGGTGGCGCGACGTTGAATTGCCAGATGACGTAAGCGGCGACAATCGCCGACAAGCCAATGGAACCCACGCCGATCAGCGCCGAGAGGTTTTCCGACCAGCGTCCACGGGAGAACGACAGCAGCAGGAAACCGATCAGAGGGAATACGAAAGTCAGAAAGATCAGGTTCATCCGCGCATCTCACTGGCAGCGTCGATATCGAGCGTGTGGAAGCGGCGATACAGTTGCAGCAGGATCGCCAGACCAATACTGGCCTCGGCAGCTGCAAGGCTGATCACCAGGATGAACATGATCTGTCCATCCGGCTGCGCCCAGCGGGCGCCCGCGACGATGAAGGCCAGTGCAGAGGCGTTCATCATCACTTCCAGACTCATCAACACGAACAAAATGTTG
>NZ_JBIUVJ010000169.1:0-1819 GCF_044742875.1 Pseudomonas sp. NPDC087817
GGCAATGCAATACAATCTCACCAGAATCGACCCCGATGCTCCTAACGAGCAGTATCCGATTGGCGAACGGGAAACCGTTTCCGATCCGTTAGAGGATCAAGTTCACAAAAACATTTTCATGGGCAAGCTGGAAGACGTGCTGAACGGTGCGGTCAACTGGGGACGTAAAAACTCCCTGTGGCCGTACAACTTCGGCTTGTCGTGCTGCTACGTGGAAATGACCACCGCCTTCACGGCGCCCCACGACATCGCGCGCTTTGGCGCCGAAGTCATCCGGGCATCACCGCGTCAGGCCGACTTCATGGTTATCGCCGGTACCTGCTTCATCAAGATGGCGCCGATCATTCAGCGTCTCTACGAGCAAATGCTCGAACCGAAATGGGTTATCTCCATGGGTTCGTGCGCCAACTCCGGTGGCATGTACGACATCTACTCTGTGGTTCAAGGGGTGGACAAGTTCTTGCCCGTGGACGTCTACGTACCTGGCTGCCCGCCCCGTCCAGAAGCATTTCTGCAAGGCTTGATGCTGTTGCAGGAATCGATTGGCCAGGAGCGTCGCCCACTGTCCTGGGTCGTTGGTGATCAAGGCGTTTATCGCGCCGACATGCCTTCGCAGAAAGAACAGCGCCGCGAACAGCGAATCGCAGTCACAAACCTGCGCAGCCCTGACGAAGTCTGATCCAGATCTGTTCTTACAAAGAAACGAGAAGCTGGCTTCATTCTTTACGTTGACCGAAAGCGAAAAAATAACCATGACTACAGGCAGCGCTCTGTACATCCCGCCTTATAAGGCAGACGACCAGGATGTGGTCGTTGAATTGAACAACCGTTTTGGCGCCGAAGCGTTCACCGCTCAGTCGACCCGCACCGGTATGCCGGTACTGTGGGTCGCTCGCGCCAGGCTCGTTGAAGTCCTGACTTTCCTGCGCAACCTGCCCAAGCCGTACGTCATGCTCTATGACCTGCACGGCGTGGACGAGCGTCTGCGCACCAAGCGTCAAGGGCTGCCATCGGACGCCGAGTTCACCGTGTTCTATCACCTCATGTCGCTTGAGCGTAATAGTGACGTGATGATCAAGGTCGCCTTGTCCGAGAGCGACCTGAGCTTGCCGACCGTGACCGGTATCTGGCCGAACGCCAACTGGTACGAGCGTGAAGTCTGGGACATGTTCGGCATCGACTTCAAAGGCCACCCGCACCTGTCGCGCATCATGATGCCGCCGACCTGGGAAGGTCACCCGCTGCGCAAGGACTTCCCGGCGCGCGCCACCGAATTCGATCCGTACAGCCTCAACCTAGCCAAGCAACAGCTTGAGGAAGAAGCCGCGCGCTTCCGTCCTGAAGACTGGGGCATGAAGCGCTCCGGGGCCAACGAGGACTACATGTTCCTCAACCTGGGCCCGAACCACCCTTCGGCTCACGGTGCGTTCCGTATCATCCTGCAACTGGACGGCGAAGAAATCGTCGACTGCGTCCCGGACATCGGTTACCACCACCGTGGTGCCGAGAAAATGGCCGAACGTCAGTCCTGGCACAGCTTCATCCCGTACACCGACCGTATCGACTACCTCGGCGGCGTGATGAACAACCTGCCATACGTGCTCTCGGTCGAGAAGCTGGCCGGCATCAAGGTGCCCGAGAAAGTCGACGTCATCCGCATCATGATGGCCGAGTTCTTCCGGATCACCAGCCACCTGCTGTTCCGGGGACTTACAACCAGGACGTCGGCGCCATGACCCCGGTGTTCTTCACCTTCACCGACCGCCAGAAGGCGTACACGGTGATCGAAGCCATTACCGGTTTCCGTCTGCACCCGGCC
>NZ_JBIUVJ010000170.1:0-1801 GCF_044742875.1 Pseudomonas sp. NPDC087817
AAAGAAAGGTTCGTCAGTTGTGCAAATACAGTGGTGGGGGCGGTTGTTCACGTTTTCAACTCCGACTGCCCGGTCACCTTGACTATCGGGAAAACGGTGTTACAACCAATAGAGCCCACAGTGGGTAAAAAAGATCCGCGGAGTCAATCCTTTTAACGGATTAGATTGCGGATGACTTGGATGATACTCCAGCGATGGAGTCTGTTGCAGAGGGATTTGAGCATGGCTGTCGGCAAGGTGAAATGGTTCAACAATGCCAAGGGGTTCGGTTTCATCAACACCGATACCCATGAGGGTCACGATGAGGATGGCAAAGAGATCGATTTCTTTGCGCACTACTCTGCCATTGAGATGGACGGGTATAAAACCCTGAAAGCGGGACAGCAGGTGAAATTCGACATCGTGCAAGGCCCGAAAGGCCTGCATGCGATAAAAATTCAAAACGAGCCAGCCGCAACAGATGCAGCCTCGGCCGCCGCTCTGGCGCAATCGGTCACCAGCTAAAACCAGTTTATCGCCTGCCAGAAAAAAACCGCCCGACTCGATCATTCGGGTCGGGCGGTTTTCGCATGCCTGCGATGCTTACATGTGTTTGATCAGCGCCTCACCGAAGCCTGAAGAAGACACCAGCGTGGCGCCTTCCATCAGACGTTCGAAGTCGTAGGTCACGGTCTTGGCCTTGATCGCGCCGTTGGTGCCTTTGATGATCAGGTCTGCCGCCTCGGTCCAGCCCAGGTGGCGCAGCATCATCTCGGCCGACAGAATCACCGAACCTGGGTTGACCTGGTCCTTGCCGGCATATTTCGGCGCAGTGCCGTGGGTGGCCTCGAACATGGCCACGGTGTCGGACAGGTTGGCGCCCGGCGCGATACCGATACCGCCCACTTCCGCCGCCAGCGCGTCGGAGAGGTAGTCACCGTTGAGGTTCAGGGTGGCGATCACATCGTATTCGGCCGGGCGCAGCAGGATCTGCTGGAGCATGGCGTCGGCGATGGCATCCTTGACGATGACTTCACGCCCGGTTTTCGGGTTCTTGAACTTCATCCACGGGCCGCCATCGAGCAGCTCGGCACCGAATTCTTCCTTCGCCACCTCGTAGCCCCAGTCCTTGAAGGCACCTTCGGTGAACTTCATGATGTTGCCCTTGTGCACGATGGTCAGCGACTTGCGATCGTTGTCCACGACATATTGCAGGGCCTTGCGCACCAAGCGCTTGGTGCCTTCTTTGGAAACCGGCTTGATGCCGATGCCGCAATCCTGGTCGAAACGGATCTTGGTGACGCCCATTTCTTCTTTGAGGAACTTGATGACCTTGGTGGCTTCCGGGGAGCCGGCCTTCCATTCGATCCCGGCATAAATGTCTTCGGAGTTCTCGCGGAAGATCACCATGTCGACGTCGCCAGGCTTTTTCACCGGACTTGGCACACCTTCGAACCACACCACCGGGCGCAGACATACATAGAGATCGAGCTGCTGACGCAGGGCCACGTTCAGCGAGCGGATACCGCCACCGACCGGCGTGGTCAGCGGGCCTTTGATGGAAACCACGTAATCCTTGACCGCGTCCAGGGTTTCCTGGGGCAGCCAGGTGTCCTGGTCATAGACCTGAGTCGCTTTTTCGCCAGCGTAGACTTCCATCCAGGAAATCTTGCGCTTGCCTCCGTAGGCTTTCTCTACGGCAGCATCAACCACTTTGATCATCACAGGGCTGACGTCGACGCCAATGCCGTCACCTTCAATGAAGGGGATGATCGGGTTATCAGGAACATTGAGAGAATGGTCTGCATTGACGGTGATTTTG
>NZ_JBIUVJ010000171.1:0-1774 GCF_044742875.1 Pseudomonas sp. NPDC087817
TTGGCATTATTTGTGCAGACAAAATGCGCGCAGAGTATAGGGGCGGTTCTGCCCCTATTCAACTGTCAGGTAGTGATTTCCGACTGCGCGCTACATGAGGAAATGTTTCAGCGGATGTGTGCGAGCACACCCTGGAGCTCATCAAGGGAGTTGTAACCGATCACCAACTGCCCTTTTCCCTTCTTCCCGTGGCGGATCTGCACCGCAGAGCCTAGGCGCTCGGCCAGACGCTGTTCGAGACGAGCGATATCCGGGTCGGGTTTTGTAGCCTCCACAGGCTCCGGTTTACCACTCAACCACTGGCGAACCAGTGCCTCGGTTTGGCGCACGGTGAGGCCGCGTGCGACAACATGTCGCGCCCCTTCCACCTGCTGATTGTCCGGCAGACCGAGCAAAGCACGCGCATGACCCATTTCCAGGTCACCGTGAGACAACATGGTCTTGATGACTTCCGGCAACGCAATAAGCCGCAACAGGTTAGCCACAGTGACACGGGACTTACCCACAGCCTCGGCGACTTGCTGCTGGGTCAGCTGGAATTCCTGCTGCAAACGCTGCAGGGCCACCGCTTCTTCAATCGGATTGAGGTCTTCGCGCTGAATGTTCTCGATCAGTGCAATGGCGATCGCGGTTTCATCCGGTACATCACGGACCATCGCCGGGATGGTTTCCTGCCCGGCTTGCTGGCTGGCGCGCCAGCGACGTTCACCGGCAATGATTTCAAAGCGCCCGCCACCGATCGGGCGAACCACGATCGGCTGCATAACGCCTTGCGCCTTGATCGACTGCGCCAGTTCTTCCAGCGCCTGCGGATCCATGTCCCGGCGTGGCTGGTACTTGCCGCGCTGGAGCAGATCCAGCGGCAAATGTTGCAGTTCACGCGTATCGGCTTGCGCGGCTTGTTCTTCCAGCGCGCTGACAGTCGGACCACTCAGCAGTGCATCCAGTCCACGTCCGAGACCTCGTTTCTTGACGGCCATGGGGATTCCTTAAGTTGCCTGAGCGGCGGCAATGCGTGAATTTTTGCGCTGACGACGAACCATTTCGCCCGCCAGGGCCAGATAGGCCAGCGCGCCGCGCGATTGCTTATCGTACGCCAGTGCCGGCATGCCGTAGCTTGGCGCTTCCGCCAGGCGAATGTTGCGCGGGATCACTGTGTCGTAGAGCTGCTCGCCGAAGTGTTCCTTGAGCTGCGCCGAAACGTCGTTCATCAGGCTCAGGCGCGGGTCGTACATGGTCCGCAGCAAACCTTCGACTTTCAGGTTCGGGTTCAGCAGTTCGGCGATGCGCTTGATGTTATCCACAAGGTCGCTCAAACCTTCGAGCGCAAAGTACTCGCACTGCATGGGGATGATCACCCCGTCAGCGGCAACCAATGCGTTCAGCGTGAGCATCGACAGCGACGGCGGGCAGTCGATCAGAATGTAATCGTAGTTTTCGCGGATCGGCGCCAGCGCACTGCGCAGACGGCTTTCCTTCATCTGCATTTCCAGCAGAACCACTTCCGCGGCCGTCAGGTCGCGGTTGGCCGGCAGCAGTTGATAACCGCCGTGCTCGGAATAGTGCATGGCCTGGGCGAGATCGCATTCGCCGATCAGCAGATCGTAGACGGAGTTTTCCAGACCGTGTTTATCCACACCGCTACCCATGGTGGCGTTGCCCTGTGGATCGAGATCGATCAACAGCACCCGGCGCTTGGTCGCGACGAGGGATGCTGCGAGGTTGATGCAGGTGGTGGTCTTGCCCGCGCCGCGGGGGTGGGTGGGGGGGGCGG
>NZ_JBIUVJ010000172.1:0-701 GCF_044742875.1 Pseudomonas sp. NPDC087817
CGGTTCAAATCCGGCCCCCGCAACCAGTTTAAGGAGCCCCTTTTAAGGGGCTTTTTGTTAGCTGGACACTTTCAACGCCGCTGTTCGACGGCGTTTCAAGGATGGGCGTTTAGCCCATTTTTTTATTTTGCATAGCATGCACATATCATGCACTAGGGGGTTCAGGTGTCGAGCAAGCTAGAAGAGTTGCAGGCCTTGCTGGCCCCGGTGGTCGTGGCCCTAGGCTATGAATGCTGGGGTATCGAGTTCTCGGCTCAAGGTCGTCACTCGATGTTGCGCGTTTATATCGATAAAGAGGGTGGCGTGCTGGTGGACGATTGCGCCATTGTCAGCCGTCAGATCAGTGGTGTACTGGATGTTGAAGATCCAATCTCCGTTGAATACACCCTCGAAGTTTCCTCGCCTGGCATGGAGCGCCCACTGTTCACTCTTGAGCAGTTTGCAAAATTTGCCGGTGAACAAGTGAAGATCAAGCTGCGCTCGCCTTTCGAAGGTCGACGCAACTTTCAGGGCCTTCTGCGCGGTGTAGAAGAGCAGGATGTCGTGGTGCAAGTAGATGACCATGAGTTCCTGTTGCCGATCGATATGATCGACAAGGCCAACATTATTCCCAGTTTTGACTGAGACGCGGATCCCGCGGATCCACTGGCTTGCGAAAGGCGAGGCGTCCGATGAGCCAAGAAGTACTGCGGGGGGTTGAG
>NZ_JBIUVJ010000172.1:711-1675 GCF_044742875.1 Pseudomonas sp. NPDC087817
CGCGGGAGCTGGCTCTGGCCACTGCTACCAAAAAGCGTTTTGAAGACGAAGTTGACCTGCGTGTGGAAATTAACCGCCACACCGGTTCTTACGAAACCTTCCGTCGCTGGACGGTCGTCGAAGAGAACGATCTCGACGATCCGGCTATCGAAACCTGGCCTACCAAAGTTGCCGAAACGCATCCTGGTGCCAAGGTTGGCGACGTCGTTGAAGAAAAAATCGAATCCATCGAGTTCGGCCGCATTGCTGCGCAGACTGCCAAGCAAGTCATCGTGCAGAAAGTGCGTGAAGCCGAGCGCGCTCAAGTGGTCGACGCTTATCGCGAGCGCCTGGGGGAAATCATCTCCGGCACCGTGAAAAAAGTCACCCGCGACAACGTGATCGTCGATCTGGGTAATAACGCTGAAGCGTTGCTGGCCCGTGAAGACATCATCTCTCGCGAAACCTTCCGTGTCGGCGTGCGTCTGCGTGCGCTGCTCATGGAATGCCGCACCGAGAACCGCGGTCCGCAGTTGATCCTGTCGCGTACCGCGCCGGAAATGCTGATCGAGCTGTTCCGCATCGAAGTGCCGGAAATTGCCGAAGGCCTGATCGAAGTAATGGCTGCGTCCCGTGATCCGGGTTCGCGCGCCAAGATCGCCGTCCGCTCCAAGGACAAACGCATCGACCCGCAGGGCGCTTGCATCGGTATGCGCGGTTCGCGCGTCCAGGCAGTGTCGGGTGAGTTGGGTGGTGAGCGTGTGGATATCGTCCTTTGGGATGACAACCCGGCTCAGTTCGTGATCAACGCCATGTCCCCGGCAGAGGTTGCGGCAATTATCGTTGACGAAGATGCCCATGCAATGGACATCGCCGTTGGCGCAGACAATCTGGCTCAGGCCATCGGTCGTGGTGGTCAGAACGTGCGTCTGGCGAGCCAATTGACTGGCTGGACCCTGAACGTGCTGGCCGAATCGGAGATCGC
>NZ_JBIUVJ010000173.1:0-1603 GCF_044742875.1 Pseudomonas sp. NPDC087817
GGGGGGGGGGGGGGCCCCCCCCCCCGGCGCCCCCCCCCCCCCCCCACAACTCCCCCACCCGTTCGTCCTCGGTACTCGACACCCCAATACTCCTTAATCGCTAAATCGGCTGTTTAGACAGCTTCAACCCTGCACGACGCAGGTGGCCAGGTGAGCGGCGAGCGCATCCCAGGCAATGCAGTGTTCTTCGCCCTGGCCACGCAGGGGATTGAAACCTACCACTTGCTGGGCCATTTCGTCGTCACCGAGGATCAGTGCGTACAGCGCACCGCTCTTGTCGGCCTTCTTGAACTGGCTCTTGAAGCTACCGGCGCCGGCATTGACTTGCAGGCGCAGGTTTGGAAGTTGATCGCGAACACGTTCGGCCAGTTTCAGCCCGGCCAGCTCGGCGGCTTCACCGAAGGCGCAGAGGTAGACATCGACCTGACGGGAGATTTCTTCCGGGATCTGCTCAAGGGTTTCGAGCATCAGCACCAGGCGCTCGATACCCATGGCGAAACCGACGCCAGTGGTTGGCTTGCCACCCATCTGCTCGACCAGACCGTCATAACGGCCGCCCGCGCACACAGTCCCCTGGGCACCCAGCTTGTCGGTGACCCATTCAAAAACGGTTTTGCTGTAGTAATCGAGGCCGCGAACCAGTTTCGGGTTGAGCACGTAAGGAATGCCGACGGCATCCAGACGGGCCTTCAAGCCTTCGAAGTGGGCACGGGATTCGTCGTCGAGGTAGTCAGCCATTTTCGGCGCATCGACCAGCACGGCCTGGGTGTCGGCATTTTTGGTGTCGAGCACGCGCAGCGGGTTGGTTTTCAGACGACGCTGGCTGTCTTCGTCGAGCTTGTCGTGGTGCGCCGAGAGGTACTCGACCAGCGCTTCACGATAACGACCACGGGACTCGCTGGTGCCGAGACTGTTGAGTTCGAGTTTGACCGCATCACGAATGCCCAGCTCGCCCCACAGGCGCCAGGTCATGATGATCAGTTCGGCATCGATGTCCGGACCGTCGAGGTTGAACACCTCAAGACCGATCTGGTGGAACTGGCGATAACGGCCTTTTTGCGGACGCTCGTGGCGGAACATCGGGCCGATGTACCAAAGCTTCTGCACCTGACCACCGCCGGTGATGCCGTGCTCGAGCACAGCGCGCACGCACGCGGCAGTGCCTTCCGGACGCAGGGTCAGGGAGTCGCCGTTGCGGTCTTCGAAGGTGTACATCTCTTTTTCGACGATGTCGGTCACTTCACCGATGGAGCGCTTGAACAGCTCGGTGAACTCGACGATCGGCATGCGGATCTGCTTGTAACCGTAGTTATCCAGCAGGCGCGCAACGGTGCTCTCGAAATAGCGCCACAGCGGGGTCTGCTCGGGCAGGATGTCGTTCATGCCACGAATGGCTTGCAGAGACTTGCTCACTTTAAATCCTTAAATTCGTTCGGCTTTCAGTCAGGCTCAGCCGCGCGCGATAACCGCTGCGTCAGCTTCGACCTTTTCGGCCGCTTTCTCGCGGATCAGCCTTTCCAGCTCATCCACCAGATTGTCATTCGTCAGTTTCTGCGACGGTTTGCCGTCGATGTAAATCAGGTTTGGCGTGCCGCCGGTCAAG
>NZ_JBIUVJ010000174.1:0-1527 GCF_044742875.1 Pseudomonas sp. NPDC087817
ACCACCTGTGTCGGTTTGGGGTACGGTTCCTGGTTACCTGAAGCTTAGAAGCTTTTCTTGGAAGCATGGCATCAACCACTTCGTCATCTAAAAGATAACTCGTCATCAGCTCTCGGCCTTAAGATCCCGGATTTACCTAAGATCTCAGCCTACCACCTTAAACTTGGACAACCAACGCCAAGCTGGCCTAGCCTTCTCCGTCCCTCCATCGCAATAACCAGAAGTACAGGAATATTAACCTGTTTTCCATCGACTACGCTTTTCAGCCTCGCCTTAGGGACCGACTAACCCTGCGTCGATTAACGTTGCGCAGGAAACCTTGGTCTTTCGGCGTGGGTGTTTTTCACACCCATTGTCGTTACTCATGTCAGCATTCGCACTTCTGATACCTCCAGCAAGCTTCTCAACTCACCTTCACAGGCTTACAGAACGCTCCTCTACCGCATCATCCGAAGATGATACCCGTAGCTTCGGTGTATGGTTTGAGCCCCGTTACATCTTCCGCGCAGGCCGACTCGACTAGTGAGCTATTACGCTTTCTTTAAAGGGTGGCTGCTTCTAAGCCAACCTCCTAGCTGTCTAAGCCTTCCCACATCGTTTCCCACTTAACCATAACTTTGGGACCTTAGCTGACGGTCTGGGTTGTTTCCCTTTTCACGACGGACGTTAGCACCCGCCGTGTGTCTCCCATGCTCGGCACTTGTAGGTATTCGGAGTTTGCATCGGTTTGGTAAGTCGGGATGACCCCCTAGCCGAAACAGTGCTCTACCCCCTACAGTGATACATGAGGCGCTACCTAAATAGCTTTCGAGGAGAACCAGCTATCTCCGAGCTTGATTAGCCTTTCACTCCGATCCACAGGTCATCCGCTAACTTTTCAACGGTAGTCGGTTCGGTCCTCCAGTTAGTGTTACCCAACCTTCAACCTGCCCATGGATAGATCGCCCGGTTTCGGGTCTATTCCCAGCGACTAGACGCCCTATTAAGACTCGCTTTCGCTACGCCTCCCCTATTCGGTTAAGCTCGCCACTGAAAATAAGTCGCTGACCCATTATACAAAAGGTACGCAGTCACAGAACAAAGTCTGCTCCCACTGCTTGTACGCATACGGTTTCAGGATCTATTTCACTCCCCTCTCCGGGGTTCTTTTCGCCTTTCCCTCACGGTACTAGTTCACTATCGGTCAGTCAGTAGTATTTAGCCTTGGAGGATGGTCCCCCCATATTCAGACAAAGTTTCTCGTGCTCCGTCCTACTCGATTTCATGACTAAGAGATTTTCGCGTACAGGGCTATCACCCACTATGGCCGCACTTTCCAGAGCGTTCCGCTAATCTCAAAGCCACTTAAGGGCTAGTCCCCGTTCGCTCGCCACTACTAAGGGAATCTCGGTTGATTTCTTTTCCTCAGGGTACTTAGATGTTTCAGTTCCCCTGGTTCGCCTCTTGCACCTATGTATTCAGTTTTAGATATCAATATTATTATTGTTTTGTTCAGTCATTGATTTATATCTGGTTTTACGTCTGTTT
>NZ_JBIUVJ010000175.1:0-1472 GCF_044742875.1 Pseudomonas sp. NPDC087817
TCTTTTAGATGACGAAGTGGTTGATGCCATGCTTCCAAGAAAAGCTTCTAAGCTTCAGGTAACCAGGAACCGTACCCCAAACCGACACAGGTGGTTGGGTAGAGAATACCAAGGCGCTTGAGAGAACTCGGGTGAAGGAACTAGGCAAAATGGCACCGTAACTTCGGGAGAAGGTGCGCCGGTGAGGGTGAAGGACTTGCTCCGTAAGCTCATGCCGGTCGAAGATACCAGGCCGCTGCGACTGTTTATTAAAAACACAGCACTCTGCAAACACGAAAGTGGACGTATAGGGTGTGACGCCTGCCCGGTGCCGGAAGGTTAATTGATGGGGTTAGCTAACGCGAAGCTCTTGATCGAAGCCCCGGTAAACGGCGGCCGTAACTATAACGGTCCTAAGGTAGCGAAATTCCTTGTCGGGTAAGTTCCGACCTGCACGAATGGCGTAACGATGGCGGCGCTGTCTCCACCCGAGACTCAGTGAAATTGAAATCGCTGTGAAGATGCAGTGTATCCGCGGCTAGACGGAAAGACCCCGTGAACCTTTACTATAGCTTTGCACTGGACTTTGAATTTGCTTGTGTAGGATAGGTGGGAGGCTTTGAAGCGTGGACGCCAGTTCGCGTGGAGCCATCCTTGAAATACCACCCTGGCAACTTTGAGGTTCTAACTCAGGTCCGTTATCCGGATCGAGGACAGTGTATGGTGGGTAGTTTGACTGGGGCGGTCTCCTCCTAAAGAGTAACGGAGGAGTACGAAGGTGCGCTCAGACCGGTCGGAAATCGGTCGTAGAGTATAAAGGCAAAAGCGCGCTTGACTGCGAGACAGACACGTCGAGCAGGTACGAAAGTAGGTCTTAGTGATCCGGTGGTTCTGTATGGAAGGGCCATCGCTCAACGGATAAAAGGTACTCCGGGGATAACAGGCTGATACCGCCCAAGAGTTCATATCGACGGCGGTGTTTGGCACCTCGATGTCGGCTCATCACATCCTGGGGCTGAAGCCGGTCCCAAGGGTATGGCTGTTCGCCATTTAAAGTGGTACGCGAGCTGGGTTTAGAACGTCGTGAGACAGTTCGGTCCCTATCTGCCGTGGACGTTTGAGATTTGAGAGGGGCTGCTCCTAGTACGAGAGGACCGGAGTGGACGAACCTCTGGTGTTCCGGTTGTCACGCCAGTGGCATTGCCGGGTAGCTATGTTCGGGAAAGATAACCGCTGAAAGCATCTAAGCGGGAAACTTGCCTCAAGATGAGATCTCACTGGAACCTTGAGTTCCCTGAAGGGCCGTCGAAGACTACGACGTTGATAGGTTGGGTGTGTAAGCGCTGTGAGGCGTTGAGCTAACCAATACTAATTGCCCGTGAGGCTTGACCATATAACACCCAAGCAATTTGCTTGCTTCGAGCTGAAAGGCGAAAGAGCACCAGATTGCGGTGTGTGAAGACGAAACGAACCGAAAGTTCGATGTTCACAAA
>NZ_JBIUVJ010000176.1:0-1453 GCF_044742875.1 Pseudomonas sp. NPDC087817
GCTTCGGAAATCCCGGAAGTCATGAAGAAGGCCTTCTACCTGGCGCAATCCGGTCGTCCGGGCCCGGTCGTGGTCGATATTCCGAAAGACATGACCAACCCGGCCGAGAAGTTCGAATACGTCTTCCCGAAAAAAGCCAAGCTGCGTTCCTACAGCCCGGCCGTTCGCGGTCACTCCGGGCAAATCCGCAAGGCAGCAGAAATGCTTCTGGCGGCCAAGCGCCCAGTGCTGTACTCCGGCGGCGGCGTAATCCTCGGCAACGGTTCCGCACCGCTGACCGAGCTGGCAAAAATGCTCAACCTGCCCGTGACCAACACGTTGATGGGCCTGGGTGGTTTCCCGGGTACTGATCGTCAGTTCATCGGCATGCTCGGTATGCATGGCAGCTACACCGCCAACCTGGCGATGCACCACGCTGACGTGATACTCGCTGTCGGCGCGCGTTTCGACGATCGCGTGATCAACGGCGCATCGAAGTTCTGCCCGAACGCCAAGATCATCCACATCGACATCGACCCGGCTTCGATTTCCAAGACCATCAAGGCCGACGTGCCAATCGTTGGTCCGGTCGAAAGCGTGCTGACCGAAATGGTCGCGATCCTCAAGGAAATCGGCGAGACCCCGAACAAGGAGTCCGTGGCCAGTTGGTGGAAGCAGGTGGATGAATGGCGCGGTGATCGCGGCCTGTTCCCTTACGACAAGGGCGACGGCAGCAAGATCAAGCCGCAGACCGTGATCGAAACCCTCTGCGAAGTGACCAAGGGCGACGCCTTTATCACTTCCGACGTGGGCCAGCACCAGATGTTCGCTGCGCAGTACTACACGTTCAACAAGCCGAACCGCTGGATCAACTCCGGTGGTCTGGGCACCATGGGCTTCGGTTTCCCGGCGGCCATGGGCATCAAGTTGAGCTTCCCGGATGACGACGTTGCCTGCGTCACCGGCGAAGGCAGCATCCAGATGAACATTCAGGAGCTGTCGACCTGCCTGCAATATGGCTTGCCAGTGAAAATCGTCATCCTGAACAACGGTGTTCTGGGGATGGTTCGTCAGTGGCAGGACATGAGCTACGGCAGCCGTCACTCGCACTCGTACATGGAATCGCTGCCTGACTTCGTCAAACTGGCTGAAGCTTATGGTCACGTTGGCATGCGCATCACCGACTCGAAAGACTTGAAGTCGCAGATGGCAGAGGCGTTCGCCATGAAGGATCGTCTGGTCGTGCTGGATATTTCGGTCGACACCAGCGAGCACGTCTACCCGATGCAGATCAAAGACGGCTCCATGCGCGATATGTGGCTGAGCAAGACGGAGCGTACTTAATCATGCGGCACATTATTTCCCTGCTTCTGGAAAACGAACCCGGCGCTTTGTCTCGCGTAGTCGGCCTGTTCTCGCAGCGCAACTACAACATCGAAAGCCTGACCGTGGCCCCGACCGAAGACCCGACCCT
>NZ_JBIUVJ010000177.1:0-1435 GCF_044742875.1 Pseudomonas sp. NPDC087817
CGGCCGTGTCTACGAGCACGTGCTGCGCAAAGAGCGCCGTGGTGACTACCTGGGTGCAACCATCCAGGTGATTCCGCACATCACCGACGAAATCAAGCGCCGCATTATCAAGGGTGCCGGTGACGCCGACGTGGCGATGGTTGAAATCGGTGGCACCGTCGGTGACATCGAGTCGCAACCGTTCCTCGAAGCCATCCGTCAATTGCGTTTCGAAGTCGGCGCCAAGCGCGCGATGCTGATGCACCTGACGCTGGTGCCGTACATCGCCACCGCTGGCGAAACCAAGACCAAGCCAACCCAGCACTCCGTCAAGGAACTGCGTTCGATCGGCCTGCAGCCAGACGTGCTGGTGTGCCGCTCCGATCACCCGATCGACGTTTCGTCGCGCCGCAAGATCGCTCAGTTCACCAACGTTGAAGAACGTGCGGTGATCGCGCTGGAAGACGCCGACACCATTTACAAGATCCCGGGCATCCTGCATTCGCAGGGTCTGGATGACTTCGTCGTCGAGCGTTTTGGTCTGCAATGCGGCAGCGCCGATCTGTCCGAGTGGGAAGCAGTGGTTGACGCCAAGCTGAACCCGGAACACGAAGTGACCATCGCCATGGTCGGCAAGTACATGGAGCTGTTGGACGCGTACAAGTCGCTGATCGAGGCGATGAGTCACGCCGGCATCAGCAACCGCACCAAGGTCAACCTGCGCTACATCGATTCCGAAGACATCGAGAACCAGGGCACTGCGCTGCTGGAAGGTGTCGACGCAATCCTCGTACCGGGCGGCTTTGGTCTGCGTGGCGTGGAAGGCAAGATCACTGCCGTTCAGTACGCTCGCGAAAACAAGGTTCCGTACCTGGGTATCTGCCTCGGCATGCAAGTGGCGGTCATCGAGTTCGCTCGTAACGTCATGGGCTGGAAAGACGCCAACTCCACCGAGTTCGACCGCGCCAGCGGCCATCCGGTTGTAGGTCTGATCACCGAGTGGGAAGACGCTACCGGCGCCGTCGAAGTGCGTACCGAAGCGTCCGATCTGGGCGGCACCATGCGCCTCGGCGCTCAGGAATGCCTGCTTGAAGCCGGTTCCAAAGTTCACGATTGCTATGGCAAGGACGTGATTGTCGAACGTCACCGTCACCGTTACGAAGTGAACAACAACCTGCTGCCACGAATCATCGAAGCCGGCCTGAAAATCTCCGGTCGCTCCGCTGACGCAGCGCTGGTTGAAGTGGTTGAAGCGCCGGATCATCCATGGTTCGTCGCTTGCCAGTTCCACCCTGAGTTCACCTCGACACCGCGTGATGGCCATCCGCTGTTCAGCGGTTTTGTCAAAGCAGCGTTGGCTCAACACCAGAAGAAGGCGTAACCCCGATGGCACAGAAGATCATCCGCGTCGGCGACATCGAGATTGCCAACGACAAACCCATGGTGCTGTTCGGCG
>NZ_JBIUVJ010000178.1:0-793 GCF_044742875.1 Pseudomonas sp. NPDC087817
ATTGATGGTCCGTTACGTCGAGTCGCAGGTCTACCAGGCGGTGGTCGAGAACAACGCGGCTGAACAAGCTGCGCGGATGATCGCGATGAAGAACGCTACCGACAACGCCGGTGATTTGATCAGCGATTTGCAGCTGATCTACAACAAGGCGCGTCAGGCTGCGATCACCCAAGAGATCTCGGACATCGTCGGCGGCGCTGCCGCGGTTTAACGGTTCAAATATTCAGAGGATCCAGCTATGAGTAGCGGACGTATCGTTCAAATCATCGGCGCCGTTATCGACGTGGAATTTCCACGCGACAGCGTACCGAGCATCTACAACGCGCTGAAAGTAGTGAGCGCGGCCGAAACCACTCTGGAAGTTCAGCAACAGCTGGGCGACGGCGTGGTTCGCACCATTGCGATGGGTTCCACCGAGGGCTTGAAGCGCGGTCTGGAAGTTACCGATTCCGGCGCAGCCATCTCCGTACCGGTCGGTAAAGCGACCCTGGGCCGGATCATGGACGTCCTCGGTAACCCGATCGACGAAGCTGGTCCGATCGACACCGAAGAGCGTTGGGGCATTCACCGTCCAGCGCCTTCGTTCGCTGAACAGGCAGGCGGCAACGACCTGCTGGAAACCGGCATCAAGGTTATCGACCTGGTTTGCCCGTTTGCCAAAGGCGGTAAAGTCGGTCTGTTCGGTGGTGCCGGTGTAGGCAAAACCGTAAACATGATGGAACTGATCCGTAACATCGCCATCGAGCACAGCGGTTATTCCGTGTTCGCCGGTGTGGGTGAGCGTACTCGTGAG
>NZ_JBIUVJ010000178.1:803-1405 GCF_044742875.1 Pseudomonas sp. NPDC087817
TCCAACGTTCTGGACAAAGTGGCACTGGTTTACGGTCAGATGAACGAGCCGCCGGGTAACCGTCTGCGTGTAGCTCTGACCGGCCTGACCATGGCCGAGAAGTTCCGTGACGAAGGTAACGACGTTCTGCTGTTCGTCGACAACATCTATCGTTACACCCTGGCCGGTACTGAAGTATCCGCACTGCTGGGCCGTATGCCTTCGGCAGTAGGTTACCAGCCGACCCTGGCTGAAGAGATGGGCGTTCTGCAAGAACGTATCACTTCGACCAAGGAAGGTTCGATCACCTCGATCCAGGCGGTATACGTACCTGCGGATGACTTGACCGACCCGTCGCCAGCGACCACCTTCGCCCACTTGGACGCCACCGTCGTTCTGTCCCGTGACATCGCTTCCCTGGGTATCTACCCGGCGGTAGATCCACTGGATTCGACCTCGCGCCAGCTGGATCCGAACGTAATCGGCCAGGACCACTACGACACCGCTCGCGGCGTTCAGTACGTTCTGCAACGTTACAAAGAGCTGAAGGACATCATCGCGATCCTGGGTATGGACGAGCTGTCGGAAGCCGACAAGCAGTTGGTAAACCGTGCTCGTAAGAT
>NZ_JBIUVJ010000179.1:0-1392 GCF_044742875.1 Pseudomonas sp. NPDC087817
TCCGTCCGCTGTTCCCAGAAGGCTTCATGAACGAAGTGCAGGTTGTCTGCACCGTCGTTTCCACCAGCAAGAAAACCGATCCGGACATCGCTGCGATGATCGGTACCTCGGCTGCCCTGGCCATCTCGGGCATCCCGTTCGACGGCCCGATCGGCGCCGCCCGTGTTGCTTTCCACGAAAGCACTGGCTACCTGCTGAACCCGACTTACGAGCAGCAAGCTGCTTCGAGCCTGGACATGGTCGTTGCCGGTACTTCGGACGCTGTGCTGATGGTTGAATCGGAAGCCAAAGAGCTGACCGAAGACCAGATGCTGGGCGCGGTACTGTTTGCTCACGACGAATTCCAGGTGGTGATCAACGCCGTTAAAGAACTGGCTGCCGAAGCTGCCAAGCCAACCTGGACCTGGGCTCCGGCTCCAGAAGCCACCGAACTGCTGGGCGCTATCCGTGCCGAGTTCGGCGACGCGATCTCCCAGGCTTACACCATCACCGTCAAGGCCGACCGTTACGCGCGCCTGGGCGAGCTGAAGGATCAGGTGGTTGCCAAGCTGTCCGGTGAAGAAGGCCAGCCTTCGTCCAGCGAAGTCAAAGCTGCTTTCGGCGAAATCGAATACCGCACCGTTCGCGAAAACATCGTTAACGGCAAGCCACGTATCGACGGTCGCGACACCAAAACCGTACGTCCGCTGAACATCGAAGTCGGCGTTCTGCCGAAGACTCACGGTTCGGCGCTGTTCACCCGTGGTGAAACCCAGGCTCTGGTCGTTGCAACTCTGGGCACCGCCCGTGACGCACAGCTGCTGGACACCCTGGAAGGCGAGAAAAAAGACCCATTCATGCTGCACTACAACTTCCCTCCGTTCTCGGTAGGTGAATGTGGTCGCATGGGTGGTGCTGGTCGTCGCGAAATCGGTCACGGCCGTCTGGCCCGTCGTTCGGTTTCGGCCATGCTGCCTGCCGCTGACGTGTTCCCGTACACCATTCGTGTGGTTTCGGAAATCACTGAATCCAACGGTTCGAGCTCGATGGCTTCCGTTTGCGGTGCTTCCCTGGCCCTGATGGATGCTGGTGTGCCGATGAAGGCGCCGGTTGCCGGTATCGCCATGGGTCTGGTTAAAGAAGGCGAGAAGTTCGCCGTCCTGACCGACATCCTCGGTGACGAAGACCACTTGGGCGACATGGACTTCAAAGTAGCCGGTACCGCCAAAGGCGTTACTGCGCTGCAGATGGACATCAAGATCAAGGGCATCACCGAAGAAATCATGGAAATCGCTCTGGGCCAAGCCCTGGAAGCGCGCCTGAACATCCTCGGTCAGATGAACCAGATCATCGGCCAGTCGCGTACCGACCTGTCGGCCACCGCTCCGACCATGATCGCGATGAAGATCGACA
>NZ_JBIUVJ010000180.1:0-1265 GCF_044742875.1 Pseudomonas sp. NPDC087817
CAAGGTCAAGAATCAGGAAATGGACGTTCTGCTGGACACCAACCCGATCGAAGTGACTAAGGCTCTGCTGTCCAACGAAGTTGACCGTCTGCGCGTGCAGGCTGTTCAGCAGTTCGGTGGCAACATCAAGCCTGATCAACTGCCGGCCGAGCTGTTCGAAGAGCAAGCCAAGCGTCGCGTAGTGCTGGGCCTGATCGTGGCTGAAGTGGTCAAGCAGTTCGACCTGAAGCCTGACGAAGCTCGCGTTCGCGAAATGATTCAGGAAATGGCTTCGGCTTACCAGGAGCCTGAGCAGGTTGTGTCGTGGTACTACAAAAACGAGCAGCAACTGAACGAAGTGCGTTCGGTTGTGCTGGAAGAACAAGTTGTGGATACTGTTCTGCAGAAAGCTAGCGTGACCGACAAATCGGTCTCTTACGAAGAAGCGGTCAAGCCGGTAGAAGCTCCAAAAGCCGACTGATTGTTTTTGCGTTAAGAAGTACACACATAAGCCAGCCTTCGAGCTGGCTTATGCGTATTCAAGACATAACTATTTGGGAGTGACTGCAGAGCATGTTCCGTAATTCGTATATTCAGCAGAACTCTGATATCCAGGCCGCAGGCGGCCTGGTCCCGATGGTTGTCGAGCAATCTGCTCGTGGCGAACGCGCCTATGACATCTACTCGCGCCTGCTCAAGGAACGAGTGATCTTTCTGGTTGGTCCGGTAGAGGACTACATGGCCAACCTGATCTGCGCGCAACTGCTGTTCCTTGAAGCGGAAAACCCGGACAAGGACATCCATCTCTATATCAACTCCCCGGGCGGTTCGGTGACTGCAGGCATGTCGATCTACGACACCATGCAGTTCATCAAACCCAACGTATCAACCACTTGCATCGGCCAGGCCTGCAGCATGGGCGCATTCCTGCTGACCGCAGGTGCTCCAGGCAAGCGTTTCTGCCTGCCGAACTCGCGTGTGATGATTCACCAGCCTTTGGGCGGTTTCCAGGGCCAGGCGTCGGACATCGAAATCCACGCCAAGGAAATCCTCTTTATTCGCGAGCGTCTGAACACGCTGATGGCCAAACACAGCGGTCGCACTCTGGAAGAAATCGAGCGCGATACCAACCGCGACAACTTCATGAGTGCGGAAGCTGCGAAGGAATACGGCTTGATCGACGAAGTGATCAACCAGCGCCCAGCTTAAAATAAGCAGCTCAAAATAGGCTTGGTCGGCTGGTCTGATCAGCGGCGGGCTGGACAAAGCCCGCAATAGCCTTCATC
>NZ_JBIUVJ010000181.1:0-1264 GCF_044742875.1 Pseudomonas sp. NPDC087817
GCCATGGACTTTGATTTTCGGTTCGAACGCTACGTGACGAACCGGCAGGTTGCGCGGCAGGTTGTCGGCTTCGCCTTTCACCAGCTTGCGCATGAACAGTTTGACGATGCGGTCTTCCAGCGAGTGGAAGCTGATGACGACCAGACGGCCGCCGACTTCCAGAGCTTCGAGTGCGGCTTCGAGGCCGGCTTCCAGATCGCCCAGTTCGTTGTTGACGTGAATGCGCAAACCCTGGAATGCACGGGTGGCCGGATTCTTGCCCTTTTCCCACGCCGGGTTGGCGACTTTCAGCACTTCAGCCAGATCGGCGGTGCGCTCGAACGGTTTGATATCGCGACGCTCGACGACGGCGCGAGCCATACGACCGGAGAAACGTTCTTCGCCGTATTCCTTGAACACCCGGGCGATTTCCTCAGCCGGCGCGGTGTTGACGAATTCGGCAGCACTGATGCCACGGGACGGATCCATGCGCATGTCCAGCGGGCCATCGTTGAGGAAACTGAAGCCGCGCTCAGCGTCGTCGAGCTGCGGTGAAGACACGCCGAGGTCGAGCAGAATGCCGCTGACCTTGCCACTCAGCCCCTGCTCGGCAACTACCGAACCCAGCTCGGCAAAGCTGCGCTGCACAACGACAAAGCGGCCGTCTTCGGCCGCTAGCGTTTGCCCGGTGGCAATCGCTTGTGGATCTTTGTCGAACCCGATGAGCCGACCGTCCGTGCCGAGCTGGCTGAGGATCAGCCGGCTGTGTCCGCCGCGCCCGAACGTTCCGTCCAGATAGCAGCCATCAGGACGTACGGCGAGAGCCTCGACGGCTTCGTCAAGCAGTACGGTGATGTGGTTAAAGCCGCTATCAATAGTCACAGGATCAAATCACGCAGTTCATCAGGCATCGCGCCCGGTTGTTGAATAGCAGCCAGGTCAGCGGCAGAAACCGCATTCCAGGCATCCTCGTCCCACAATTGGAACTTGTTCAGTTGGCCCACCAGCATCGCTTTCTTATCAAGCCTGGCGTACTCGCGCAGACGCGGTGGAACCAGGAAACGACCACTGCCATCGAGTTCGAGGTCGACGGCATTACCAATCAGCAAACGTTGCAGGCGACGGTTCTCTTCGCGGAGCGAAGGAAGCGCGCGCAACTTGGTTTCAATAATTTCCCACTCGTCGAGCGGATAGACACACAGACACGGATCAACGGCATCAATGGTCACGATCAACTGGCCGGAACTGCGCGAATCGAGCTCGTCACGGTACCGGCAGTTGATCG
>NZ_JBIUVJ010000182.1:0-1196 GCF_044742875.1 Pseudomonas sp. NPDC087817
CGCCCTTATGTTGGCCGACGCCGATACCGACGAGGACGCTGCGGAAGAAGCAGCCGCCGCGTTGGCAGCGGTGGAGACCGATATCGGTCGCACTACTGACCCGGGGCCCATGTACATGCGTGAAATGGGTACGGTCGAGCTTCTGACTCGTGAAGGCGAAATTGAAATCGCCAAGCGTCTCGAAGAAGGCAGCCGTGAAGTGATGAGCGCAATCGCGCACTTCCCTGGCACGGTTGACCATATTCTCTCCGAGTACACTCGCGTCACCACCGAAGGTGGTCGCCTGTCCGACGTCCTGAGCGGTTATATCGACCCGGACGACGGCATTGCGCCGCCTGCAGCGGAAGTGCCGCCGCCGATCGACGCGAAAGCGGCGAAAGCCGACGACGATACCGACGACGATGAAGCCGAATCTTCCGATGACGAAGAAGAAGCCGAAAGCGGTCCGGATCCGGTCATCGCTGCCCAGCGTTTCGGCGCTGTGTCCGATCAGATGGAAATCACTCGCAAGGCCCTGAAAAAGCACGGTCGTCACAACAAGGCTGCGATTGCCGAGTTGCTGGCCCTGGCCGAGCTGTTCATGCCGATCAAACTGGTGCCGAAGCAATTCGAAGCCCTGGTCGAGCGTGTTCGCAGCGCCCTGGATCGTCTGCGTCAGCAAGAGCGCGCGATCATGCAACTGTGCGTACGTGATGCACGTATGCCACGCGCCGATTTCCTGCGTCAGTTCCCGGGTAACGAAGTCGACGAAAGCTGGTCCGACGCCTTGGCCAAAGGCAAGAGCAAGTACGCCGAGGCCATCGGTCGTGTTCAGCCGGACATCATTCGTTGCCAGCAGAAACTGACTGCGCTGGAGACCGAGACCGGTCTGACCATCGCAGAAATCAAGGACATCAACCGTCGCATGTCGATCGGTGAGGCCAAGGCCCGCCGCGCGAAGAAAGAGATGGTTGAAGCCAACTTGCGTCTGGTGATCTCGATCGCCAAGAAGTACACCAACCGCGGCCTGCAGTTCCTCGATCTGATCCAGGAAGGCAACATCGGCCTGATGAAAGCGGTGGACAAGTTCGAATACCGTCGTGGTTACAAGTTCTCGACCTATGCCACCTGGTGGATCCGTCAGGCGATCACTCGCTCGATCGCCGACCTGGCGCGCAGCATCCGGATTCCGGTGCACAGGATCGAGACGTTCAACT
>NZ_JBIUVJ010000183.1:0-1158 GCF_044742875.1 Pseudomonas sp. NPDC087817
GTTCAGGTGGCAGGTAGCCAGGCGAACCCTCGGTGGCCATGGCCAACTGGGTACGCATCATGATGGCGTCGGCAAAACCGCGCAGCAGCATGACCATGGCGACGATGATGTACATCACGCCGATTTTCTTGTGGTCGACCGACGTCAGCCACTCGGTCCACAAGTAAGTCCACTTCTTGAAGTAGGTGATTGCAGCGAACAGCGCCAGACCACCGAGGGCGATCATGGCGATGGTCACCATCACGATCGGCTCGTGGAATGGGACTGCTTCCCAACTTAATTTACCAAACATCGTTTACTCCTCTGCCCCGGCAGCTGAATGCGAACTCGAGTCAATTTCCGTGGCCGCCACTTCTTTCTCTTTCTTCTCGTGCTTCAGCGGCTTGCCCGGCTTCATACCTTCGTACTTGTCGACGATGATCTGGAACTGGTTCGGCGTGACCGAGGAGTAGAGCTCGACTGGGTTGTTCTGGCTTGGCTTGGCAAGGGCTGCGTATTCAGCTTGATCAAGCTGTTTAGGTGACTTCTTGACTTCACTTACCCAGGCGTCGAAATCTTCCTGAGTGGTGGAGATAGCTTTGAACTTCATGCCGGTGAAACCCGCGCCGCTGTAGTTGGCGGAGATACCGTCCATTTCAGCGTTGCGGTCAGCGATCAGGTGCAGCTTGGTCTGCATGCCCGCCATCGCGTAGATCTGGCCGCCCAGACCCGGGATGAAGAACGAGTTCATCACAGCGTCAGAGGTGATCTTGAAGTTGATTGGCGTGTGCGCCGGGAACACGATCTTGTTGACCGTGGCGATGCCTTGTTCCGGGTAGATGAACAGCCACTTCCAGTCCAGCGCGACCACTTCGATGGTCACAGGCTTGACGTCGGATTGAATCGGACGATAAGGGTCCAGTTCGTGGGTCGAGATGTAAGTGATGTAACCCAGGGCAATGATGATCAGGACCGGGATGGTCCAGACTGCCACTTCGATTTTGGTCGAGTGCGACCATTTCGGGGTGTAGACAGCGTTCTTGTTCGACGCGCGGTATTTCCAGGCGAACAGGAAGGTCATGACGATAACCGGCACAACGACCAACAGCATCAGCAGCGTGGCGGTGATGATCAGGTTGCGCTGTTCCAGGCCGACCTGGCCCGTTGGATTGAGCAAGG
>NZ_JBIUVJ010000184.1:0-1149 GCF_044742875.1 Pseudomonas sp. NPDC087817
AGACAGGTGCTGCATGGCTGTCGTCAGCTCGTGTCGTGAGATGTTGGGTTAAGTCCCGTAACGAGCGCAACCCTTGTCCTTAGTTACCAGCACGTAATGGTGGGCACTCTAAGGAGACTGCCGGTGACAAACCGGAGGAAGGTGGGGATGACGTCAAGTCATCATGGCCCTTACGGCCTGGGCTACACACGTGCTACAATGGTCGGTACAAAGGGTTGCCAAGCCGCGAGGTGGAGCTAATCCCATAAAACCGATCGTAGTCCGGATCGCAGTCTGCAACTCGACTGCGTGAAGTCGGAATCGCTAGTAATCGCGAATCAGAATGTCGCGGTGAATACGTTCCCGGGCCTTGTACACACCGCCCGTCACACCATGGGAGTGGGTTGCACCAGAAGTAGCTAGTCTAACCTTCGGGGGGACGGTTACCACGGTGTGATTCATGACTGGGGTGAAGTCGTAACAAGGTAGCCGTAGGGGAACCTGCGGCTGGATCACCTCCTTAATCGACGACATCAGCTGCTTCATGAGCTCCCACACGAATTGCTTGATTCATTGAAGAAGACGAAAGAAGCAGCCCGAAATTGGGTCTGTAGCTCAGTTGGTTAGAGCGCACCCCTGATAAGGGTGAGGTCGGCAGTTCGAATCTGCCCAGACCCACCAATTTTGTGTGGGAAACGCCTGTAGAAATACGGGGCCATAGCTCAGCTGGGAGAGCGCCTGCCTTGCACGCAGGAGGTCAGCGGTTCGATCCCGCTTGGCTCCACCACTACTGCTTCTGAAGTTTGAAAGCTTAGAAATGAGCATTCCATCGTTGAGATGATGAATGTTGATTTCTAGTCTTTGACTAGTTCGTTCTTTAAAAATTTGGGTATGTGATAGAAAGATAGACTGAACGTTACTTTCACTGGTAACGGATCAGGCTAAGGTAAAATTTGTGAGTTCTCTTAGTTGAGAAATTCGAATTTTCGGCGAATGTCGTCTTCACAGTATAACCAGATTGCTTGGGGTTATATGGTCAAGTGAAGAAGCGCATACGGTGGATGCCTTGGCAGTCAGAGGCGATGAAAGACGTGGTAGCCTGCGAAAAGCTTCTGTTAGTAGGCAAACAGTCTTTTATACGGTGTTGTTTTATTGGGTGTACGTATCATT
>NZ_JBIUVJ010000185.1:0-1146 GCF_044742875.1 Pseudomonas sp. NPDC087817
ATGTCCATGTGCCAGGTTTCCAGGTAGGCACAGACAGCGCCTTTGCGCTTGCCACCCTGGTTAACGGCGACGGCCGTGTCGTTCACGACTTTGAGGAACGGAACCACACCTTGCGACTTGCCGTTGGTGCCTTTGATGTACGAGCCCAGTGCACGTACCGGCGTCCAGTCGTTGCCCAGGCCGCCAGCGAATTTCGACAGCATGGCGTTGTCGTGGATCGCGTGGTAGATGCCCGACAGGTCGTCCGGAACGGTGGTCAGGTAGCAGCTCGACAGCTGTGGACGCAGGGTACCGGCGTTGAACAGTGTCGGGGTCGAAGCCATGTAGTCGAACGACGACAACAAGTTATAGAACTCGATCGCACGATCTTCTTTCTGCTTCTCTTCGATCGCCAGGCCCATGGCCACACGCATGAAGAAGATCTGCGGCAGCTCGAAACGCACGCCATCCTTGTGGATGAAGTAGCGGTCGTACAGGGTTTGCAGGCCCAGGTAGGTGAATTGCTGATCGCGCTCGTGGTTGATCGCCTTGCCCAGTTTCTCCAGGTCGAAGGTGGCCAGCACAGGGTTCAGCAGTTCGAACTCGATACCCTTGGCGATGTAAGCCGGTAGCGCCTTGGCGTACAGGTCGGCCATTTCGTGATGGGTGGCGCTTTCGGCGACTTCGAGGAAGTTCAGGCCTTCGGCACGCAGGGTGTCCATCAGCAGGCGGGCGGTCACGAACGAGTAGTTCGGCTCGCGCTCAACCAAAGTACGGGCAGTCATCACCAGGGCGGTGTTGACGTCGGTCAGGGCCACGCCGTCGTACAGGTTTTTCAGGGTTTCGCGCTGGATCAGGTCGCCGTCGACTTCTTCCAGACCTTCGCAGGCCTCGGTGACGATGGTGTTCAGGCGGCCCATGTCGAGCGGTGCCAGGCTGCCGTCGGCGCGGGTGATGCGGATCGACGGATGCGCGTTGACCGCTTCTTCGGCCGGGGCGTGGGCAGCGCGTTCTTTCGAACGACCGTCACGATAGATCACGTAGTCGCGAGCAACTTTCTGCTCGCCGGCACGCATCAGGGCCAGTTCGACCTGGTCCTGGATTTCTTCGATGTGGATGGTGCCGCCCGATGGCATGCGACGCTTGAAGGTCGCGGTGACCTGTTCG
>NZ_JBIUVJ010000186.1:0-1084 GCF_044742875.1 Pseudomonas sp. NPDC087817
ATCGTCGCTCACGTGGATGCTGGTAAAACCACCACCACCGAGCGCGTCCTTTTTTAAACCGGCAAAAGTCACAAAATGGGCGAGGTGCATGATGGCGCCGCGACCACAGACTGGATGGTGCAGGAGCAGGAGCGTGGTATTACCATTACTTCTGCTGCTATCACTGCCTTCTGGAAAGGTTCCGAGAAGCAGTACTCGCACGAGCACCGTTTCAACGTAATCGATACCCCGGGCCACGTAGACTTCACCATTGAAGTTGAGCGTTCCCTGCGTGTACTCGACGGCGCTGTCGTTGTGTTCTGCGGTACTTCGGGTGTTGAGCCTCAGTCGGAAACCGTATGGCGTCAAGCCAACAAGTACGGCGTTCCACGTCTTGTTTATGTAAACAAGATGGACCGTGCTGGCGCCAACTTCCTGCGCGTGATCGGTCAGATCAAGCAGCGTCTGGGTCACACTCCGGTGCCGATTCAGTTGGCCATCGGTTCCGAAGACAACTTCCAGGGTCAGATCGATCTGATCAACATGCAAGCTGTCTACTGGAACGACTCTGACAAAGGTATGGTCCCTGTTCGCAAGGACATTCCTGCTGAGCTCCAAGAGCTGGCTGAAGAGTGGCGCAACAACATGGTTGAAGCTGCTGCTGAAGCCAACGAAGAGCTGATGAACAAGTACCTGGAAGGCGAAGAGCTGTCGATCGAAGAGATCAAAGCTGCTCTGCGTCAGCGTACTATCGCCGGTGAAATCGTTCTGGCCGTTTGCGGTTCTTCCTTCAAGAACAAGGGTGTTCCCCTGGTTCTCGACGCCGTTATCGACTACCTGCCTGCACCAACTGACATTCCAGCTATCAAGGGTACTAACCCTGATAACGAGGAAGAAGAGATGGAGCGTCATGCAGACGACAACGAGCCTTTCGCGGCTCTGGCGTTCAAGATCGCTACCGACCCATTCGTGGGTACTTTGACCTTCGTCCGCGTTTACTCGGGCGTGTTGAACTCCGGCGACGGCGTGATCAACTCGGTTAAAGGCAAGAAAGAGCGCGTGGGTCTTATGGTGCAAATGCACGCAAACGCCCGTGAAGAGATCA
>NZ_JBIUVJ010000187.1:0-1078 GCF_044742875.1 Pseudomonas sp. NPDC087817
CGCACTAGAGCACCAGTAAGCTTCGCGGTTTCCACGCTTTCCGGGGGTGATTCGTCGCTCAGGCGATGGTCAAAAGCCTTCAACCGGATACGGAGTTGCTGATTGTGCATTGGATTTCAGACTCCGGCTGCTATTCCCACCGGGCGCAATACGCCCGTTAAAAGGAGGCGCAATTCTATAGACGCCCCAGATAGGTGTCAACCCAATAAAAAAGCCCCCGCTGAGCGGGGGCTTTTTCAATCCATCAAGCTAACTCTATAAAAGAGATTACTCGATGATTTTGGCTACGACGCCAGCGCCGACGGTACGACCGCCTTCACGGATAGCGAAACGCAGACCGTCTTCCATCGCGATGGTTTTGATCAGGGTAACAGTCATCTGAATGTTGTCACCTGGCATTACCATTTCAACGCCTTCTGGCAGCTCGCAGTTACCAGTCACGTCAGTAGTACGGAAGTAGAACTGTGGACGGTAGCCGTTGAAGAACGGAGTGTGACGACCGCCTTCTTCCTTGCTCAGAACATAAACTTCTGCAGTGAACTTGGTGTGCGGCTTAACCGAACCCGGCTTAACCAGAACCTGACCACGCTCAACGTCGTCACGCTTGGTACCACGCAGCAGAACGCCGCAGTTCTCGCCAGCACGACCTTCGTCGAGCAGCTTGCGGAACATTTCAACGCCGGTGCAAGTGGTAACAGTAGTGTCACGCAGACCAACGATTTCCAGCGGATCCTGAACGCGAACGATACCGCGCTCGATACGACCAGTCACAACAGTACCGCGACCCGAGATCGAGAATACGTCTTCGATTGGCATCAGGAATGGCTTGTCGATCATACGAACTGGTTCTGGGATGTAGGTATCCAGAGTCTCAACCAGCTTACGAACGGCAGTGGTGCCCATTTCGTTGTCGTCTTTACCTTCCAGAGCCATACGAGCCGAACCGATGATGATCGGAGTGTCGTCGCCTGGGAAGTCATAGGTGGACAGCAGGTCGCGAACTTCCATCTCAACCAGTTCCAGCAGCTCAGCGTCGTCTACCATGTCAGCCTTGTTCAGGAAAACCACGATGTACGGA
>NZ_JBIUVJ010000189.1:0-1024 GCF_044742875.1 Pseudomonas sp. NPDC087817
GGCAGTCGACAAGTAGCAAAGGATTGAATGCATGCGTGCCTTAGCTGAGTTCATCATGCGAGGCCGTATGCAGGCCACTCTCGTGGTGGCCGGATGTGCAACATTGCCGTTGTTGTATTGGTTGGGCGCTGCCGCCGGGAGTCTTGTACTGCTGCGGCGCGGATTGACGGACGCCATCGGCGTTCTGTCCCTGGGACTGCTGCCGGCATTGATCTGGTGGCTGTATGCCGATGACCCACGAGCACTTCTGGTGCTGCTGGGGTCTTCGGGACTTGCGTTGGTTTTGCGCGCAAGTGAATCCTGGGTCCGCACGCTGCTGGTCAGCGTAGTGATTGGAGTGGTGTTTTCAGTGGTGCTCGGGGCAGCGTTTGCGGCCCAGATCGAGATGCTCGCGCAGGCCTTGATAAAGGTCATGCCAGCGCTTCTCGGTGAAACCTACAAGCAATTGTCGGTCGATGAGCAAGCGCGTTTCGCGTCCCTGATTGCGCCAGTCCTGACCGGACTGATTGCGGCGTTGTTGCAGATCGTCAGCGTGCTGAGCCTGATTGTCGGGCGGCATTGGCAGGCGTTGTTGTACAACCCGGGTGGTTTTGGTCGCGAGTTTCGCGCCATCCGGATCCCGCTGGGGCCGGCGATGTTGCTGCTGGCGTTGATGCTTCTGGGCCCGAATCTCGGTGCACAGATGGCCATGTTGACGCCGTTGTGCAGTGTACCGCTGGTGTTCGCCGGTCTGGCCCTGATTCACGGGCTGGTCGGGCAGAAGCGACTGGCCGGTTTCTGGCTGGTGGGGTTGTACGTCACGCTGCTGTTGTTCATGCAGCTGATCTATCCGTTGCTCGTGGTTCTGGCCATTGTCGACAGCCTGATTGATTTTCGCGGTCGTCACGTGTCGAAAGACACCGACAGCGCGAACGGTGAAGGTTAAAAGTTAAGAGGATTTCCACATGCAACTGATCCTTCTGGAAAAAATCGCCAACCTGGGCAACCTGGGCGACAAAGTAAACGTTAAGGCCGGTTACGGCCG
>NZ_JBIUVJ010000190.1:0-1018 GCF_044742875.1 Pseudomonas sp. NPDC087817
CCCACGAGAGCTGGATGCATTTTTCCGGGTTGTGGCGGATTTCGCTGATGTTGCGGCAGTTGTCCAGGTGCACGACCATGCCTTTGCCCGCCGACAGATGCCCGACAATCGGGTCGCCCGGGATCGGCGTACAACATTTGGCGTAGCTGAGAACCAGACCTTCGGTGCCGCGAATCGCCAGCGGGCCTTCCGGACTCGGCAGTTGTTCGCCTTCACCGAGCAAGCGGCGGGCGACGACGTAGGCCATGCGATTGCCCAGACCAATGTCTTCGAGCAGGTCTTCAATCAGTTCGAGGCGGTACTCGGTGAGCATCGCTTTGACGCGTTCGGCCGGGATCTTCTCCAGCGCGCTGTCGAAACCGTTGAGGACCTTGTTCAGCAGGCGTTCGCCGAGGCTGATGGATTCCGAGCGGCGTTGCAGTTTCAGCGCATGGCGAATGTGCGTTCGCGCCTTGCCGGTGACGACGAAGTTGAGCCAGGCCGGGTTCGGTCGTGCACCGGGGGCGCTGACGATCTCGACCGTGGAGCCGCTTTGCAGCGGTTCGGACAGCGGTGCGAGGCGGCGGTTGATCCGGCAGGCGATACAGCTGTTGCCGACGTCGGTGTGCACCGCGTAGGCGAAGTCGACCGCCGTGGAGCCTTTTGGCAGCTCCATGATCCGGCCTTTGGGCGTGAACACGTAGACCTCGTCCGGGAACAGGTCGATCTTCACGCTCTCGATGAATTCCAGCGAGTTGCCGGCACGTTGCTGCATTTCCAGCACGCCTTTGACCCACTGGCGGGCGCGCGCGTGAGTGCCTTTCGGCTGCTCGTCACCGCTGGATTTGTACAGCCAATGAGCGGCAATGCCGTTGTTGGCCATCTCTTCCATTTCGCGGGTGCGGATCTGGATCTCGATCGGTACGCCGTGCATGCCGAACACCGTGGTGTGCAGCGACTGAGAGCCTTTGGCCTTGGGAATCGCGATGTAGTCCTTGAAGCGTCCCGGCATCGGTTTGTACAAATTATGCACAGCGCC